>NZ_JAQKGP010000030.1:0-57985 GCF_027956525.1 Agrobacterium sp. ST15.13.013
CGAGACGATCGCCCGCGGCAGCCACGATCAGTCGAGTGCGCTGCAGGGGGTCAACTCGACCGTCAATCAGATGGACCAGATGACACAGCACAATGCGGCTATGGTCGAGGAAACGACGGCCGCGAGCCGCGAACTCGCCTCTCAGGCCGACAGCCTGCTGGCCCTGGTTCAGCAATTCAGGATCGAAGGAAATGCACGAGAATTTGGGTTCTCAAACGCCGAGGAGTTGTCGCACCAAAGACCGGCCAGCCAGAGCGCGGCGTGAGGTCGCCACCGAATTACATTGGCCGGACAGAACTGCGTCTGAAGCGGAGTAACGAAATCGGATCTCACTGGATTTACGAGACAGGTTGAAACATCGACATGACAATCACACCGGACATAGAACTTGGCGCTTATCTCCACGAGACGAAAGTCGATCCTGCCCTGGCAAGCTTGGTTGAAAGCATAGCAGCCTCAGCGATCGTTGTTGCCGATCACCTGAAGGAAGCAGCCTTTCAGAACCATATAGGCAGCTCCGGCACGACGAATGTCCAGGGTGAAGATCAGAAGCTCCTCGATGTCCTGGCCGATCGTGTGTTTCGCGAAACATGCGGCGAGGCGGTCTCGCTTGCTGCCTATGTTTCCGAGGAGGCGGAGGAGGTCACGTGGTTGAAACCTCCAGCCGCTGGCGACCTCATCCTTTACGTCGATCCGCTGGACGGCTCATCGAACCTTGAAGTCAACCTTTCCGTCGGTTCGATCTTTGCGGTGAGTCAGGTCCAGGCGGACGGCGACACCAATGTTCTACGCAAGGGGCGAGAGTATCTCTGCGCCGGCTATGCCATCTATGGCCCCTCGACGCTCTTCGTTATCACATTCGGCCTCGGCGTGGTCGGCTTCACGCTGGATCCGTCTGACGGGCAATTCAAACTGACCAACGCGCGCATGCGCGTGCCGACGGAAACGACCGAGTTTGCCGTGAATTCGTCGCGCCAGCGTTTCTGGGATGAGCCGATCCGACGCTATGTCGACGAATGCCTTGCGGGATCGGCAGGGCCGCGCGGACAGGACTTCAACATGCGCTGGACCGCCTCGATGGTGGCCGACGTCCATCGCATTCTGACCCGCGGAGGGGTGTTTCTCTATCCGGCGGACGAGTCCAATCGCCGCGCCGGCGGCAAGCTGCGCCTGATGTATGAAGCCAATCCCATGGCGTTCCTCGTCGAGGCGGCCGGCGGTGCAGCATCCACCGGAACCGAAGACATCCTTCGCATCCAACCACAGGCTCATCATCAGCGCGTGTCGGTGTTGCTCGGCTCGAGCAACGAAATCCAACGCCTGGTGCAATTTCACCAAATCCATCACTCGCAAGAGGAGATCGGCTCTTAAATGGCTCTCGTCACCCTTCGTCAATTGCTCGACCACGCCGCCGAGAACGGCTACGCCATCCCGGCTTTCAACGTGAACAACATGGAGCAGATGCTCGCCATCATGAAGGCTGCTGATCGTACCGACAGCCCGGTCATCATGCAGGCAAGCCGCGGCGCCCGAGCTTTTGCAGGCGACGCGACGCTGTCGCATCTGATCCGTGCGGCGATCGAGATGTATCCGCATATCCCGGTGTGCATGCATCAGGACCACGGCAATTCGGCGTCGACCTGCATGTCGGCAATTCTTGCCGGCTTCTCCTCGGTGATGATGGACGGTTCCCTCTCTGAAGATGGGCGCACGCCTCTCAGCTTCGAAAATAATGTCGCCGTCACGGCCAAGGTTTCGGAGATGGCGCATCTGGTCGGCGTCTCCGTCGAAGGAGAAATCGGCCATCTCGGCTCGTTGGAAAGCGGCCGCGGCGAAGCAGAAGATGGGCACGGCTTTGACGGCGAGCTCAGCCGCGACATGCTTTTGACCGATCCGGAAGAGGCTGCCGAGTTCGTGCGCTTGACGAAGGTGGATGCGCTCGCCATCGCCATCGGCACGTCTCATGGCGCTTACAAATTCTCCCGGAAGCCGGACGGCGACATCCTTTCCATCAAGCGCCTGAAGGAGATCCACGCCCGCCTGCCCGATACCCATCTCGTCATGCATGGGTCGTCGTCCGTGCCCCAGGAATTGCAGGAACTGATCAACGCGCATGGCGGCGAGGTCAAACCGACCTATGGTGTTCCGGTCGAGGAAATCCAGGAAGGCATCCGCCACGGCGTTCGCAAGGTGAATGTCGACACCGACCTTCGATTGGCGTTCACGGGGGCGATCCGCCGCGTCTTTGCCCTTCATCCCGGGGAGTTCGATCCACGCAAATACCTCGCCCCGGGCATCGAGGCGATGGCAGCGGTCTGCGGCGACCGATACGAGCAGTTCGGCGCCGCCGGACATGCCTCCGCCATCAAGCCCTTGCCGCTTGCCGAGATGGCGAAGCGATATAGCCACTAACCGGGGGCAAGAACTTGAGTAACACTCCCCGCCGGCTCATCGTCGGCAACTGGAAAATGAACGGGCTTACGGCCGATCTCGCCGAGATCGAAAAGGTCGCCTGGAACATCGGCGAGCTGAATGCGGATGTGGCTATATGTCCTCCGGCAACGCTCCTGCAATCCGCCGTGAGGATAATCGCCGGAAGCCGGCTTCTTCTCGGTGCCCAGGATTGCAGCGCTCAGGAAGCTGGCGCCCATACCGGCGACATATCCGCCAGGATGATCGCCGATTCCCGCGCCCGCGTCGTCATACTCGGTCATTCCGAGAGGCGGCAATATCAGGGC
Organism: Agrobacterium sp. ST15.13.013; assembly: GCF_027956525.1. Classification (NCBI taxonomy): domain Bacteria; kingdom Pseudomonadati; phylum Pseudomonadota; class Alphaproteobacteria; order Hyphomicrobiales; family Rhizobiaceae; genus Agrobacterium; species Agrobacterium sp. ST15.13.013. The sequence goes on from NZ_JAQKGP010000030.1 coordinate 2,739, forward strand.
GAGACGGACGCGATGGTCAGGCGCAAGGCCGAGATTGCGGTGAGCGCCGGCTTGATGCCAGTAATTTGCGTCGGTGAGACAGAAGCGGAGCATCTCCGCCAGGAGACGCTTACTGTCCTCAAAAACCAGCTGCAGGGTTGCCTGCCCGCCGAAATGAACGAGCTCGCCTTGGTCATAGCTTATGAGCCGGTCTGGTCGATTGGGACCGGTCGGCTGCCCGAACAAAGCGAAATTCTCGCCGCCCATGCCTGCATCCGATCCAGTCTGATCGATGCCTATGGATCGATCGGTGCACAGCTCAGGATCCTCTATGGTGGATCCGTCAAACCTGAGAATTCGGCCGAGATTCTTGCTCTTGAAAATGTCGACGGTGTTCTGGTCGGCGGCGCCAGTCTGCGCGCGGAAAGCTTTCTTCGGATCTGCGAGGCAACCGGGAGGTAGGTCACCAGTCGTTCCGCTGCGGAAGTCAGGGGCAAACCCATCGGGCGGATCGTTCGCCCTGTTGCTCGAGGATGAAAATAAACACCAACGAAAGCAGGTTGGTCATGGAACATTGGATGCTTTCGCCCATCGAAAAGACCTGCCTTCGATGGGTGTCGATGGGAAAGACTGTTGATGAAATCGCCCTGCTCCAAGGCAGAAGCGTCATTGAAATCGAAAGCTATCTCGAGCAAGCGCTTGCTGCACTCGAGGCGAGTTCGATGCAGGAGGCTCTCGAGAAGGCAAGCCTTTCGGAGCCCGACTGATGTTGGCCGCAGGGCGGCGAGCAGCAAACCCACGACCTTTCAACGACAGGGATGGCGATGAAATGACCAATCATGTGAACAATCAGAGCAAGGCCAAAGCGCCGAGCCCGATCGATGTCGAGGTGGGAGCAAGCGTGCGCGGAATGAGCCAAAGCACACTCGCCGAGGCTTTGGGCGTGACGTTCCAGCAAGTCCAGAAATACGAGAAGGGCACGAACCGCGTCGGCGCGAGCCGTTTGCTCAATGTCGCCACTCTGCTCGGTGTGCCGGTGTCGTATTTCTTCGACAGCCAGAGCCGTGATGGAAAACCCGATGGGCTGACAGGCACCGGCGCCGAGATGGAGCTCAGCGCCTTCCTCGATACCGACGAGGGGCGAGACCTCAACGTCGCCTTCGCCAGGATAGCAAGGCCGGCACTGCGCCGTCAGGTCCTATCCCTCGTCAAGGCCATGGCCGCGACGGATGTAAAGGGTTCCCGCGGGAACGCCTAGTTTGGTGCCGCTCCGGTTATGCGGCGAAACTCAACTCCTGGAGATGCCCATTGCAGCATGCTGCACTCCGACATGGCAACATCGCGCAGGCCGGCCCGGTTGGTCAGCTGGATCGCGATCACGTGTCTTGCGTCGGGGACAGCCATTACATCGTCGGCCGGTTCCACGCCTGGAAAGGAAAGTGCCATTCAGCCCTGAAGCTGGCGTTCGATGGCGCGCCAGACGCTTATTTGCTTTACCTGCCCCTATCCACCACGCCTGGGACACGTTCGGGGGCACTGCGCCTTTCGACGGCACAGGCAGTTGGTTTTCTGGAGGATCTCGCTCAGTTCGATGAGCTGACCCCTCATGAACATTCCAGCTATATCGGCCTCTCCTTCGCAAAGTCGGCGATGGTGCAACAGGTCAGTGAACTCTTGGATGGGCCTGTCACGGCAGACCTTCATTTCGACCGCATCGTCGATCTGACCACCGAGAAGGGTCTGCGGCTGGCCGCACTCGGCCATCTCGTATGGAGCTGTCTTAATCTTTCCGACGCGGATCGATTGGCGCCGGCTGCCATCGAGCGGCTGTTTGAGTCGACGATGATCGCACTTCTGGAGGTTGTTCCCAATAGCTACATGCCGCGGCTCGAGCGGCCGGTCTCGCCGGCGGTGCCCCGGCAGGTGAAACGGGCGATCGAGTATATGCATGCCAACCTGTCGCAACCTCTCACTGTTGCGTCGATAGCCAGCGAGACCGGTACGAGCGTCAGAGCATTGCAGGTCGCCTTCCAGCGGTTCAAGGGCACAACGCCTTTGGGCTATCTCAAAACGATCCGCCTCGAAGCAGCGCGCCGAGCGCTGGTCGACGATACCGGCTCGCGGTCGATCGCCGACGCGGCACGCAGTGCAGGGTTCACCCATATGGGGCGGTTTGCGGCCGTCTACTATCAGGCTTTTGGCGAAACGCCGTCGGAAACGATCCGGACGAGATAGATTGCCAGTCAACGGCAATGTCGAAAGCGGAAACCATCTTCGTGTTGCGGAAGTCAGCCGCGAAACTGGCATGGTATGAAATGCGTGCGCGAACCGTTCATCTCCCCCGGAAGCAGCCCAATCCCGCTCTTTTGTGATGGCGTCCTGGCCCGGCGCCGGATCTTCCACGATCAACCCGTTAAGGGTCCGCTAGCAAGCTGCGGCCGCTTCGGCTTCGCCTCGCGGTGATCGCGCCCGTCGCCGGGCCTTTTGAGGAGCCATCGAGCGGGATTGGCCCGCTCCCGCAGGAGCCTCTTATATGTCGCACGATCTTTCCCTCGCTCAGTCCCACGCCTTCCAGCTTTCCCGCGACCTGATGGTCCCGGTCACCGTCTTCGAAGTCGACGGCGAATATGGCGTCCTCCCTTCTGACGAGATCGACGCCGGTGACGCCCTTGAGATCGTCAATGAGTTCTTCCCCTGGCCGGCTCATTGAGCCGGCCGCCAGTGCCTTCGGCGTGCCGCTTGCGCGCGGCAGGCCGCAAGGGAGGCTGCGCCGCGGCCGGGTATTGCATGATCCGACAATTGTCAGCCGCGCCCTTGCGGCCTTTGCTCTTCGCGGCGGGTGGAGCGCGCCTGCGAAGCGACGGGCAAGAAAGGCAATGAGGAAAAGCATGGACAGAAAGGAAATAGAGGCGCTGCGCGACCAGGTGAGCTGCGCGGCTGTTCTTGAGCAGGCGGGCTTCGCCATCGATCTAAAGGAGAGTACCCGGCGGGCGGTGAAGTTCCGCCGGTCGGGCGAAATTATCATCGTCACCCATGACGGTCGCGGATGGTTCGATCCGCTCGGCGATGCGAAAGGCGATGTGTTCGGACTTGTCGAACATCTCGATCATGTTGGCTTTCTCGAAGGCGCCGGAAGGGTCGCCGGCCTTGTTGGTTTTGCGATCACGGAGCCGGAATGGCAGGCGCCGAGGCCTGACCGAGACCTCGATCTTTCTTTACCCGAGCGTTGGCAGGCACGCCGCCGGCCGTGGCCCAGCTCGTCGACATGGGCTTATCTGAACGGTGAGCGCTTCCTTCCTGCCACTCTGCTCCGAGCCACGATCGGGCAAGACCGTCTGCGGGAAGGCCCGCAAGGCAGCATGTGGGCAGCGCACACCGACAATGCCGGAGTTGTGACCGGCTGGGAGGCGCGCGGTCCTGAATATCGGGGATTTGCCTCCGGTGGAACGAAGGTCCTCTTCCGTCTGGGACCGGACCCAGCGTTGCGCCTGGCCGTGACGGAAGCTGCGATCGACGCCATGAGCCTTGCCGCCATCGAGGGGCTGCGCGATGGAACCGTGTATCTCAGTACCGGGGGCGGATGGTCGCCGTCGACGGAGGCGGCGCTTCGGCAGATGGCCTCGCGAGCAGATAGTCTCCTCGTCGCCGCGACAGACGGCAATCCGCAAGGAGAGATGTTTGCCGAGCGCTTGCGGGCGCTCGCGGATACCGTCGGCTGCGACTGGTCGCGGCTCCGCCCGCCCGAGGAGGATTGGAACGAAACCCTGAAAATCAGGGAGAAAGAAAAGAGGGAAAGGAAGGAAGGCGGCGTGCCGCATTCGCGCCGCCCGCGTCAAGGGAAGCTTCGCCCGGGCGAGCCGGCCCTTGACCCGGCCGGTCGCGATGCCGGCGGCCCGGGAGGTGTCATGAAGGACTGAAGAGGATGGCAAGGTCGGAAGGACAGTGCCGCACTTCGGTCCGGAACCATCTCCAAGGAGCCGCAGATGTATCCCTCTCCCGCAATCCGCAAGGTCTTCCACGGCGTTGCCTCACGCCAGCAAATGTTCCGGATGTTCGATCGGCACGCTCAACGTCCGAACCGTTGGGACGGTGACGCCTCGCTCCTCTATTCCGGCGAATGGTTCGAGATCGCCGAGACCGAGCACGACTATATGTTCGAGATCCTGCCACCGCTCTGGATCCGCGGGTCGATGTTCGCCATGCGCGAGTATCTGACGGGTTCGGTGACATCAGTGTTCTTCGCATTGCGCATCGATGGTGTCATCCGACATTTCCACGGCTATTGCGATCTATCGGACAAAGGCGCCGTCGAGCGCATGCGCGTGGCAATCATCGAGCGTGAGAGCCGGCCGGTGCGCGCCATGACGCGCGAGGAACGCCTGGAGCATATCTGGAGCATCACGGCGGACGACTATCGTGGCTATGCCGGCGATCGCTGGGACGAAGCTGCGCGCGGCAAGCGCACGATCATGCTCTACGGCGGCGCAGTGGGCAGCACTCTGAAACTGCTCGACGAGCTGACCGACGACGAGATCGCGGCGAAGCTGCCGGTGCAGCTGCGCCACCTCCCCTCGCCGATTGCCGCATGAGGGAGGCACACTATGCTTTCCTTCCCGCTTACATCCGTCCGCGAGGTCGTCGCCCGCAGTCGTGCCGACGCCGAAGCCAATGGCGGCTTTCGTAACCCCTACTACGGCCTGCGCCCTGGCAAGGACGAGAAGCCCGGCCTCTGGCTCGTCGGCGACCAAGGAGTCTACCTCCTGTCGAACGGCAAGCTGCCCGATGGCGCCAAGCCTTTGGTCGTTTATGCCGAGGAATGCGATCCCCGCACCAATGACGACTGGTTCGCAGTCAAACGCCGGACATTCGGCGGCGATGACGGAGTCGATTTCGTCGATGCGGAACAGCTCGAAGCGATGATGGCGGCCGCGCCGGAGGCGACGCACCTGCGTATCGCATTCCTTCAGGACTCGATGCAGCTCTTCCTGGTCGCGAAGCCCTAGGCAATTCGCGACCAGTCCGGCCCGTTTGGCCACCTATCCCAAACCCTTGAGCTCCCTTTAATCCCCGCAAGTGCTTCCCGCGGGGTGATGACGCTCGCCATTTTCCGAGGAAACCTCCATGAGCAACGATCCCTTCACTCTCGACATGTTCGGCAGCAGCGCGCTGTCATCAGGCCTCGGCCTGGGCGTCACACCGTTCGGCGGCTTCGATACGGTCGCGGCCAACGACGATGACCCGGAACCGACGCCGCCCTCTCCCTCCCCGGCCTTGCCGGCCGCGGCGATAGAACGTCCGGCGCCCCGGCGCCAGGGCAACCGGTGCAACTTCTACCTCGACGATGCGGATCGGGGCTTGGCCGGATCCTGGAAGGATCGCGCTCGCGCCAATGTTGCGGCGATCCTGATCGCGAACAACATCGAGAAGCAGGATCGGCCAGCCAACGCGAAGGAGCAGGCGCAACTCATCCGCTTCACCGGCTTCGGCGCCAGCGAACTGGCGAACGGTATGTTCCGCCGCCCCGGCGAAGTCGATTTCCGGGCCGGGTGGGGCGAGCTCGGTGGCTCGCTCGAAAGTGCCGTTTCAGATGCCGACTACGCGTCGCTCGCCCGCTGCACGCAATATGCCCATTTCACGCCGGAGTTCATCATCCGGGCAATCTGGTCGGGCTTGCAGCGCCTGGGCTGGTGTGGCGGCCGCATGCTCGAGCCGGGTATCGGTACGGGCCTGTTTCCGGCTCTGATGCCGGCGGCCTTTCGCGACAGGACCTTCGTCACCGGCGTCGAACTCGATCCCGTCACGGCCCGGATCGTCAAGCTGCTGCAGCCTAAGGCCCGCATCATCAATGGCGATTTTGCGCGCGCCGATCTGGCGCCGATCTACGATCTCGCCATTGGCAATCCACCCTTCTCCGATCGCACCGTCCGGTCTGACCGGACCTATCGCTCACTCGGTCTCAGGCTGCACGACTACTTCATCACCCGTTCGATCGACCTGCTGAAGCCCGGCGCGCTCGCCGCGTTCGTCACCAGTTCCGGCACGATGGACAAGGCCGACGCGACCGCGCGTGAGTACATCGCCAAAACCGCCGACCTGATTGCCGCGATCCGATTGCCGGAGGGGAGTTTCCGCCGCGATGCTGGCACGGATGTCGTGGTCGACCTTCTGTTCTTCCGCAAGCGCAAGGTCGGCGAACCGACAAGCGATCTGTCATGGCTCGATCTCGAGGAGGTGCGGCCCGAAAGCCAAGACGAGGGCGCAGTTCGCGTGAACCGCTGGTTTGCAGAGCATCCTAATTTCGTCCTCGGCGATCATGCCCTGACCTCCGGACCGTTCGGCGAGACCTATACATGCCAGCCACGCGCTGGCGAGGACCTGCAGGCGGCTCTAAAGAACGTCGTTCGCCTGCTGCCTGAAGGCCGCTATGACGGTGAGCCGACCGCAATCGACGTCGACCTCGAGGACGAGCTCGGCGAGATCATCGATCTTCGCCCCGGTGACGCCAAGGTCCGTGAGGGTAGCTTCTTCATCGATAACAGGCACGGCCTGATGCAGATGGTGGACGGCGCACCCGTGGAGGTCAAAGTCCGCAAGGGGCGCACCGGGGACGGCATCCCGGAAAAGCACGTCGGGATCATCAAGAAGCTGATCCCAATCCGCGACGCGGTGCGTGAGGTGCTGAGGGCCCAGGAGCAGGATCGGCCGTGGCGTGATCTGCAGGTTCGCTTGCGCATCGCCTGGTCGAGCTTCGTGCGTGATTTCGGTCCGATCAACCACACCACCGTCTCGATCAGCGAGGACGAGGAATCCGGCGAGGTGCGCGAAACGCACCGCCGTCCAAACCTGCAGCCTTTCCTCGACGATCCCGATTGCTGGCTGGTCGCCTCGATCGAGGACTACGACCTCGACACCGATACCGCAAAACCGCGCCCGATCTTTTCCGAACGGGTCATCGCGCCGCCTGCGCCGCCCGAAATCACCAGTGCGGCGGATGCGTTGGCCGTGGTGCTCAACGAACGTGGCCGCGTCGATGTCGAGCATATCGCCGAACTGCTGCACAGACATGCCGATGCCGTCGTCGACGAGCTCGGCGATGCGATTTTCCAGGATCCCGCCGATGGCTCCTGGCAGACGTCGGATGCCTACCTCTCCGGTGCGGTCCGCACCAAGCTTGGTGTCGCCGAAGCTGCCGCGGCACTCGATCCAGCCTACGAGCGTAACGTCCGCGCGCTTCAGGCAGTCCAACCCGCCGATCTTCGCCCGTCCGACATCACCGCACGTCTCGGTGCGCCCTGGATTCCGGCCAGCGACGTCGTCGCCTTCGTGAAGGAGATGATGGGTGCCGAGATCAGGATCCACCATATGCCGGAATTGGGCAGCTGGACGGTGGAAGCACGGCAGCTTGGCTACTGCGCCGCCGGCACATCGGAGTGGGGCACCAGCCGCCGTGATGCCGGCGAGTTGCTCGGCGACGCGCTGAACAGCCGTGTTCCCCAGATTTTCGATATCTACAAGGATGCCGGTGGCGAGCGGAGGGTCCTGAACGTCGTCGATACCGAGGCGGCGCGCGACAAGCTGCAGAAAATCAAGGAAGCCTTCCAAAACTGGGTTTGGACCGATCCGGATCGCACCGACCGGCTGGCGCGGGTCTATAACGACCGGTTCAACAACATCGCGCCTCGAAAATTCGACGGATCGCATCTGAAACTTCCCGGCGCCTCTGGCGCCTTTGTTCTTTATGGGCACCAGAAACGCGGCATCTGGCGGATCATCTCCTCCGGATCGACCTATCTCGCCCACGCCGTCGGCGCGGGCAAGACGATGACGATGGCGGCCGCGATCATGGAACAACGACGTCTCGGCCTGATCGCCAAGGCGATGCTGGTCGTCCCTGGTCATTGCCTGGCGCAGGCGGCGCGGGAATTTCTGGCACTCTATCCCAATGCCCGGATCCTCGTCGCCGACGAGACCAACTTCACCAAGGACAAACGGCTTCGCTTTTTGAGCCGGGCAGCGACCGCGACCTGGGATGCGATCATTATCACGCACTCGGCCTTCAGGTTCATCGCCGTGCCGTCCGCCTTCGAACAACAGATGATCCACGATGAGTTGGAGCTCTACGAGGATCTGCTGACCAAGGTGGACAGCGAGGACCGCGTGTCGCGCAAGCGCCTCGAGCGACTGAAGGAAAGCTTGCAGGAACGGCTGGAAGGGCTCGCGACCCGCAAGGACGATCTGCTCACAATCTCCGAGATCGGTGTCGACCAGATCATCGTCGACGAGGCGCAAGAGTTCCGCAAGCTTTCCTTCGCGACCAACATGTCGACGCTGAAGGGTATCGACCCGAACGGCTCGCAGCGCGCCTGGGACCTCTATGTGAAGTCCCGGTTCCTCGAAACGAAGAACCCGGGCCGCGCGCTGGTGCTCGCCTCCGGCACGCCGATCACCAACACACTCGGTGAGATGTTCTCGATCCAGCGCCTGCTCGGCCACGAGGCTCTCGCCGAGCGCGGCTTACACGAATTCGATGCCTGGGCGTCCTGCTTCGGCGATACGACGACCGAGCTGGAGATCCAGCCGTCCGGCAAATACAAGCCGGTCAGCCGCTTCGCGAGCTTCGTCAATGTGCCCGAACTGATCGCCATGTTCCGGGCTTTCGCCGACGTCGTCATGCCGGCGGATCTCCGCGAATACGTCAAGGTGCCTGATATCTCCACCGGCCGACGGCAGATCCTGACCGTCAAGCCGACGCCGGCGTTCAAGGCCTATCAGCAGATCCTCGATGCCCGCATCAAGGCGATCGAGATGCGCGAGGGACCGGCTGAGCCCGGCGACGATATCCTGCTCTCGGTCATTACCGACGGTCGCCATGCGGCGATCGATCTCCGCCTCGTGATACCGGCCAACGACAATGAGGAGGACAACAAGCTCAACCTCCTCGTCCGCAATGCCTTCCGCATCTGGCAAGAGACGAGCGACGATACCTACGTCCGGCCGGACGGCAAACCCTTTGACCTGCCCGGCGCCGCGCAGATGATCTTCAGCGATCTCGGCACGATCAACGTCGAGAAGACCCGCGGCTTTTCCGCCTACCGCTGGATTCGCGACGAGTTTGTGCGGCTGGGCGTTCCCCCGTCCGAAATCGCCTTCATGCAGGACTACAAGAAGACCGAGGCCAAGCAACGGCTCTTCGCCGACGTGCGCGCCGGCCGAATTCGGTTCCTGATCGGATCGTCGGAGACGATGGGAACGGGCGTGAACGCTCAAGCGCGGCTGAAAGCGCTGCATCACCTCGATGTGCCGTGGCTGCCGTCGCACATCGAGCAGCGCGAAGGCCGCATCGTCCGGCAGGGTAATCAGCACGATGTCGTCGACATTTTCGCCTATGCGACCGAGGGCAGCCTCGACGCTTCCATGTGGCAGAACAACGAGCGCAAGGCCCGCTTCATCGCCGCCGCGCTCAGCGGAGATACTTCGATCCGCCGGCTCGAAGACTTCGGTGAAGGGCAGGCGAACCAGTTCGCCATGGCCAAGGCAATCGCCTCCGGCGACGAGCGGCTGATGCAGAAAGCGGGTCTCGAAGCCGATATCGCGCGACTGGAACGGTTGCGCGCCGCCCATGACGATGACCAGTATGCGGTGCGCCGGCAGATGCGCGATGCCGAGCGTGACATCGAGACGTCGACCCGCCGCATCGGCGAGATCGGCCAGGATATCGGTCGGCTCGTTCCGACCGCCGGCGATGCCTTCGCGATGACCGTGCTGGGCAAGCTTCACCATGAGCGCAAGGAAGCCGGTCGCGCGCTGATGAAGGAGGTTCTCACGCTCCTCCAGCTCCAACAGGAGGGCGAGGTTCACCTCGCATCTATCGGCGGTTTCGATCTTGTCTATGAGGGAGAGCGCTTCGGAAAGGGCGACGGCTATCGCTACGCCACCACGCTCCAGCGCACAGGCGCCGCCTACGAGATTGACCTTGCGGTCACAGTGACACCGCTCGGCGCCATCTCCCGCCTCGAGCATGCGCTCGACGGGTTCGAGGAGGAACGCGAGCGTTATCGCCATCGCCTCGATGATGCGCACCGGCGGCTCGTCTCCTATCGCTCGCGCGAAGGCGGCACTTTCGCCTTCGCCGACGAACTTGCCGAAAAGCGCCGACAGCTTCGTGACGTCGAGGACGCTCTTGCCGCCGCGTCAGTTCAGAACGACGCCGCCTCGGCGGAGTCTGCTTGAATGGAATCGCGGTTTTGATGCGACGCAGCATTTGCATAGCTGCATTGCACAATATTTGCTTTCCTTCCGACCGAAATTTGAGCATAGTGCTCACAGCTGATGCACATGGCGGTTTTCCTCCCAGTGCCGCCGCAGCAGCTGTTCCCCTCTGGAGGTTTAAATTACCTTCATACCTATAGGGCCCGAGTTTTCTCGTGGCCCTCTTTTTTTGTCCTGATTTCCGTTCATCGAAGCGACCCCTACGACGGTCATCCTCGTCGCGGTTTTCCCCCGCTCAGGTAATCACCTCGACGCGCTCCATCTTTTCGATCAGCCGCCCGCTCATATCCTCCGGGTCGTTCAGGACGGTCACGAAGTCGGAGAGGCTCGGATTCTTCAAACCGACTTTGTAGATCGCAACCCCGCTTCGACATTCTCGTCCATGGCCTTCAGCCCCTCGAAATGTCGGGAGGCCTCCTGCCAGGCGAGCCCCAAAGTCTCGGTGAACGCAAGGATCTCGTCTGTTCCCGGAACGACCTGATAGGCAAATATCTCTTTTGTATCGTGCATCGAAACCTCCTTGAGCTGCGACAGCCTAAGGCGCGTTTCCGGTTGCTGTGAACTATCAAAAGTGTGAGCGGCAGTTTCCGGAAGGAGGGAGGACAAAAAGAAGGAAGAGGGAAAAGAAACCGGTCGCAGATCGGTCTTCCAGTCGCCGCTTGCGCTCAACCGCCGCCTGCGCATCCCGGCCACTCGTCCCGCGCAGGGCTGTTAGCCCCGCTCGGACATCGCAGCAGGGACGCTCGGCCGCAGTTGCGCCGGGCCGCCCGCCCCGCGGTCCGGGAGGTGTCTTCGAAAGAAACGAAGACAGGAAGGACCGGCAAGCGAGCCGTGTCCCGCATCTCGGAAGAGGAAAATCCCATGCACATCATGAAGGTCGATCCGCGCTCGTTGAAGGACAACCCGGACAATACTCGTCAGTCGAAATCCACCCCGCAGGCTGATGCGCTGCTGCTCGCGACCATCAAAGCCGTCGGCATCATCCAGCCGCCCGTCATCTTTCCGCAAAGCGATGGCGGAAACGGCTACGTCATCGAAGCCGGCCATCGGCGGACCCGCATGGCGATCGCCGCGGGCCTTGAGGAAATCGAGGTTCTCGTGGTCGAAGCCGCTAACGATAATGGCGCCATGCGGTCCATGGTCGAGAACATCGCCAGGGAGCCGCTCAACCCCGTCGACCAGTGGCGCGGCATCGAACGCCTGATCGCACTCGACTGGACCGAGGAAGCGATTGCGGTCGCACTTGCCCTCCCCGTCCGGCAGATTCGCAAGTTGCGGCTGCTCGCCAATGTCTTTCCGGCGATGCTCGACCAAATGGCGCTCGGCGACATGCCGAACGAGCAGCAGCTTCGAACGATCGCGGCGGCACACCTCGATGAGCAGAAGGAAGTCTGGAAGGCGCAGAAGCCGAAGAAGGGCCAGCCTGCCACGTGGTTCCAGATCGCCAACGCGCTGAGCAAGACCCGCATGTACGCAAAGGATGCGAGCTTCGGCGACGATCTCAGGGAAGCCTATGGCATCGAATGGATCGAGGATCTGTTTGCCCCTGCCGATGAGGACAGCCGCTACACCACCAACGTCGAAGCCTATCTCGGCGCCCAGCAGGAGTGGATGACCAACAATCTGCCGAAGAAGGGCGTGATCGCCGAGGTCACGCAATGGGGTGACGTAAAGCTGCCGCAGAAGGCCAGCCGCGTTTATGGCAAGCCAGGCAAGGGCGACCACACCGCAATGTACCTGGATCGGAACGGCAAGGTTCAGACCGTGCATTACCGGATGCCGGAGGAGAAGAAGACGGCGGGCAAGAGAGCGGTCGTTGGAGGTGGTGCCACCGCTGGCGACGATGTGATCGACGCGCCGAAACAGCGTCCGGATGTCACGCAAAAGGGCCACGACATGATCGGTGACCTCAGGACCGACGCGCTGCACGAAGCGCTCGCTCGCGCGCCGATCGAGGACGACACGCTGACGGCGCTCCTCGTGCTCGCCTTCGCCGGCTTGAATGTACGGGTCGACTCCGGGGCAAACGACACCGTCTTCGGCACGAAGCGGTTCGCTCGCCATGCGGTTCGGTTGCTCGACTCTGACGGTAAGCTGTCCTTCGAGATCGACACGTTGCGGGTTGCCGCCCGCTCGATGCTGGTCGATGTGCTCTCTTGCCGCCGCGGCATGTCGAACAGCGGGATCGTGTCACGTATCGCCGGCGAGGCCATCGGCGCCGATGGATATCTCCCGAACATGGGCACCGAAGATTTCCTGCTTTGCCTGTCGCGGGCGGCGCTTGAGGCGTCGTGCAAGGACACCCCGGTTCTGCCGCGCCCGAAGGTCCGCGAGACCCGCGCAGCACTCGTCGAGCACTTCAAGGAAGGGCACTTCGTCCACCCGGCAGCCCTGTTCGCGCCCGATCCGAAGGAACTTGCCGACCTGATCAAGAAAGGCGAGATCGTCGAAGAGGAGGACAGCGTCACCACTGAAGAAACGAGCGATGGTCTTGGCGAACTCGCGGACGACAGCGCCGCCGGCGAGGCCGCCGAACTTGACGCCCCCGATCCGGAGGCCGACGACGGGGCTCCTGACGAGGACGAAACCGCCTACGGCATTGCGGCCGAATAGCCTCCCTTCCCTTCTCATCCGATCGACAACCGCCGCCGGCCATCACCGGCGGCGGCTTCGTTTCCATGAACCGCAGAATTCCAAGGAGATGTCTTATGTCTGCGTCCCTGATCTACGACCTCGCCCCGATCGGCTCCATCGTCGCCTGGTCCGACGGCAGCCCTCGGCCGCCCGAGCGTTTCAAGAAGAAGCTGGCGGCCTGGCAAACCCGCAACAGCAAAGGCCGCCTGATCCGCAAGGAGGGTCCGCGCCAATCCGGAAATTACGCCTCGCCCGGGCATTTCACGCTGCATGAGGCTGATTTCGGCGGAAAGAATACCGTCGTCATGCGCATTCACCGAACCTTCGGTCTCGATTCCGATCTCGCCTTCAAGGTTCTCGAACGCCCCGCACTCGGTTCTATCCGCCTCTTCGATCGCGCCGGTGCGAACGCGGAGCTTGTCCATCTCGCCGGCAATCACGAGGCGGCGGTGGCCTGGCTGAAAGAGCATGGATACCCGAATGCCATCCTCGAAGAGGTGACCGCCGACGAGGTCGCGGCGGCTCATGTCGAAGGGAGGGTTGCCGCATGAGCACGCCCGATCTTCAACACGACAGGGTTCCTACCGCCGACGACTCCGCGGTGAAATTCGGCGTCAGCGCGGACGGCTTTCCGGTCGCCCGGATCGCCGATACCTTCCTGGCAATGGTGCCGGCGCGCGATGGCGCCAGCTTCCTCGCGAGCGCCTGGCGCCTCACTCGCCCGCTGTCAGAGCTGACGCGGGAGGATTTCCACGGTCACGAAGGGCGCCTCGAAGATGAGACAGCGTTCCGCGCGCGCGTGTTCGAGACCGCGCGGCACAGCCATGAACTATCCGCGCTCGGGCGGATCCAGAGCCGCATGGCAGCGACTACGCCATGGGGTCTGTCGCAGCTCGCGACGATCTACGCCGAGGGGATCGTCTCCCATATGACCGCCGGTCATGGCGGGTTTCATCTGTCGGCCGAACGGAATGCCCGCGTCCTTCCGATGCTGCGAAAGTCCTTGCCCTGGTACGAGGAGGACGCAGAATGGGCGATTGTCGCCCTCACCTTCCCAGATCTCTTCACGTCCTACGAGCGCAAATGTGCCGATGAGACGATCCGCAATAGCTGGCCGTCCGCCTGGGAGGCGATCCACGGCCGCGAACTCCAGCCCGGCCAATCCTGGACAAAGGACCGGGAAGCCTTCGAGCGCAAGCATGCCGGCGACTGGATCGTGATCTCCGCGATCTTTTCCAGCCGCCATGCCGACATGACGGAGGTCATCGCCACGCGAGGCGGCCGGCGCGATGGGCGGGTGGAGGAGATGCGCTTTCTCGTGCCCCGCGCCGAGTATGCCGCGCGCGACCGCTTCGGTTTCGTCATCGATCCTGACCGTCATAATCCCTGTGACGGTCCTTCCAGTTTTGTGGGGTGGCAAGGGAGGGATGCGTGATGGCTGCAATGCCAATCCACCATGCGCAACTGGCGCGTATGGAAGAAGCGCGGCGGCAGACGCAGCGCCAGCTCGAACTGATCGATCGCCAGGTCTTGCGCCGGATAACATCGATCCTGCCACAGCTCGCGCGCCGGCAAACCGGATATCGGCGCGGAAAGGCGCCGGATACGGGCTTCTTCCTCGAACGTTATCGCAACAATCTCGCCGCCCTGACAGCGGAGCGTCAGCCGGAAGTTGACGCGCTGACACGAAAGTTGGCTCGGCAGGATGCAGCGATAGCCGCCTTTCGCAAACGGTTCGAACCCGTTGGCGACGCGGCTCAGCCACGAGCGGAGGTCTAGCGACATGGGTACGATCGGAGACCTCGAACGGAGCGCCGGCATTGGGCCATCGTCCGCGGAACGCACCGCGTTCTGGCAGCAGTTCCACCACCTCAACGGAAAGGCGTGCCTCGACGCGGGCGTTGCGGAGCTTAAACGAATGATCGCCGCGAGGGAGGAACAGGCTGACGTTGCCTCGAGTAAGCAGCGCGCTGTTCCGAAGCGCGAAAGACTTCCTCCTTTGAGCGGTGAACAGGAAGCCGCGCTCCAGGCCTATGCCGCAAGACACGGGCGTCGCTGGAAGAGCATCCTGAACAACGTCTGGATGGGTGGCGCGCCCTATGACGATGGCGGGACACTCCGCGGTCTTCGAAACACGCACGGTCCGAGCTGGCTGCAATATTATCGGCTGCCCAAGCCGAAACCCTCGGCCGAGACCATCATCGCGCCAATTGAGCGTGCGGCGAGTTCGGGAAGTGACGACGTATAGCGTCCCGGCAGCCATCTTCCTTTCAGTACCTGGTTGGACCAGACCCCGTGCCGATTTGCCCTTCGGTTTTGCTGCGGTCTGAACCAGCGGCCGTTCGCTTCAAGGCCGCTATCCGCGCCGCCCGGCGGCCGGAGGCGCCGTCCCTCACGGAGCAGGCTTGCGGGCCTCGCAGGGCAGGATGCCCCGCTTGCCCGCAAACCGGCTCCGCTCAGCCTGTCGTCTCCGGACCTTGAAGCGCCCGTCTTCCGCCGGTTCGGGGCGACCGCACCGAAGGGCAAATCGGCACGGGGCCGGAGCCGCTTCGAGGTTGAAAGGAAGAAATCATGGCAAAGCCCGCTACCTCCCCTCGTCAATCCGCTCGCGTCGTGGCTCTGCGCAAAGGCGCAACCGTCGAAATGGTCCGGCTCACATGCCCCGACAGTGCCCAGGCGCTGAAGATCGCCGAGAGCTTCGGAACCGCGATCGTCGACAGCGACGGAATCCGCGATCTCCATGAGCGTCTGATCTCCGAGACGGCCGATGCTCTGAGCGATGGTCTCGGCGAAAAGGCCATGCAGATCCATCTGCAGCGGATCGTCGGCGCCTTCGTCGGCTCGGCGCACGGCGCAGGCCAATTCTATAGCCGCGCCGTCACCGAGGCACGCGATGCCACGGCCAAGGCTGCCAACGACGCCCGCGACGAGGACCTCGACGGCCCTGTCGGCTACGACAGTGCTGCCCAGCGCAGACGCGAGTTTGCCGCCGACATGGGCGTGCAGGCTCATGCGCTTCGGGTGGCCGCGGAGGGCGCCGTTGCAGCCTACAAGCAAATCGTCGGTGAGGCCTGGAAACCCTTCGATCGGCCCGTCGAAAACCCAGGTCACTCTCTTGATCGCAAGGCGGCCGAAGCACAGATGTCGGCCTTCGACTGAGCGCTTTCGGGCGGGGCTCCGGCCCCGCCTTTTTCCATGTCGGGAAGCAAGCGTGCCTACGGCCTTGGAAAAGGTCGCCCGATGATCTACATTATTTTCGAGATTTATCTACATGGAGACGACCCATGCCGATCAACGTCAACAATCCGGAAGCGGACGCGCTGACGCGCAAGTTCGCCGAAATGGCCGGCGTCGGCATTACCGACGCCATCGTCATTGCCATGCGGGAGGCGATCGAGCGTCGCAATCGCGCGGAGACGCCACTGCAGACTGCTGCGCGGCTGCGGGAAAAGCATGGGGTCGCGATGAGCGACGACGTCCGCAAGCCTCTTCCTCCTGAAGCCTTCGACGAAATGTGGGATGACGCCTGATGTTCGTCGATGCCTGCGCCATCATCGCGCTTCTCTCTGATGAGCCGGAAGCGGCGCGCGTCTCCGACGCCGTTGCTTCTGCCAGACATCCCTTCACATCTCCGGTCGCCATTCTCGAAACAGTCCTCGGCCTTGCACGGCCCGACAAGTTCAATCTTCCAGTGCCCGCGGTCGAAACGATCGTGATGGAATTCCTCGAAGCGCGGGAAATCGAGATTCGCGATCTTCCGCCCGCATCCGAGACGACGAGGCTCGCCCTTGTCGCTGCTCACCGCTATCGCAGCGGCCGCCATGGCCTGAACCTCGGCGATTGCCTGCATTATGCCTGTGCCAAATTCCATGGCGTGCCGATCCTCGCCACTGCGGATGAGTTCAGGTCGACCGACCTCGAAACAATTCCTTGAATCTCCTGAAGCAGTGACGCCGAGATCGGCCCGTCGCGAACCCGTCCGGCTTTTGGTCCTGGCGGAGCGAGGCGTTCGGGCAACGGCTTCGCCGTCCTCCACGTCCGTTCCGGCCTTTCGGTGCCCTCACCCCTTTCCGCTCCGCACTTTGGACCGCCGTGACGGGGTCGCGATCGGCGCGACCTCCTTGAATTGGAGGTTTGAAATGAGCAGGAAGGACGAAGGCCAGCGGGCCGACATCTACACGCGGATCACTGACAAGATCATCGAGGATCTGGAGAAAGGAGTTCGCCCATGGATGAAGCCATGGAACGCCGCGAACACGAACGGTCGTATCACCCGGCCGCTTCGCCACAACGGTCAGCCCTATTCCGGCATGAATGTGCTGCTGCTTTGGTCGGAGGGCCTGGCCCGTGGATATTCCTCGCCGATGTGGATGACATTCAAGCAGGCGCTTGAACTGGGATCGGCCGTGCGGAAGGGCGAGACCGGCTCGACCGTCGTGTTCGCGAGCCGCTTCACGAAGTCGGAGACCGACCGCAACGGCAACGATGTCGATCGGGAAATTCCCTTTCTGAAGGCGTACTTCGTCTTCAACGTTGACCAGATCGACGGTCTGCCGGACCACTATTACCATCGGCCGACACCGGTCCTCGATCCGATTGAGCGGATCGAGATTGCCGATCGCTTCTTCCGCGACACTGGCGCCGTCATCCGGCATGGCGGATCGCAGGCATATTATTCGCCGGTGACCGACCACATCCAGATGCCGCCGTTCGAGACCTTCCGGGATGTGGAGTCCTACTACGCGACCCTTGGACATGAGGAAATTCATTGGGTTGGAGCCAAAGATCGTCTTGATCGCGATCTGTCGCGCTACGCGAAGGACCGGACGGAGCGCGCCCGCGAGGAATTGATTGCCGAACTCGGCAGCTGCTTTCTCTGCGCGGACCTCGGGATTGCTCCAGAGCTGGAGCCGCGACCGGATCACGCCTCTTACCTTCAGTCGTGGCTCACCGTTCTCTCAAATGACAAGTGGGCGATCTTTCAGGCGGCAGCGCATGCGCAGCGTGCAGTCAGCTATCTTCACGGTCTGCAGCCGTCCGCGGAAGGTGCCGACAAGGCGGCGGCATAGGCGTGCTTTGAATCAGGGACGGTCGCCAGTACCGACGGCCGTCTCTCTGATTGGCTCTGGTTCGGTTTGCGGATGCTGGTTCAGGGTGAGGTCCAACGTGCCCCAGATCGATGACTTCGTGGCATCGGACTTGGGTTTGCGAGACGGCTTCCTCTCGACGATGAACGGTTTTGTCTGCTGACGCATAAATCCTCCTGGGCGACGAATCGCGCCTGAACGATATCGCGCACGCCACCGAACACAACAGGCTGTCATTCCAAGTTTCATACCGACGGTTTCGACGGCATGCCGTCGCCATTCGCGACAAAAGGATTCCCACCCTCCCCCGCCTGTCCAGGTTGTTTGTAAGGAAAACACTTCGCCACATGGGTTGTTGCGGAATGCTGCGTCGCACAAATATAGGATGCGAGGATATCAACTGGAAGGGGCAGGCTGTGGAAAAATACGTGGGCGCGAAGCTGCATGGCATTCGAGTGACCGACGCAAAGCTGAACTACCACGGCTCGATCACGATCGATGCGGACTTCTGCCGGGAGGTCGGTCTGAAACCGCTGGAATATGTGGAAATCTGGAACAAGATGTCCGGAGCAAGGATCAGCACTTACGTGCTCTACGGTGATCCGGGCTCCAGGTGCTGCATTCTTAACGGTGCGGCCGCTCGCACGTGCCAGCAAGGCGATGAGATTATCATCGCGTCCAGCGTCTTTTGCGAAATCGATGACATCATCAAGCTCAAGCCACGCGTGCTGGTCTTCGGAGAAAACAATGAAATCGTCGACAGGATCACCTACGAGGTCTTTCGCCGTGCAGACAATTCTCTCGACATGGCCGTGAGCTCCGAGCTGCCCGACAACAGCTACGGATTTCCGGCCTCCATTTCCGGATAGCCTGATGCAGTCGGACGGCGTCCCTGGACGTTTGCCGATGTGGATTGCCACGACACCGTTTTCGCCTATTGCCGTTGCCCTTCAGGGGAGCCATTGTCCCGTCCCTTTACCTGACGTTAGCGGCGCTCCATTTGCGGGCTCGATGAGGCATGTCTGACCGGAGAGCGGCGTCGCCTCGATCGTCCTCCCGCAACGGCCATTCGAAACTTTCTTCCCCTGCCGACTTCGTCGCCATTCCTCGCGCGACAACAAAGTTGCTCCCGGCCGCCCTCCATTTCATTTCGGCCCTCTGGGTGCGGTCCGATCGTCCCCGGTCCTTGCGACAGCCATCGAGGCCGCAATGGAGCGGCCCGAAACAGCAAAAGGAACTTGGACAATGGCTACCATCGGCACCTTCACCTCCACCGAAAACGGCTTCTCCGGCTCGATCCGCAC
This sequence comes from Agrobacterium sp. ST15.13.013, assembly GCF_027956525.1. NCBI lineage: Bacteria > Pseudomonadati > Pseudomonadota > Alphaproteobacteria > Hyphomicrobiales > Rhizobiaceae > Agrobacterium > Agrobacterium sp. ST15.13.013. Next base: position 22,012 of record NZ_JAQKGP010000030.1, read on the forward strand.
CCTCGCCCTCAACGTCAAGGCCCGCATCGCCCGCGTCGAAAACCCCTCCGACAAGGGGCCGCACTTCCGCATCTACGCCGGCAACGTCGAGCTCGGCGCCGCCTGGCAGAAGACCTCCGAGCAGGGCCGCGACTATCTCTCGGTCAAGCTCGACGACCCGAGCTTCCCCGCCCCGATCTACGCAACGCTGGCCGAAGTCGAAGGCGAAGATGGCCTGCAGCTGATCTGGTCACGCCCCAACCGCGACTGAGGTTCTCGAGGCTCCGCCGATCCGGCGGAGCCTCTCCCGCCAAAGTGAGAAGCCGGCACCAGGCATCGAGCCAGGTTCCGGCTTTTTGGTGCCATGCGGAAACGGGGATAGCCGCTCAGATTTCCTGATGGTGCCGGGCCGGGCCGACGGCATCAAGGACGAGCGGTTAACCCCCAAATTTCAGGCCCGGTCCTGCGGCCCGATCCAGAAATTCGGCTCCCCCACTCGCCGCCTCCGGCGGTCGCTATCGCGATCCCTGACCCCGCCATCCCGTCCCGCCCTGCGAGCTCGTCTTTCACGAACTCAAGGAGATGAGATCATGACGATCGAACAGCACATCGAAGAACTGCGGGCCGAGCTGAACAACGCATGCGACGCGGCCGAGCGCCGCCAGATCGAGGGCGAGCTTGAACTTGCACGGGCCGAGCTCGCCGTGCAACTGGCCGAGCAGGTCGGCACCATCAAGGCCGAGCCGCCCTTCTGAGGCGGCTTCTCTTCTCATTTCAGAGCCGAGCTTCGTCGGCGATCACCGTCTCCGATTCCAGCGCTTTCCGCCCGAGGAACAACCGCGCCATCGCATCTCTCCTTTCGACACAGCTGTCATCTACGTCAGGGGATGTTGCAGTCCTCGCGTCACGCCGCAACCTTGCGCCACCAGAATTTTCCCCACCGCATGCGGCTCCTCGCCCAGTCAAAATTCAGGCGGCTCCAGGTTCTCCGCTCGCGCTTCGACCGTTCCGGTGCGGCCCTCCTCCGAGGTCTGCTTTCGATCCCCGCGATATCAGCAATTCGAAAGGAGAACCTACCATGCAACAACTCGCAAAGTTCCTTGCAGCCACCGGCCGCCGGCTCGGTAATCTCGGGAGAGTGATCTGTCACTTCTTCCGCAAGGGAAAGCTCGGGCTGAAGCTCGCGATCAAGATTCCGTTCTTCGTCGAGATCGAGCTCAACTTCGAGACCGACTGGAATAGGCGCGAATGACGCGCCATGGCCGCCCTCGGCGGCCCTTTTCCTTCGTTCCGGCTCGGGCGTCATCGTTGGTCAGCTGAGAGGACGCTGGGCAAAAGTCCTCGGTCGATAGCCGCGAGCTCGCTTCTGCCGCGTCAGGTCGAGGAACAGTCTGACCGCTTCTTCCTCCCGCCCGAAATGGTGCACCATCATTTGTCCAGAGGTCCCGATCCGCCCCCAGCGTCGCGTCAGGCAGGTTTCCCCGAAAAGCGATATGGAAATCTGCATGGCGTAAAAGCGGGCCATGTTCTTCGCCGTGTCGGTTCGCTCGATGTAGAGCTGGTAAGGTTGCGTGACCATGTTCGCAGAGTCGCCGATCCGTGCCCGAGCGTCCAACGACAGTTTTGAATCGTTCGAGGCCAACCGATTCATTGCGGTGATGTTTCTCAAAACCTGAGCGATTGTCTGGGCGAGTCGGCGCAGCCGCACGGCTCTAGTCGCTGTGGCTCCCGGAGCCCAGTCGGTCTCCGCGCATTCGCGTGACGATCCTCTCGCGGATGGCACAGGGCCAACCTCGCGCGATCAGTTGCAGTATCCCGAGCGCTCCGGACATGGCCGTGCAAGTCATCCGAGAGTGGATCCGACGACTTCATTCAAACTTTAATTTAATTTTCATTCTCTCTGAATAATTATTATTGCAATCAGGTTCAACTAGGCAAAGCACCTGCGGATCAGGCACTGCAGCGCAATGAGAGAAAGTCAGAGACATGGCAGAAATTATCGACTTCCCCTTGGAGCGCAGCCTCAGCACCGAACAACGTGCACTGATCGACCAGATGGAAGAAGAAGGCGGCCGCTTTCTCAAGGCGACGGAGAGCCTGCTTGGCGTCCTGCGGCAAGCTGAACGTACGCAGAAGGCAATTCTCGCCTACCAAGCCGAGATCAAAGGCCGGAGCGGAGGAACGGCGCAGGTAGCCAGTCGCGAAGCGGGCGACGGTTCCGCAGCTGGCGACTATCGCGGCAGCACTATCCGATATGCATCCGATGACTGAAGTTTTTCGAGTGGGTGACGATCGTCGCCATCGTGGCCATACGTGAGGGGACAGACCGTGCTTGGGTTCGCAAAACAAAAACAATATGCTCTCCTCTTGGGAGCAGCACTCCTCCTTGGCCACAGCGCAAGAGCGCAAGACATAGACTTGATGAACGGGGTGGTAGCCCGCCCTGGTGACAAGGACACAATACCCGCAGAAAAATTCAAGAAGGCGAGCCCCTGGAAAATCGGGATGAGCCACTTTGGCGTCAACGCCAACACATGGGCTGCCCAAATGGCCGCTGAATCGCAAGCCGCTGCCAAGAGTGATCCGCGCATTTCTCAGTTCGTGCTGCTCGACGCCAATCTCAGCCAGGCCAAGCAGATCGCCGATATCGATGAGCTGATCGCCCAGAAGGTCGATGCCATCATCGTGACACCGGTCTCTCCGACCTCCGCAGATGCTGGTATCGAAAAAGCGGTCAATGCCGGCATTCCCGTCATCGTCCATACGGGCCTTACCAAAACCGACAAATTCACCGTCGATATTCAAGGCGGCGGCGAGAACTTCGGAAAGGTCTCGGGAGAGTTCCTGGTCAAGGAACTCGGAGGCAAGGGCAATATCTGGGTCCTGCGCGGACTGCCGACTCATCCCGAAGACATCAACCGCTACAAGGGCCTGCTCGAAGCCATCAAGGGCACCGATATCAAGATCGTGGCCGAAGATGCCGGTCTCTGGTCGTATGATTACGGCCACAAGGTTTGCGAGACCTTCTATCTCGAAAACCCGAAGGTCGACGGCATCTGGTCATCGGGCGCCGACATGAGCCGCGCCTGCATGGATGTCTTCCAGCAATATGGCGCGAAGGTTCCGCCGATCACCGGTGAGGTGAACAACGGATTTCTCCAGAAATGGATCGACAGCGGGGTTGATGCCATCGCCACCGAATACGGGCCGGAACAAGGGGCCGCAGCTGTTCGCGCTGCCGTCGCGCTGCTCGATGGCAAAGCCATTCACAAACGCTATGTCTATGAGCCCGACGGCTGGGACATCCAGAAGGCAAAGGCGAATTACCGCGCTGACCTGTCGGAGAAGTTCTGGATGCCAAGCAGCCTGACCGACACCGATCTTAAGGCCCTGTACGGCAAGTAAGACAAATGCCTGCCCCGCGTTACCGCGGCTCGATGAACGTCAGAAGTCGATGTCATCACGAAACTATTCGAACCACCCCAGCGAGCGTGGCGTGATCAAAGCGCCCACTGTCGCCCCGAATCCAAGGAGCCGTCTTCGATGACACCAGCAACAGCGAAATCCAACGACCGACGTAATTTCGGGATCGCCGGACGCTTGACGGCGGCATTTGTCGGCATTGCTGCCCTCGCCGCCATCGCCGGCGCCTCCTCGTCCTGGTATTCGATGAAAAGTTCCGGCATCGTCAAGGAACTCGGCGATCGAACCCTCCCAACCGTCACCGAATCCCTCGCCTTCGCGCAAGAAAGCGCCATCCTTCTCGCAGAGGCGCCCAATCTCGTCTATGAGCCGGATCTCGCTTCGCTCGACGCAAGTTCGAAGCGCCTGGAAGCCATCCTCGCCGGTCAAAGCGGTCGACTGACGGCTTTGCGCGACCTTGGCGTGGCGCCGGAACTGCTCGATTCGGTCGAGAAGACGAGCCAAAGCCTCGAACCAAAGCTCAATCAGCTGACAGCCATATCTTCCGACCGGATCAAGGCGAAATTCCGCATGCAGGAGGGCGTGGCTCGCGCTCTGTCCCGTTACAAGTCCCTGGCGTCAATGCTCCGCAACGCGCAGGTCGGAGCGGTGGACAGCAGTATCGAGCGATCGCGTGCCCTGACCGATCTCCAGATGGCGGCCGCCGAGATATCGACACTGATATCGGCGATACCGGATGCGTCAGACACCGAACTGGCCGCAGTCAAGGATCAATATGATGCGACTGGCAAGGAGATTGACAGCATCCTCGCGCGGCTGAAAGCTTCAGGCGGTAGTGCTGCGATGCAACAGCTTGTCACGGCTCTCCAGAATGAGGGTGGAGGTCCTGAAGGCCTGTTTGCGCTTCGATCCGCCCAGGCCAAGGTCAACGGTCAGATCGCAGATATGCTGAATGATCTGACGGTGACCTCCATCATCCTTGGCGTCGACGTCAAATTGATCGCGGCGAAGGAAAAGCAGGCCGCCCGAAATGCTGCGGAATTGTCTCGGGGGATGACCCAGCAGACTGTCGCCGTCAATGCGGCAACGAGCTTTCTGGTGATTGCAGCCGCGCTTGCCGCCCTGTTCTACGTCCGGCGTTTCGTGACGCGGCGGCTGATCAGGCTTGCGACGGTCATGGGCCGTATCGCCTCCGGTGATCATTCCACTCAGGTTCCCATGTCCGGTCGCGACGAGATAACGGACATGGCCGGCGCTGTCGAAGTGTTCCGCGCCAATGCGGTCGCCAATATTCGCCTCGAGCAGGAAGCGGAAGAACAGCGAAACCTGACGGAAGACGATCGTCGCCGTAAGGCTGAAAGCGATCGCCTCCGGGCAGAAGCCATGGCCCAAGCCACCCAAGGTCTCGGCAAAGGGCTCAAGCACCTTTCTGCGGGTGATTTGACGTTCCGTCTCTCCGAGCCCTTCGCGGATGAATTCGAGACGCTGCGCGCCGATTTCAATGGCGCGGCCGGCCAGCTTGCCGAGACGCTGCGCTCCGTCGCCGACGCGGCCAACGCCATCGATAGCGGCAGCCGCGAGGTTAGCATCAGCGCCGATGATCTCTCCAAGCGCACCGAGCAGCAGGCCGCGTCGCTGGAAGAAACGGCGGCGGCGCTCGACCAGATCACCGTGAATGTCGCCAATTCTTCCAAGCGGGCCGACGAAGCCCGCAGGATCGCCGCCCAGGCCAATACCAGTGCCTCCCAATCCGGCCAAGTGGTGGCGAGTGCTGTCGACGCCATGGAGAAGATCGAGCAATCGTCGAAGCAGGTCTCCAACATCATCGGCGTCATCGACGAAATCGCGTTCCAGACCAATCTACTTGCGCTCAATGCCGGCGTCGAAGCGGCCCGTGCCGGCGAGGCCGGCAAAGGCTTCGCGGTTGTTGCACAGGAAGTGCGTGAACTCGCGCAACGCTCCGCCAAGGCCGCCAGAGAGATCAAGGAGCTGATCCGCAACTCCTCCGTCGAGGTGGAGAATGGCGTGAAGCTCGTCAGCGAGACCGGGACTGCCCTGAAAACCATCGAGGGCTACATCGTCACCGTCAACCAGCATATGGACTCGATCGCGACATCGGCCCGGGAACAATCGGTCGGTCTCGCGGAGGTGAATACCGCCGTCAACCAGATGGATCAGGTCACGCAGCAGAATGCGGCCATGGTCGAGGAGAGCAATGCGGCGAGCGCGACCCTTGCCGGTGAAGCAGGACGGCTTCGCGACCTGATCAGCCAGTTCCAGTTTGGCGAAGCCATGCGCCGGCCGGCGTCCCTCACCGAGGCGAGCCCATCCAGCCGGCCGGTCGCATCGCCCGCGCGCCGGATCGTCGGCGCCGTCGCCAAGGCCTTTTCCGGCAACGCCGCCGTCAAGCAGACCTGGGAAGAGTTCTGAGCGGAGCTGAAGGTGCACTGACTGAAGGTCTTTTGGCCATCAGAGCTGGCAAGCGGTCGCGTCCTTTTCAGGACGCGGTCCTATCTCTCTCTGACGTCCTATCTTGCACCCGCCGTTCCGGCGTCAATGACATCGCGGCCCCTCCAATTTTCCCCGCACCGCAAGCGGCACAGAGAAAGTCGGTTCCTCCGCTCGCCGCACGGCGGCCGCGTTCAGCGGTCCCTGACCCCTCACGGACTTCGGTGCGGACACTTTTCGCCAGAAAACGAAAAGGAGACCCTGATGACACAGCATCACATCACACAGCCGGTTAGCGAAGAGCGGAAACTTGCGGATCAGCAGCCGACCGGGCTTGAACATCTGCGCAGCAGTTTCGATGCTGAAGTGCACCTTCCCGCCGATATCTCGCGCGAGTTTCTGTCTGCGGCGCTGCTTTGGGCCATCGACAACAAGGTCGATTTCGGTTTGTTCCACGAGCCCGGAAAGATCATCATCGCGCACTTCGGTGGTGATGAGATCTACCTCCCCTCCCGGTGGTCCGACAAACGATGGCACATCGGCCTTGAGGACAAGGAGCCTTTCGACCCGGGCGATTGAAGCCCAGACCAGAGGCGGCTTACCGCCTCTGGTCTTTGCCTTTCGCTTGAGCCGTTCCTGCCGGATCGACCAGCCGAGCCGGCTATGATCCCAAGCCCCATCTCTCTCTCCTGACAGCGGACGATGATGATGGTTGTCATTTCCCCTGGCACCAGCCATGTCGCGCGCCATCCCATGGCCGGGCAAGGCCTTCCTTGATCAAAACATCGCCCAGAGAATTGCCCGCACGCGATACGGTTCGAAGTTTACGTCCATACTTGTCCTCGTCGCGGAAGCCGGCCGACAGCGAAAACTTTCCGGCGTTGAGCAGCGTTAGTAGTCGCGACTTTGCCGCTTCACCTTTGATCCGTTCAGCTTCGCAGCGGGGCGGGCTGAGTTCGGGCGTATCGATGTCGGCGATGCGGATTTTCTTGCCCTCGAACCAGAAGGTGTCGCCGTCGACGACGCAGTTCGTGCGATGGCTGTCGCCGCAGATCACGAACGACGCCGATTGGCTGTCTTGCGCAGGCGCTTTGACGAAAGCCGCAGCGATGTCGAGATGGCCATTGCGATCAAGATAGAGCCAGCCCGCGGCGCCGATCACCACGGCCCAGACAATCGCGGTCGGAAAGCCTCGGCCGCGATCGTGACCATGACGACGCGGCGTCGATCGCGAGTCATTAATGCCGGGACGGTCGTTGGCGACCTTCCGATTTTTCCTGAACGGGATGACGTTCTTTTGCGCCAAGCTTTTCATTCCTCTTCGGCGGCAGAGGTTACAGCCGGTTTGGTTTCATAGGCGTTTACCGCAGACGCCGAATTCGAACCTTCCTTCTCCCTTCCGCCCATCGAATGAAACCGGTTCTCGCCGACGCAGGCTCTCATATCGTTGCGCCGGAACCAGATGGCGCGCCCGCATCTGAGCGGTGCATTGCCGGCCGTGAACACGATCTGCTCGTCGGCCCGCATGCGCAGAACCTCATGCGGCTGGATAAGCGGTCTGGCGGCAAGCTGCTTCGAGCGTGTTCGCGATGATCCCCTTGCCTGGGAACTGCGGCTGACCTGGTCGATCTCGACCGTGGTCATGCCGCAACGTTTCGAGATGTAGTCGGCGGTCTCGGGATCGTTAATTGCGGCGAACGAGATCCAGCTGGCACTCTCGAACCACTTGCTTGCCGCGTCGCGGCCGCCATAGGTTTCGCGCATCTGGCCGATCGACTGATAGATCATCGTCAGCGTGATTCCGTATTTGCGGCCGGCGTCGCGCGCAGTCTCGAGGATCCGCATGTAACCGAGGCGGGCGACCTCATCGAGAAGAAACAGCGCGCGCCCTTCAAGCTTTCCGTCGCGATTATAGATCGCGTTGAGAAGCGAGCCGATGACGACACGCGCAAGACCGGAATGAGTCTCCAACGTCTTGAGGTCGATGTTGATGAAGACGTCGGTATTTCCCGCGGCGATGTCGCTGGTCGAGAATTTCCGTCCGGACACCAGGGCGGCATAATTCGGATAGGAAAGCCAATGCGTTTCCTTGACCGCATTGGCATAGACGCCGGAGAAGGTTTCCGGCGTCATATTGACGAAGGCAGCGACGTTCTCCTTCACGAAATCCGAACCCGAATTGTCGTAGATGTCCTGCAGGCGCTTGCGCAAGGTCGGTTCCGGCTCCGACAGGTTCATGCGCACCCGGCGAAGCGTCTGGTCCTTCTCGTCCATGTGACCGGACAGGCAGACATCGGCGATGAGCGCGGTGAGCAACTGCAGGGCTGACGCGCGAAAGAAGTCGTCACGGACACCGCGCGCGCCGCCGCTGTCGCTCATGATCCACGATGCGACAGAGGCAATATCCTCTTCCTTCGTTCCGCCGAAACGGCCGACCCAGTCCAGCACGTTGAAGCCCATGTCCGACTTCCTCGGGTCGAGGACGAACACGTCCCTTCCCGCTCCGCCGCGATGCGCGGAGACCATCGGGGCGACCTCGTTCGACGGATCGAGCACGATCAGCGTGCCGCCCCATTTGAGTGCCGTCGGGATGGTCACCGACGTCGTCTTGAAACCACCGGACCCCGCAAAGACGATCCCGTGCGACGAGCCGAATGAGCCATCGAAGCACAGCAACGGCGACTTGCCGCCGGCGCCCCAGGTCTCCGCGCTATCGGCTCGAAATGCCAATGCCGCGACGCTGTCCTTGTCGACCCGATAGCGCTCGCCGATGACGATGCCGCCGGAATCGGAAAACAGCTTCGCCGCCTCTGGCGGCTTCATCCAGTCGGCTTCGCCATGCAGTGCCCTCTTGCCCTGAATGCGCTTTGGCTCGGCCCTTGCGAATGCCGCATTGCCGATGAACGCAACGCGGAGTGCGAAGCAGGCACACATGAACGCTGCGCCTACTCCAATCGACGTTGCCGGATCGAGATAGGCGAAGACCGTCTTGCCGGTTGGCAGCGTCTTCGTGAAAGCGGCAAGGCGTATGGTTTCGCGGGTAGCCGCGATCAGGATCGTTCCACTGCATCCCGCAACGACGCCCCAGCCTGCCTGCTTGATGCTGATCGCGCCGGCACTTGCGAACAAGAACACGATACCGATCGCCGCGCTGGCGACATAGGGCAGCGCGATGCCCGCACGCCCCCATGCCAAGCGTGCGGCCTCGGTCTTCCCGAAGCCGGAAATCCACTGCTCGATCCCCGTCATCCCGATGACGACCAGGATCATCAGCGCCGCCGGCCCGACGACGAGCGCAATCCTATTGATCGTCATTGCCAAAGGCCTCCGCGCCGATTGCCGTGAGCCTGGATCGCTCGCCCTCATCACCCTTGATTCGGCGGGCGACATCGATCAGCGCGCCCAGCAACAGCGCGCGCTTCTCGTAACGCAGCCCGGCCTTGACGATCAGGCCGCCGAGCTCGATCTTTTCCCGCGTTTCCTTCTTGCGGGCGTCGGATGTCATCGTCCTCGCCATACGCTCAAGCCTCGCCAGTGCTGCCCGCGCCCGCACCAGAGGAGTCCGCCGGCGTCGACGTTGCGCCGCTGCTATCGCCGGCACCCTTTTTCCCTCCGTTCGTAGCGCCCTTCCCTCCCCCTTGGCCTCCGCGAAACCGCGTCGCCACTTCCTCGAAAGCGGCCTGCAGCTCCCCTTCCTCAATCTCGATCTCGCCAAGGCCGGCCTTGAGCGCGATCCGGCCGATCCGCTCGGCTTCTCTTGTCTCGGCGACCTTGAGCTGCTCCTGCAACTTGGCGATTTCGTCGCGGATTTTCGAGGCAGGTTTTTTCATGTCCGATCGTCTCCATGGCTGAGAAAGCTTGTCTTTCGAAGCCAGTCTTTCCGAACGGAGTGCGGAACGCACTACTGTGAATCCTACAATCGCCAAGGGCGATTCTTTGGTGAATGATCCCGGCCGTTCCGAAGGAGCGGCTTCCAAGGGCGCAATTATACGTCGCTCACGCGACGCCCTTGCTTGGTCCGGCCTCCCGCTCCCGACGAACCCGTTGATTTCGTTTGCAACCGGGAAAGAACTCCGCCGTGGCCGTCCCCCATTTCTCCGTCAGCGTCGTCGCCCGCGGCTCCGGCCGCAGCGCTGTCCTGTCGGCGGCCTACCGGCACTGCGCGAAAATGGAATACGAGCGGGAAGCGCGAACGATCGATTACACCCGCAAGCTGGGGCTGTTGCACGAAGAGTTTGTGATTCCGGCAGACTCGCCCGAATGGGTGCGCAGCATGATTGCAGATCGCTCAGTCGCGGGAGCATCCGAAGCCTTCTGGAACAAGGTGGAGGCATTCGAGAAGCGATCCGATGCGCAGCTCGCCAAGGATGTCACCATTGCCCTGCCGCTCGAGCTGACATCCGAGCAGAATATCGCTCTCATGCGCGACTTTGTGGAGAGGCACATCACGGCGAAGGGGATGGTCGCCGACTGGGTCTATCACGACGCCCCCGGCAATCCGCATGTCCACCTGATGACGACATTGCGGCCGCTCACCGAAGATGGGTTCGGTTCGAAGAAGGTCGCTGTGCTCGGTCGGGACGGCAAACCGATCCGCAATGATGCAGGCAAGATCGTCTATGACCTGTGGGCCGGTAGCACTGAGGACTTCAACGCTTTCCGCGACGGCTGGTTTGCCTGCCAGAACAAACATCTGGCGCTCGCCGGCCTCGATATTCGCATCGATGGCCGCTCCTTCGAAAAGCAGGGTATCGACCTCGAGCCGACCATTCACCTCGGCGTCGGCGCCAAAGCCATCGAGCGCAAGGCCGAGCAATCCGACGGGAAGCAGGAGACCGCGCCTCCCAAACTCGAACGCATCGAGCTTCAGGAAGCTCGTCGTAGCGAGAATGCACGCCGCATCCAGCGCCGCCCCGAGATCGTGCTTGAGCTGATCACGCGGGAGAAGAGCGTCTTCGACGAACGTGATGTTGCGAAGGTGTTGTATCGCTATATCGACGATGCCCGTCTCTTCCAAAGCCTGATGGTGAGGATTCTGCAGAGCCCGGAAGCGCTCAGGCTCGAGCGCGAGCGAATGAATCTTGCGACCGGGGTCCGAGAGCTGGCGAAATACACGACCCGGGAGATGATCCGGCTTGAAGCCGAGATGGCCAACCGCGCTATCTGGCTTTCCGCTCGCGCCTCCCATGGTGTCCGTGAGGCGGTGCTGCAGGCGACCTTTGCACGCCATTCTCGTCTATCGGATGAGCAGCGGACGGCGATCGAACATGTCGCCGGCGGAGAGAGGATCGCCGCCGTGATTGGTCGTGCCGGCGCCGGCAAGACGACGATGATGAAGGCTGCCCGTGAGGCGTGGGAAGCAGCCGGCTATCGTGTGGTCGGCATAGCACTGGCCGGCAAAGCAGCCGAGGGATTGGAGAAGGAAGCGGGCATCCCATCGCGCACGCTGTCGTCGTGGGAGCTTCGCTGGAACCAGGGTCGCAACCAGCTCGACAACAAGACTGTCATCGTACTCGACGAGGCCGGCATGGTGTCGTCACGGCAGATGGCGCTGTTGGTCGAGACGGTGACCAAGGCCGGCGCCAAACTTGTCCTCGTCGGCGATCCCGAACAACTCCAGCCGATCGAAGCGGGTGCCGCCTTTCGCGCCATTGCCGCTCGCATCGGCTATGCCGAACTCGAAACGATCTACCGTCAGCGCCAGCAATGGATGCGCGATGCCTCGCTCGATCTCGCTCGTGGCAATATCCGCAAGGCTGTCGACGCCTATACCGCTCATGGTCGAATGATTGGCTTGAGACTGAAGGACGAGGCGGTCGAGAGCCTGATCGCAGCGTGGGACCGCGACTACGACCCCTCGAAGACCAGCCTGATCCTCGCGCACCTTCGCCGTGATGTGCGAATGCTCAACGATATGGCGCGCGCCAAGTTGGTCGAACGCGGTGTCGTCGCAGAAGGATTTGCATTCAAGACGGAGGACGGACACCGCAAATTTGCGCCGGGAGATCAGATCGTGTTCCTCAAGAACGAGGGCAGCCTCGGCGTTAAGAACGGCATGCTCGCAAAGGTGCTCAAAGCCGCTCCTGGCCGGGTCGTCGCCGAGGTTGGTGAAGGAGAGCACCGCCGTCAGGTTACTATCGAGCAGCGCTTCTACAACAATCTCGATCACGGTTATGCCACGACGATCCACAAGAGCCAGGGGGCGACCGTCGACCGGGTGAAGGTGCTTGCGTCACTGTCGCTCGACCGGCATCTGACCTACGTCGCGATGACCCGCCATCGTGAAGATCTCGCCGTCTACTACGGCAGTCGCTCCTTCGCGAAATCCGGCGGCCTCATCCCGATCCTATCGCGCCGAAACGCCAAGGAGACGACCCTCGATTACGAGCAGGCGTCGTTCTATCGCCAGGCGCTGCGCTTCGCGGAAGCCCGGGGCCTGCACCTCATGAATGTCGCCCGGGCGGTCGCGCGCGATCGCCTGGAATGGACCATTCGGCAGAAACAGAAGCTGGTCGGCCTCGGCGCCCGTCTTGCCGCAATTGCAACGAAACTCGGTTTCGTCGGCAACTTCAAAAACTCCCCAATCCAGAACCCGATCAAGGAGGCCAAGCCCATGGTGTCAGGCATCACCACCTTCCCTAAATCGTTCGAGCAGGCTGTCGAGGACAAGCTCGCCGCCGACCCCGGCCTCAAGAAACAATGGGAGGACGTCTCGACCCGCTTCCACCTCGTCTACGCGCAGCCGGAGGCTGCCTTCAAGGCAATCAATGTCGACGCGATGGTCAAGGACCAATCGGTCGCGAAGTCCACTCTCGCGAAGGTCGCCGACGCCCCCGAAAGTTTCGGTACGCTAAAGGGCAAGCCCGGTCTTCTTGCCAGCCGTGCCGAGAAGCAGGACCGGGAAAAAGCCATCGCCAATGTCCCGGCACTTGGCCGCAATCTTGAACGCTATCTTCGTGAGCGGGCCGAGGCCGAATTGAAGCATGAGACGGAGGAGCGCGCGGTCCGGCTCAAGGTTTCGGTCGACATCCCTGCGCTCTCGCCAGCGGCCAAGCAGATGCTCGAACGCGTCCGCGATGCCATCGATCGCAACGATCTCCCTGCCGGCCTTGAATATGCGTTGGCCGACAAAATGGTGAAAGCTGAACTCGAAGGTTTCGCGAAGGCTGTGTCCGAGCGTTTCGGAGAACGGACCTTCCTGCCTCTCGCCGCGAAAGACACCAACGGCAAGGCCTTCGAGACCGTTACAGCGGGCATGACGGCTGGCCAGAAGGCTGAGGTCCAGTCTGCGTGGAATTCCATGCGGACGGTCCAGCAGCTTGCCGCTCATGAACGAACGACGGAGGCGCTTAAGCAGGCTGAGACACTGCGCCAGACGAAGAGCCAAGGGCTCTCCCTGAAATGACGGCGGCAGCTAGAGCGCGCCAGGCGATAACCGCGCAACAACGACGAGCGGCCGTGATCCTCTCGGCCACGACGTTGGCCGCTATCGTGCTGGTGGCGACTGCCCTCGCCGGCGGTTATCGCATCAATCTGACCCCGAGCGAGCCACTCGGCCTGTGGCGTATCGTTCCGCTCGGTCGCCCCGTTGCTGTCAGTGACCTAGTGTTCGTTTGCCCACCGGCAACCGCGGAAATGCGGGAGGCGCGAGCGCGCGACTATCTCCGTTCCGGTTCCTGCCCGGGTGGCGTCGCCCCGTTGATCAAGACGGTGATCGCCGTCGCAGGCCAGCATGTCGAAATCGGCGCCAGCGTGATTGTCGATGGGCGGGTGGTTGCCTCTTCCAGCCTCGCGCCACGAGACGGAAAGGGGCGGCCGCTGGCGCCGTTTCCGAGTGGCATCGTTCCGCCAGGACATCTCTTCCTGCATTCGGCGTTCCCGGGCTCCTTCGACTCCCGGTACTTCGGTCCGGTGCCCGCTTCAGGCATTCTCGGCCTAGCGCAGGAGATCCTCACCTATGCGCCGTGAGTTTCTTCGGGCGACGCAGCTGATAGTCGCTTCGATCGCGATCGGCGTGGTGGGCTGGAGCGGCCACGCGTTGCTTCTGCCCGTCGCCCTGGCGTTTCCCGTTCTTTGGTCGATGGCGCAAACGAGGGCGGTCGCGGCCCTTGTCTCGGCCAGCTATTTTCTGGCCGCATCTCGTGGCCTGCCGCAAGGCGTCGCTGCCTTCTATTCGTCTGATATCTGGCCGGGGCTGCTCCTCTGGCTGTGCGCGTCCTCGAGCTTCGTCGCCGTGCATACGGTCCTGTGGACCGGGATCGCCGGCATTCGTCCGTTCCGCTATCTCCTTGCGGCCGTCATCATGGCCGTCCCGCCGTTCGGCATCACGGGCTGGGCGCATCCTGTCACGGCCGCTGGAGTTTTGTTTCCGGGATGGGGATGGTGGGGACTGGGCTGGATGACAGCTGGCCTTGCGGGCCTCGTAACCCGCATATGGCCAGCTGTCGCCATCGCCTTGACCGGCTTTTGGCTATGGTCCGCCGCAATCTGGACCGACCCGAGACTACCGGAAGCCTGGCGCGGCGTCGATCTGGAAATGGGCGCTTCGCTTGGCCGCGACACCGGTCTTCGACGCCAGCATGACCTGATCGCAACGGTGCGCGACGCTGCCGGCGATGGCACCCGCTTTGTGGTGTTGCCAGAAAGTGCGCTCGGCTTCTGGACGCCGACCGTGGAGCGTCTATGGACGGGCGCACTTGCCGATGGCGATGCCACCGTCATCGCCGGCGCCGTGGTAGTCGACGCAGACGGCTACGACAATGTCCTCGTCTCGATCGACGGCAAGGGTCGCCGCATCCTTTATCGCGAACGCATGCCGGTTCCCGGCTCGATGTGGCAGCCATGGCGATCCTGGTTTGGGGAGAGCGGCGGCGCCCGGGCGGATTTCTTCGCGAACCCAATCGTCACTATCGGTGCCGGCCGGGCCGCACCACTGATCTGCTACGAGCAACTGATCGTTTGGCCGGTCCTGCAGTCGATGCTGCACGATCCGGACGCCATCCTCGCCGTCGGAAACGGCTGGTGGACCGAAGGCACGTCGATCATTGCCATACAGCGCGCCGCGACTACCGCCTGGGTAAAACTCTTCGCAAAGCCGCTCGTCATTGCCTTTAACACCTGAAAGGAGACACTATGCTGGACGCCGCCCTGATCAAAGAATGCGCCGACCCTTCCCTAAAACCCGCGATCGTCGAACGGTTCGTGGTATCAGCAGGCTCGGCTGATCCCCTCGCCGTCACCGTCAAATCCGGTGGCCGTTTGATCCTCGTGCCAAAAGCTGCGTCGGCTGACGAGGCGATGGTGATCGTGCGGCAATATGCTGGTCAGGCGGTGGTCCGCGTCGGTCTCACGCAGTTTCCCGCCGGCGTTGGCGTCAAGGAAGCGAGTGATCTCAAACCGGACCTCGTCGATGCCTGCCAGAACCTCCGCAAAGGCACGGCGATGTTCGCCAAGGTGCTCCGGATCGTCGCGAAATGGTATGGCAACCCGACGAGCAAAGATGTCTTCCCGCAGATCTTCGAGGATGCGGTCTACGCATGGAAGACCGGCGAGTTCGAGGGCGTCAGTGTGTTTCAGGCGGAGGATCCGGGAACGGCAGTTGAAGTGCCGCAGCAAAGCGAGGAGAAGATCCCCGACGAGGAAGAGAGCGCCGAACCGAAACCAGGAGAGCAAGAGCCTGAGACGGTGCAGGATGTTGGCCGAGCGGGGATGCGGATCGACCTCTCACACATTGGAGGCCAAAAATAGATTGACTTCGTTTCGCCGGGGGCAGCGAGGCGAGTATTGAGGTTCAAAGCAGAAAATTAGTGTAACTCAAATGCATGATATTAGTGTTTGTCGGAACGCCCCGCACGAACGTGGTGTTCGAGTTGATCAAAGCACCAGCACAGCCATCCACGAAAGAACGGCCGCGCGGAAATACGATTAGAGCAGATTCATGCCCGGCTGCGTCATAACGGGGCCTCAAGGGCAGCAACTAGCAGTCAGCACGCGCGCGTCTACTCATCTCGTCACAAGCACGGCAGGTTCGACGCCCAGTGCCTCTGCGATTTGGCCAAGGACGGTGACGGTCGCCGACATCTCGGCACGCTCGATTGCTCCGACATGGCGGACACTGAGGCCCGTACGGTGGGCCACTTCCTCCTGCGTCAATTGTTTGCCATGACGGATTCGACGCATATTGATCGCCATGACCTCCTTGAGATCCATGACGCGAGCGGAACCTGAATCGGAACTATTATTCCAGGAACTATAGTTCCGATTCGTCACGGCGCGTGATATTGCTCGTCCAGGCCGTCACAAGTTACCTTGGGATATAGGGTATATGAACTTCTGAAAGACAGGCCGTGCAGTTATGGCCTATGCGGTATAATGCTCACCAGGATTTGGCTTTCGAGCGGCAAATGAAGAAATTAAGGGGAAGCGGATGAAGGACGTGAACTTATCCGAGACAAAACACGAAACCAAACCGATGGGATCCTGTTTACGTTCAATGGAAAAATCAGAACTAGAGGCGCTTGCTATATCTGCAATCCGAGAGCACCGCCGGCTTATAGTCGCCGACGAAGCTGTTTATGAGGAATGGACCCGCGCGTCCGCCGACCCCTCGGTTTCGAGCGCCGTGCTCGAAAGCTTGCAGCAAGAGTATGCCGCGCGGCAAAGGAAATCCGAAGCCCAGCAGGAAGAGCTTTCGGAGATCATCGATGTGCTCGGCTACATCCCCGAGGTTCCGCTCGATGGCGATGAATGACCCCTCAAACCAAGCCGTGATCTTTAGCGATCGCGACTAGATGTGGAACGGTCGCCGCGTCAAGTTTCTCGCGCGCTTTATCGAGGTAGTGCTGCACCGTCCTCGCGTTGATCCCCGTCAACATTGCGGTTTCCGGGGCACTTTTGCCCTTTGCTGCCCACATGAGGCACATCGCTTCCCTTGGCGAGAGTAGCCGCTTCGGAGCGATTATCGTCGTCGAAGCGATAATCTTCAGGCGGTAATGGATTGCAAGGACCGTCCGGACGGCTTTCTGGGCGTCCAGCAGTTTGGCTTTCTCGACTTTCTTCTCCGACGAGGCAAAGGTCAGCATCATCGTCGACCCGAAACTCCCTTCGACCGGAATCGTCAGCCCACTGCGAATGCCGTGCTCGATCGCCTGGTCGCGAAACCGTCTCAGCTCCGAGGTGCCACGAGCCGGCCAATCATCGGCCGTCCAGTAGAACATCTCCATGCGACGCTTGGCTTCCGTGATGACGGGGTCGATGCGCGAATATTGGCCGCCAAGATAGATATCCTGCCATTCCTCCGGATAGGAGTTGAATGTGCGGATTTCCAGGCCCTCGGTCTGAAGATACGCAAAACGTTCGAAGCCATGGGAGTTTGCGAAGCTTTTCAGGGCGCCCTTGATCATGCGTTCATCGTGCGCAGCTTCCGTCATATCGATTAAAGAGCGAAGGTCTCCGTCCACGGACTTGTCTCCTCTTGCGCAGCTGCGAGCCTCCCACCCGTCGCGCCTACCACGCGCCGCGAGTTACCTGGTGCCACCGTTCGGCCAGCCGGAGCCATACGGAACATCGGACCGTGGCTGCGAATTCCGTGTCCCCATTCGTTTCCGATGAAAACGCAGTTGCCTTCTGCCGAAGCATATCCACGGCCGTTGCAACTGGTTTTCTACTCACCTCTACCGAGTATTCAAGGCCTCTTCATCTAAAATATGACAATTTGAGAGAAGATTTTGGCGAGCGCTGATTTCTGAGCGCGGATGGATCGCTCCACCCGACGAAACGACGGGCGGAGCAGCGTTCGAGATGGGTTAGCGCCCGCTATAAATGGATGGAAAGATGATATCCTGGTCCGCGAGAACGTTGAACTTATAGCCAGGACGGATGCGAATCGTCGGCTGAACGTTGAGGTTCTTCGAGATTGTCTGTTCTGTGACGCGACCGAAGCTTTCGGCAAAATTCCGCCGTGCTGCATCCGATGCCGTGTCCTGGGTGGCCAATGTTGAACTCTCCGGCATCGACATGTCGATCCCCGTCCCGATGATTGCCACCAGAGCTGCGGAACCGAACGTCCTCCAGAGATGGCGGTCAACCTTGTCCTGGAAGCCGCCATACCCCTCGGCGTCCGTGCCGGCCATGCCGCCGATCTGCAGGGTGGATCCATTGGGAAAAATAAGGTCAGTCCAGACGACGAGAACACGCTCCTGGCCGAATGAGACCTTGGAATCATAGCGACCGAACAGCTTTGCGCCCTGCGGGATAAGGAGGCGATAGCCGCTCGCGCTGTCGTAGACATTCTGGCTGACCTGCGCGGTAATCCGCCCTGGCAGGTCGGAATTGAGGCCGGTGATCAAGGTGGCGGGAATGACCGAGCCGCGCTTCAGTTCGTAGGGTGACATCTGCGGCACGACCTGGTTTGGCAGGTAGCCGAGATCCTTGATGTCCTGATTGAAAAAATCCTCCTTCGACGGCTGTCCGTTCTGATCGACGTTTTGGCCCATCAGGCCGGATTTCATGGCGGCGGCATAAAGGTCCGACGCACTGTTGACGGCTGCATTTGTCGGCTGGCGGCCGCTGTCATTGGTGGAGGTTGCCTTCTCGAAGTCTCCGATGTCTACCTTCAGCGGCGAATCGAGCGCCGTAGCGCGAGCCTGGAGGCGAGCCATCCGCTGGCGCTGCGCTTCCCGGATATACTGCTCGTCCTGCTCCCGCTTCAGGCGAGCCTTCCACTCCTCCTCGGATTCGAGCGAGCGTCTCTCCTGTCGGTCATTCGGCCGGCGTTCAACGGCGGTCTCCTGTTTCTCGACCTTCTGCTCGACGACAGGGGTCGGTTGAAACACTTCCTGCTTCTCCGGCTCGCCGATGATGCCGTCGGTGACACCCCGTTTGAGCTGGTCGCCGAAGCTGGTCGCCGGGGTGTTGGAAGCCCCCTCGATGTCGCCTCGATGGAAGGACAGCCCCCGCAGCGACAGGCCGATCACGACGACGCCAACGAAGAGCGCGACGACGATGATGGCGATGATGATCGGCAGGCGGTTGAGCCGGCGCATGCCATTCTGATCGTCGGACTGGGCTGGCGCGCCAAGTTGGAGCGACTGGACCATATTGCTCTCCGTCAGTTGCGCTGCATGATCGAAAGTGGACTGGTCGGCGTGGCGCCGGCCGCCGTCGGCGTATAGGCGCGGCCAAGAGCGATGGAAGGCGTCGAAACGCGCGCAAAAACCTGCCCGTCGAAGCCCTCGACGGCAAAAGCAAGCTCGACCGGCTTGATGTCTTTGGCGACCTTGCCGTCCGTGACGACCGTATAACCCCAGCCCTTCAGGGCCGCCTCGAGGGCGGTCGCGAATTCCGACTGGTCCTTTTCCATTTTGATGGTCGTCGCAGCGCTGGCCGGACCGATTTGTTCGGCGAGACGACTTGCCATGTCACCGGCGATCGCGCTTGCGGCCGGTCCGGTGACGGCAACCGGGGTTGCATTGGTGGTCATCGCGTCGTCGGCCGTTTGGCAACCGGAGAGTAGTTTGGCCGCGATGAAGAGTGCGAGGAGCTTGCGCATGGTTCAGCCTCCCCGCCGGATGGTGATCTTCTGCTGCCGCCACCCGACCCCTGATACGAGGATCGCCTTGTCGATCGCATAGTCGACGGTCATCATGTTGTTCTTCATCCGGTAGTTGACGATGCGGTTCTGACCGCCGGAGACGACGAAGAGCACCGGCGCATCCTGACCTGAGATCGACTTCGGGAATTGGATGTAGGTCTTGACCCCGTCCGAATAGACCCGCTTCGGTTTCCACGAAGCCCCGCCGCTGATCGAATAGGAGAAGTTCAGCTTATCCGGCGCCGTGCCCGGAATGCCGCCGGTTTCGAGACGGGCATTGATGTCGGCGAGCTTGGTGGAGGTGTCCTCGGGGTACTCGAAACCAACGCGCGCCATGTACTGGCTGGGATGGGACTTGAGCTGGATATGATAGGTTCGCCGTGAGGTGGTGACGACCATCGAGGTGAGAAGACCTGGCTCCGACGGTTTGACAATCAGATGGATGGCCTGCCCGCCTGTCGCCCCCGAGGTGGCCGGCTCCACTTTCCACCGCACCGTATCGCCGACGAGCACGTCGCGAACGATCTCACCGCCCTGAAGCTCGATGTCGCAGACCTGCAGCGGCGAGCAGACGACGGACGGCTGGGTCTCGCCGAACAGAAAAATCACTTTGCCGTCCGGTCCCGTTGTGACCAGGCCCGGTGTGCCGCGCCATTTGCGGGAGATATTCGTACCCTTGACCTCGTTGCTCGTCATGCTTTGCGCCTGCGCGCCCACCACAAAGGCGAGTCCGGCCATGCAGCCGGCGGCTGCGATCAATCCTGTCTTTTGCATTGAGAAATCCCTGCCCTTAAAGCTGTGCCGTCCAGTCGAAATCCCGGACATAGAGGCCGATCGGATTGAGGCGGATCGTCGCCTCATCCTGTGGCGCGGTGAGCGCCACCGTTGCGATGCCGCGGAAGCGGCGTGTGCCGGTTTCCTTGCCCTTGCGGTCTCGCTCGTATTCCGTCCAGTCGATCTGATAGGTCTGGTTCGAGAGCGCCACGATGTTGTTGACCTCGATGGCGACGGTCGAGGACTTCGCTTTCTCGAAAGGTGAATTGCCTCGGAACCAGGCGTTGACCTTCTCCGTCGACGGATCGGAGGTGCGAAGAAGAGCGTATGTGCGGTCGATATATTGCTTCTGCACCACGGCATCCGGCGTGATCGAGCGAAAGCTTGTCACGAAGTTGCCGAGTGTGGCGCGAACCACGCGGACATCGGCATATTCGATCTGCTCCGGGAAGCCTGCCGTGACTGCCGTCCCCAGCTTGTCGACCTCAACGATATAAGGCACGAGCTTGACCTGGGTACTGAGATACATCGCGTAGCTGAAGCCGATGACGGCCATCGTCAGGCCGAGAATGCCGACGATCCGCCATGCGGAAGCAGCCTTCACATATGTGCCGTAGCGCTCGTTCCATTCCTGGCGGGCGGCAAGATACGGATTATCAGGGGCGCGGTTCGCTGCCATTTATTCTTCCCTTGTCTCGATTATGGTTTGTCGTTGCGTTCGGGAGGAGGCGTCGGGCCGCTGTGACCGCTGCGCTGTTCATCGAGCTTGGCGTTGGCTAGTCCGAGGATGGACCCCGCATAAGCACCGGGAGATCCGATTGCCTTTTC
This sequence comes from Agrobacterium sp. ST15.13.013, assembly GCF_027956525.1. Classification (NCBI taxonomy): domain Bacteria; kingdom Pseudomonadati; phylum Pseudomonadota; class Alphaproteobacteria; order Hyphomicrobiales; family Rhizobiaceae; genus Agrobacterium; species Agrobacterium sp. ST15.13.013. The sequence continues at coordinate 43,055 of NZ_JAQKGP010000030.1, forward strand.
CTTCGCGGCCGAGCCTGCGGCTTGTGCCCCGGAACTGAAGCTTGCGCCTATCCCCCGCAGGGCAGCACCAGCGACGGATGAACCGCCAGCTCGTGCGGCTTGGGCCGCCGCAAAACCCGCGCCGGCAGCGCCGGCGGCCAAGAATCCAGCGCCCGCGGCGAAGGACGCCGCTTGCCCGCCGTGGCGGATTGTCTCCATACCGCCGGTGACGGAGGCTCCCTGGACGACACCCTGGATGATGTTCGGCACGTACATGGCGATGATGAAGACCACGACGGAAATACCGGCGATCGCCAGGGTGGTGACAAACTGGTCGGAGGATGCGGTCGGGGCATTGGCCAGACCCAAGAGGACCTGTGACCCAATCTTTGCGATCATCACCAGCGCCATCAGTTTCATGCCAACGCCGAAGGCGTAGACAAGATAGCGAACAGCAAAGTCTTTGGTGAAGGAGGAACCGCCCAGGCCAAGCATGATCATGCCGGCGAGCAGGCCGACATACATCTCAACCATCACCGAAACAAAAATCGCGGCAACCAGCGAAAAGCAGATGACGACGACACCCATTGCCAGCACCGCGGCAATCGCCAGCGCATTGTCCTCGAATACGCCGAACTGCGCCTGTTGCGACATTTGCGAGGCGACGCGAATGCCGGCATCGAACACTTCAGCGGGCGAGGCTGAACCGCCGCCGGCACCAATTTGGAAAAGACTGTCAACCACCGCCCGGGCAAAGGTCGGACCTTGGGTCAGAACGAATGCGAAGAACCCGACGAACATGATCCGGCGCACCAGCTCCGCAAACCAGCTATCCAGCGAGGCTGACTGGATCGCCAGCCAGACGGCGGCAATGCCGATCTCGATCGTTGCGAGGATCCAGAACAGCGATTTCGCCGCATCCATGATGGTGGTCTCCCAGCCCTTCGCGGCAGAGGAGACCTGGTTTTCCAGTTCCGTGAGGACCTGCCCCTCCTGCGCAAATGCGGGAGCAGCATAGGCGAGGAAGAACAGACCAGTTATCAGGAGTGAACGTGTGACAGCGGGCTTCACCATCTCGGCCGTATCTCCTGACCATCCTTGATCGGCGGCAGCTCCTTATTCGAGCCGAAGAACTTCTCCCGGGCTGAGCGCTGCTCCTCGGTAAGCGCAGGTCTTCCGCCGTCGCTGGATTTTACGATCAGCACTGTGGCCGCGGCGGATGCAGCGGCGACAGCAAGCACCAAAGCAATTAGGACGGATCGGCTCACCAGCGTGGCTCCATTCTCTGACCTTCCGGAATGCTCTTGACCTCAGCGTTGAAGAACTTTTCCCGCCGGGCCTGCGCCAGGTCCTTGTCGGTCTGCTCCGTCTGTAGCCAGGTTCCCATCATCGTCATCTGTTGCGAGACGAGACCGCGAAGCTTCTGCATCTGGGCAACCTGCTGAGCGGCGATCTCGTGGCCGACCTGCAACGCTTTCATCTGCCCGTCCGCCGTTTCGGACATCGACCGCAGCGAGGACATCGTATCTTCCTCGCTATCGAACTGGTCGGCCGTTAGGCTCGCAGCCTTCAGCGAGCTGGCGATCGTGTCGCGGTTGGTCGTCGACCAGGACTGATAAGTCGAGGAGAACGTCGCGTTATCCGGCAGGTTGGTTTTGAGGTCGGCGTAGCTCTGAAAGCGCTGCTGAAGAACGTCGTCGGCGTTGCCCATGGAGAATGAGATACTCTGACCCTGGTCGACAATACTGCGGAGCTGATTGAGATCGCTTTCGACCTGCCCCCAGACATGGTCAGGCAGCTGCGCGGTGTTTTGCAGCATGTTTTGGTAGATCTTAAGCTGGTTCTGGATCTGCTCCGCAAGCTGGCTGATCTGCGTCAGCTGATTGTCGACCTGGAGGCCCGAGCTCTTGAGAAGGTCCACCAATTGCGCATTGTTGGCGAGCTGCGTCCACTCCGTCGCAGCACCGGTGGCGGTCCCCGCCCGTGCTGAAGGTACGGCTCCGATCGTCAGGGCCGCGGCCGCCAGGCAGGCTAACCATCTATTCGAACTTGAGTAGCGATGCGGCATCGTGAACTCCTCTCGTTTCAAGCCAGCGGATTGGCCACTCGCGGCCATGTCCGGATTTCAGTGCGCGGATGCGCTTGAGGTCGTCCTTGCCCGACGCGCCGACAAAGCTCAGCGCAACCGGCCCCAGCGACATGTCGAAGAGCCGCCGGCCTTCCGGCGTGGCGACGTAGTATTCGCGTTTGGGGACTGCGTTCGAGACGATCTCAATCTGGCGCTCGTTGAAACCGATACGCTCGTAAAATTCACGTGTTCCTGGCTCTCTGGCGGCGCCATTCGGAAGGCAAATCTTGGTTGGGCAAGACTCCTTCAGCACATCGATAATCCCGGACCGTTCGGCATCCGAGATCGATTGGGTCGCAAGGACAACGGCGCAGTTCGCCTTGCGCAAGACCTTGAGCCATTCCCTGATCTTGCTGCGGAAAACTGGGTGGCCAAGCATCAGCCACGCCTCATCGAGCACGATCAGGCTCGGCGATCCATCCAGACGCTTCTCAATCCGCCGGAACAAGTAGGTCAGCACCGGCACGAGATTGCGCTCGCCCATGTTCATCAGCTGCTCGATTTCGAAGGTCTGGAAGGCCCCGAGTGTCAGGCCGTCCTCCTCCGCATCGAGGAGCTGGCCCATCGGCCCGTCAACGGTGTAGTGATGCAGCGCATCCTTGATCTCGCGCAGCTGCACGCCGCTGACGAAATCCGAGAGTGAGCGACCGGATGCGCTCGCCATCAGTCCGACCTGCCGAGAAATGGCGTTACGATGATCGGGGGTGATTGTGACGCCCTGCAGACCGACCAGCATCTCGATCCACTCGGTCGCCCAGGCCCGGTTGGCATCACTTTCGAGATCAGAAAGCGGGCAGAAGGCCAAGGCCCTCCCCTCTTCCGCATTGTCGCCGCCGATCTCATAGTGATCACCACCGGCAGCGAGCGTCAGGGGAAGAAGTGAACTGCCTTTGTCAAAGGCGAAGATCTGCGCATTTTCGTACCGGCGAAACTGTGCGGCGATCAGAGCAAGCAGCGTCGACTTACCAGAACCTGTCGGACCGAAGATCAACGTGTGGCCGACATCATCGACATGCAGGTTCAGACGGAACGCTGTCGAGCCGGTCGCAACCTGCATCAAGGGAGGGGAATTCGGTGGGTAAAAGGGGCATGGCGCGATCGGGTTTCCGGCCCAGACCGAATTCAGCGGAATCAAGTCGGCGAGATTGCTGGTGTTGATCAGTGGCTCACGGATGTTGCAGTACCAGTTGCCCGGCAGGCTGCCGAGATAGGCATCGGTGGCGTTCAGCGTTTCGATCCGCGCCCCAAACCCTTCCGCCTGGATCAGCCGCCGGATCGCTTCGGCCTTCTCCTGCAGGGCTTCGCGATCGTTGTCGAATAGCACGACGACCGGTGTGTAATATCCATAGGCAACCAGCTGCGATGAGGCCTGCGCGATGGCGTCCTCGGTCTCGGCGACCATGGTCATCGCGTCTTGGTCGACGGATCGACTTTGTGTCTGAAATATCTGGTCGAAGAACGGCCGGACCTTCTGCTGCCATTTCCTGCGTGTGCGTTCGAGCTTCTGTCGGGCCTCCTCGGCATCAAGGAAGATGAAACGTGATGACCACCGATAGGTGAGCGGCATCAGGTCAAGACTATTCAGAATGCCCGGCCAGCTTTCAGCCGGCAGACCGTCGATCGCGACGACGCCGAGAAAGCGATTTTCGACCTTCGGCGTCAGTCCGTGTTCAAGCTCCGCCGTGGCGATCCAGTCGAGATACATCGGAACATCGGGAAGCCTGATTGGATGGTTCTCGCCGGTAATGCAGAAGCGGGCGAACTGAAGCAGTTCGTCATATCGGGCAATTCGCTCCCCTCCCCTTCCGACCGTTTCTCGGGTTTCCATTCGCCGGATCGAAAGTGTGTTGGCAAAATACTGCTCAAGCTCTCGCACCGCGTTCTTGAACACGAAGAGCACCGTGTCCGCGTAGGATTTCTTCCGGCTCTCCTCGTCCGAATAGATGTACTTGCTGAGAGCTGTTTTCTTGGACTCGAGCGGCCGGTAAGTCAGGATCAGCGCATGCTTGCTCTCGAAATGCCCCTGCTCGCGCGCGAAATGCGCCCGGCGCTCCCCGTCGATTGCGCGGGTTACCGGATCGGGGAAATGGCAACGGTCTTCTGTGGGATAGTCGACCGTCGGAATGCGAATGGCGTCGACCTGGATCATCCAGCCGCTTCCAAGCCGCGACAGAACGGCGTTGATCTGCCTCGACAGGTCGTTGCGTTCGAGGTCAGTCGCACTTTCGGAATCTGGTCCCGCGAAATACCAGCCGGCCATCAGGCTTCCGTCCTTCAAGAGGAGGACACCATTGTCGACCAGGCCGGCATAGGGAACGAGATCAGCAAAGGAAGGGCCGGTCGCCCGGAAGCGTTTGAGAGCTACCATGGCCGCCTCCTCAATACCGGCGCCAAGGCGATGTCGTCGCCTTGTAGGTGGGCTTGTAGGAAATGTGCCTGATATAGACTTGCCGCATGAACGGGTCGGACTTCGCCATCATTCTGAGGAGCCCGACGATCACGACCCAGACGGCGATTCCGAAGAGCGCCGAATAAACCGTCAGCACCACGAAGATCAGGATGACGGCGGCGAGACCGGTCAGCAACACAAGCTCCCTGTCGGCGCCCATCAGCAGGTTTGGACGCGACAGTGCACGGTGGATGCGGTTGCGCTGCAGGCCGGATGGGGAATTAGCCATGAGTTCCCTCCCCGCCTCCGGCCGATCCAATCGTGGTGAGCTGTTCGCTCGTCAGTCCTATCGAGGCGCCGGTTGCGCCAAACAGGCCGACGATGTTGGTGGCGCCGAGGAGGATGCCGGCGACGAGAACGACGTATACAAGTCGCCGCGCGAAATCATTCAGTTCGCCGCCGAAGATGAGCATGCCGCCGGCGATGGCGACTGCTGCAAGCGCGATCGCACCCGCGACCGGGCCGGTGATCGACTCCTGGATCTGCTGCAGCGGCCCTTCCCACGGGAGACTGCCGCCGGAGCTGGCAAGGGTCGGCGCGACCGAGGCGAGAACGATGGGCGCCGCCAAGAGCGCGACGGCGATGAATGATTTCCTATGCGACATGGCGCGCTTCCTGTTCTTCTGTGAGCTGATCGGATTCGACCTCGTATTGACCGTTGACGAACCGCTCGACCTGGATGACGTCGCGAACGCGCCGTCCGCGCGGCGTCCGCTCAATGGAGATCACGAGATCGACGGCTTCCCCGATCACCTCTTGCATCGGCTGCTGGCTTGCCTCGGCCGTCAGCTGTTCAAGACGGCGCAGCGCCGACATGGCGGTGTTCGAGTGGATGGTCGCCACGCCGCCCGGATGACCGGTGTTCCAAGCCTTGAGCAGGGTCAGGGCAGCGCCGTCGCGGACCTCGCCCACAACTATCCGATCAGGACGCAGGCGCATCGTGCTCTTTAGAAGCCGTGCCATGTCGATCGTATCGCTGGTATGGAGCAGAACTGCGTTCTCGGCAGTGCATTGAATTTCGGCGGTGTCTTCCAGAATGACGAGCCGATCTTCTGGCGCGCTTTTCACGATCTCGTCGATCACAGCATTCGCAAGCGTCGTCTTGCCCGAGCCCGTTCCCCCGGAAATGATGATGTTGAGCCTCGCGGAAATCGCGCTGCGGATCGTCGCGGCCTGGTATTCGGTCATCACTCCGGTCCGGACGTAATCTTCGAGCGGGATGAGGCGCGATGCCCTGCGCCGGATCGTGAAAGCAGGCCTGGCGACCACGGGAGGCAACAGTCCCTCGAAGCGGTGACCGCCGATCGGCAGCTCTCCGGAGATGATCGGCTGTTCGGTATCGACCTCCGACTGCAGTGCATGCGCGACAGTACCGATCACCATTTCGGCCGCGGCCGGGGACATTTCGCCGGCGGGCGCAACGCCATGTCCGAGGCGTTCGATAAACAGCTTTCCATCCGGATTGAGCATGATCTCGACGACTGTTGCATCGTCCAGCGCCACGCAGAGCTGGTCACCGAGTGCTTCCTGAAGTTTACGCACAAGCCGAGGGTGAGAGCGAAGCTGGTTCACGGATTTCTCCTACGCTGCCTTGCTGAGGGAGGTGAATTCAGAGCGATAGTTGGCGGGACGGAGCTTTTGAAATGTACTGGCGTCGGCGAGTAGGATTCCCGCGACCGCCATCGTCACCCCGAACTTCCTGGGCTCGCCCAAGCGCTGAAGGGGCCACCCGACGCGCGCGAGGATCCGCTCGAAACGCAGGTCAGTGACGGTGACGATTTCGGTGAAACCGTTCGACATGCACCATTCGATGATGCCGGCGAACATGGTCAGCGTCGCCTCATGGACGGATCCGTCTCCCCTGCCCTCGCCGAGCGCCGTATCGACGCAAAAACGGGAGCTCTCGATCATCGCGGAATGGGCGTTCAACCGGCCATTCGGAAGGAGTGAGTGAAAGACGTCGGCCACCATTGTGGGGCCAGGCGCCGGAAGCAGCCGCGCGCATCCTGCTACCTGGCGACTGTCGGAAATTGCGAGGATGTAAGTCGGTATCAGAGTGTCGAAAGCATCCAATTCCACGCCGTCGATAACTTCGACATCCCAGCCTAGCCGGTCGGCGAAGACCCGCGCGCGTAGCTCGTGATGGCGGTGGATAAGCTCAGCTTCCTGAATATTTTTCGGTGTTGAGATCGCGAGAACCTGCATGAATTTCTCCGTCGTCGTTGTTCGGCGGAGAACTCAGCACGGTTTGGACACGGTGAGTAGTTGTAGGATTCTACAAGGTAAGATCCAGCTGAGTCGCGGTGGTGAGTCTGCTTTAGCTGGACGACAATGCGGATTCCGTGTCGTCTCCTTTGGGTTACGATTGTAGGATTCACAGTAAGACAAATCATGAACATAGCTGACGGTCTGGTATGCTAACAGGTTGTATTAGATAATAAATCCGGATTTTGTGTGTTAGGTGGATCTGCGGTCGTTAACCTTCTGTTAACGCTATTTCCCTTGCGGCATTGCCAGAATCATGCGTTATCTTGAGACGGCAATAACGCGTCTGACGCTAATAAACCGTCTGAAACCTGAGGCCCAAGTGAACGTGATCGACCGGCACATTAATCGAGCATCAACTTCCGCACACATCACCCAGCGCGCGGAAGCGTTGTCTGCGAGACTCAGGGCGGTTGGTGAGCGCGCGTTTCCCCCTACCGCACAAAAGTCGCTTCGATCTTTCACTTCCGGCGAGGTCGCCGAAATTGTCGGCGTGTCAGACGGCTATCTTCGCCAGCTTTCGCTCGATGGACTCGGCCCTTCGCCAGATTTGGGAAGCGCCGGTCGCCGCTCTTACACTTTGGAGCAAATCAATCAACTCCGTGAGTATCTTGCCGGAGCTCGACCTAAGGAAGCAAGTAGATTTTGGCCACGTCGGCGCAGTGGCGAAAAACTTCAGGTGATCACGGTCGCAAATTTCAAAGGCGGCTCCGCGAAGACAACAACTGCTGTTTATCTCGCACAAGGACTTGCGTTGCAGGGCTACCGTGTCTTGGCGGTTGATCTTGATCCTCAGGCTTCCCTCTCCGCAATGTTCGGTTATCAGCCAGAGTTCGACGTTGCCGAAAACACGACCCTTTATGGTGCGATCCGCTACGACGACCAGAGGGTGACGATGAAGGACGTTATCCGGCGCACCTACTTTACCGGGATAAGCATTGTCCCGGGTAATCTCGAACTGATGGAGTTTGAACATCAGACCCCTCGATTCATGCTGCAGAATCGAGGGCGTCCGGAGGATCTATTTTTCAGACGTGTCGCAGGCGCAATCAATCAGGTCGAACAGGACTTCGACGTCGTTGTCGTCGATTGCCCCCCACAACTGGGCTTTTTGACCATGGGCGCCCTTAACGCAGCGAGTGGCATGATTGTGACTGTCCATCCCCAAATGGTCGATGTCGCATCCATGAGCCAGTTCCTCTTGATGACGTCCGATCTCGTGTCGGTAATTGAAGAAGCCGGCGGACGGCTCGACTACGACTTTCTACGGTTTCTTATTACGAGGCATGATCCGCGCGACGTCCCCGAGCAGGAAATCGTGGCGCTGCTTCGTGACGTCTTCGGAATCGACGTCATGGCGGCATCCGCATGGAAGTCGACGGCAATCGCCAATGCCGGTCTTACCAAGCAGTCGCTCTATGAACTCTCGCGCGGCGCGGTAGGACGGACGACGTATGATCGAGCAATGGAATCCATCAATGCCGTGAATCTGGAAATTATCGACCAGATAAACAAGGTCTGGGGTCGATGATGGCGGCTCAATCGCTGATAAATCAAAACCTTAGTGTGTTGTCAGCTGACTACACGGTCTTACTAGAACTGTTGTTTGGATAGGGTCGGAACGATGAGCAAACGTACACAATCCATTCGCTCAATGTTTGCCGGGGGCAACGATCAGACCGCTTCTAATGACGCACAGCAGCCTGTGCAGCGAGTTGCCTCGGGTGCGGTCCGGTCGTTGAAAGACACGTTCTCAGAGGTGGAAAGACATTACGAAGAGCTCAAGCAGCAAGTTGCTGACGGAGCTGTTCCAGTCGAAATAGACCCAGAATTGGTCGACCCCTCGCCCTTCGCGGACCGGTTTGAGGACCAAGACATGGCTGTCTTGGAGGTCCTTAAGACTTCGATCAAAGATCATGGACAAGAAATTCCGATCCTTGTTCGACCGCATCCAGCTGAGATCGGACGATATCAGGTTGCCTACGGCCACCGCAGACTACGTGCGACTGCCGAACTCGGCTTGAAAGTCAAAGCCTATGTCCGCGAACTGGATGACGATCGTCTTGTCGTCGCGCAGGGCATTGAGAATTCCGCTCGTGAAGACCTGACTTTCATCGAACGGGCGGCGTTTGCACTCAAACTGGACGAGGGTGGTTTTCAACGGTCGCTAATACAAATGGCTTTGTCTGTTGACCGACACGAAGCTCAAAAGCTGGTAACAGTTGCTCGGGCAGTTCCGCAGTGGTTGATTGATTCCATTGGCCGTGCGCCGAAGATCGGTCGACCGAGGTGGCAGGAGCTCGCAGAACTTTTGAAAGTCCCGGGCGCAGAGAAGAAGGCCCGCAAAGCCACCCAGGACAAATCCTTCTCACATAGGGATTCTGACAATCGTTTCCTGGTCGTCCTAAGAGCGTCCAAGATAGATGATGTGACGGCGCCGTCTGTAGCCCCCACCCGCTTGGTCGCAAAATCTGCTGACGGGCTTCAAATCGCGACGCTCGCCATCGGCGGCAAGCAGTGCAAAATCGAAATGAACCGAGATAGAGACGAGACTTTTGCAAAGTTTGTTATGGAGCAGCTTCCTGCGCTCTACGCGAACTTCAGAAAGGAAAATCCGTCATCTGAAGGATAAATAAGGATAGGAACAGCAAAAGAAAGGCCCCCAAACGTCGCCGTCGTGGAAGCCTCTCTCAATGGTCTAAGCAGCCTGAGAATCGCATTTCCATGAATCGCAGTCAAGAGTCTTTGGCACCGTTTTTGGTGAGCAGATTTCTTTTGCCTATTGAAGGGTGAAAGACATGCAGAGTGGAAATGTGACGACGCCGTTTGGGCGGCGGCCGATGACGCTTGCCTTAGTGGCGGCACAGTTCAAATCCGCCGACATCAGGCAGGGTAAATCGGCCGACAAGTGGAAGATCTATCGCGATGCTTGTGACGCGCGATCATTGTTGGGTTTGCGCGATCGGGCACTTGCAGTGCTCAACGCGCTTCTATCATTCTACCCTGAGGCTGAACTCAAGGAGGAAGCGAATCTTATCGTGTTTCCGTCCAATGCCCAACTCGCGGCACGGGCAAACGGTATCGCCGGCACGACGCTACGCGAGAACTTGGCCCTCTTGGTCGATGCAGGTCTCATCCAACGGAATGATAGCCCGAACGGGAAACGCTATGCGCGCAAGAGCTCAGATGGGTCCATCGAGACAGCCTTTGGCTTCAGTCTTGCGCCGCTTCTGGCCCGATCAGAAGAACTTGCGGTTATGGCCCAGCAGGTCGCAGAGGGTAATCGCAAGCTCAAAATCGTCAAAGAGCGCATCACAATTGCCCGACGGGATGTCCGGAAATTGATCTCTGCGGCAATGGAAGATCACGTTCCCGGGGATTGGGCCAAGGTCGAGGAGCTTTATGTTGAAGCCATGGCACGGCTGCGGCGGGCAAAAGGGGCGGACGAATTAATCGGAATTCTCGACGAAGTCGAGATGCTGAAGGAAGAAGTAGTCAATCTATTGGAACGGCACGTCAATCTTGGAAAATCCGACGCCAATGATGACGGATTCCGTCAGCACATACAGAATTCAAATACCGAATCCAGCAATGAACTTGAACCTTGCTCTGAAAACGAGCAGGGCGCGAAGCAGAGTAAAAACGTTGAACTAAGAGCCGAATCGATAAAATCATTCCCGCTTGGTATGGTCCTTCGGGCATGCCCGGAGATTTCCATGTATGGTCCGGGCGGAGCAATCGGCAGCTGGCGGGACCTTATGATGGCCGCCGTGGTCGTGCGATCAATGCTGGGGGTAAGCCCGTCGGCCTACCAGGACGCCTGCGAAGTAATAGGGGCTGAAAACGCGGCCGCAATGATGGCTGCAATCCTGGAGCGGGCGGGGCACATCACATCGGCCGGTGGATATCTTCGCGATTTGACGTCGAGGGCGAAACGCGGCGAGTTTTCTCTCGGACCAATGTTGATGGCGTTGCTGCGGGCCAATGGCGGCGAACAAAGGCGGGCTTAATCGCGGTTCCAAATTATATCCCTTGAAAAACATTAGTGCCCTTTGAACCGCCGCTTTGTTTTGTTGTCAGCTGACCACAAGCTAAATTGTTGTTTTTGCTACTTGGTTGCAATAATAGCATTCTAAGGTGCGATTTTACTTCGCAGATCCATTCAGAATGGCGGCCCGTTCAGGTGCGTGAGCGAATGCGAGACCTTATATCCATGCGGACGCTCCGCGACCACATATTTGGATGCGTTGCACAGTGGGGAGTCATATGTTGGCGAAGCTTGGATGCGATCGCCGAAAGCAGCCTTCTGCATGCAGCCATCCCAGCCAGTACCTTATGGCGTTTTTCCCGGAGACCGGTGTTGCCAGGCGGTGGGCCTTTTGCTTGCGCAGCTTTGATGCCTGGTTTCGTTCGCACGGAGATCGGTACGCGCTCAACTTGTGCTGTGGCGGCTAGTACCTAGAGAGAAAGACGCTCCGCTGCGTCGATATCCCGATCGGACCTCGCAGCGAATGAAATAGAACCTCTTCAAGTCGATCCTTCGATCACTCGGAAGATGGCTGACGGAGTGGCGAGTTCTCGCTTAGACCAATATTGATGGCTTTGATGCGTTCTCATGTCCAGCAGCGTCGTGTTGGCTAGCAAAACCACCGAACCCGGGCACTACAGGATTCGAACACATGAGAACTGGTTTCTAGATTGGAGAAGCCCGACGACTATGTGTTCAGATCGATTGTATTATCACGGGTCGTGCCATCTGATTCATGGAATTAGTCCGTACAGGTGGCAAGAACAATTGACTCTTGGATCGCGCTGGCAAACAAAGCAGCGATGTACAGAGGATGAATAATTGCTGACCAAGAAATCCAGACCCAGGATGGCGCCGTAGCGGCAGAAGCTGAGCCCGCTGCTCCGAAAAAGACTTCAAAAAGGAAATAACACGAAGGCTGAAAAAATTCGTGCGAATGCGTCGAAACTGGCGAAGCAGAAGGTCCGCGGCCTTACCGGGGAGGAAAAGCTGGAAAAGATTGGTCAGATTGAAGCTACGGTCGCTGGCGGCGCAACCTTGAAGATGCCGTGAAAAGCGCTGGTATTTCGGATCAGACTCATTATCAGTGGAAGAAGGCTTTGGCTCAACCGGCGCCACCCGTTTCCGCAGCATCTCTTTCGGTGGATGACGAACTCGCCGAATTCATCCAGCTCGAGGAAGAAAATCGGCGCCTCAGAAAGCTGCTCTCAGAGAAGCTGCGCGCCGAAAACGCTGATCTGCGCAAGAGACATGGTATGAGTTAGCGGTCTTTCGGTGTCCATCCCTCGATCACCTTGACGTGCAATCCTCGGGATTGGCCGGTTTCAAAAATTCCCGTGCATCCTGATCATTCTGCGCCCTCACTCATTCCATTTCTTAGGAACATGCGAACACCACGATCCAATTTCATCGTCGAATATAAGACGAACAGGCGCCAGACACTTCGCCGAACCTCAATCTGGGGCGATCTGGATTTGCAGGCTGTTGCCCGCGCGGTAGAGGCTGACGATGTGATGCCAAAGCTTGATCTGCCTCAAGCAGCATCAGTTCAGGAGGACGTTGTCGCGGTGAAGTTCGAGGTGGTAGACTACTCGGATGTTCCGATTGACGGCGAAGTCCCTCCGGATAGTCCTGCCGCAACGTCGTCGTCGAAAGAGTTTTCCATCGAGTCTGAAGCTGTGGAAGACGATGCGTCCGACCCCACGCGCTCGGTGCATCAGCAGCGTAGCCCGGGTTCAGGATGGACTCCGAAGTCTGGAGCGAAAGCACGGAGTAAGAAGACGCCGTCAGCGAGCCCCGCAAGTGCACCAATTCTCAATCTTCGCCGCGATCCCCCGCTGCTGTGCGGCTTGGATGAAGAGCTCGCCGCTCTCGAGGCTGAAAACCGCCATCTGAGAAGCCTCATGGTCGTGAAGCTCCGGAAGGAGAACGAAAGGCTGAAGTTCATGCTTCGGCGATTTGGTCAAAGTCGCTAAGTTTGATTACTAGCACGAACGAGTATGCGCATCGGTCGGCGACCGCTGAACCCGCAGTAGCAGGCGTCTAAGGCGGGAATCTCGTAAATTCGGTGGTTGATGGTGTCGTTTGGCATTTAATCGTAAGAACGCGGCCGTTCCGGCAGGTGGTGGCATTTAATTTGAGATTTTCGGTGCGATTTTCGGCGTCTGGCACCTTCCGATTTGGCAATAACCGTTTGTGACGGTTTAGCATTTTCTGAGGACGATTGGCCGACGGCATTCATCTTTTCCATGGCGACGAATCTCACCTTAAGTGCCAATCGAAGCCTGAATCTCAAAATTAACTGCTCAATCTCAATTTAAGTGCCACGCTATCTTGTTGAAATTATCGCATGCGGAGTCTTGCGATTAAATGCAAAACGACACAAGACTCCCATTATGTTGTCGTCCATTCGGGCGCCTCCCCGGCCATCTTTCCTACGCTGCGACCGCTCTGTCGACACGATCGCCTTGACTTGGTCTTGGCCACTGTGCTCGTAAGCAATGACGACGTGGCGAGCCCTGGACACGACTTAGCCGTTGTAACGCTCGATGAGGTCCCCGGTGGACGGCCCGAACATTCTATCGAATGTCCTGCTGCTGTCGATAGGCCATTCACTGCAGCCAAGGTCGGAACACGTTGAAAGGTGGGGGGGATCGTACTACTATATAGTTGGAACGAAAGGCGATCAGCTTCGATGCAGATAGTGTGGACATTTACAGCGCGGTCATACCTCGACCAACTCGCATCGGAAGAGAAAGCAAAGGTGGTCAACGCTGTTGAACGTCTGTCGCGCGGCGGACGATCCTCAGCTCTGGAGCAAACAAAGCTATTGCTCGGGACGAAAGATCTCTTTTCCCTTAGGGTGGGAGCCGAGTTGCGAGTCCTCGTTCGCTTCGAGGGCGAAAATCTAAAAATTGAGGACGTCGTTAGGCGTAGCCAGCTCGATGGATTGCGGAGAGTTGAGAGGTTGGCACAGGCCCACTCTGTATGAAATCCTTTGTTTCCTTAAATCTTGATACTTCGATCTTACGACAAAACCTGGACGAACTTGACGAGCTCCTTAAATCCGAGAGCCATCTCAAGGAACGGGATCAGATAGCGCCATTTTTTAAAGAGCGCCCGCATCTCTGCGCTGCTATTGGCTACGGAAACAATGCTGTCGAACTACCCAACTGCTGGGCAAGCGAACTCGACTTGTTTGGCGATTTCGTGTGCGACGCGGCTTCTGGCGATACTGAGGCGAATGCATTCACATTGATCGAGGTCGAGGACGCGCGAGAATACAGCATCTTTACAAAGCTCGAAGCCGGAAAATCAATGAAACACTGGTCCAACCGATTTGAGCACGGCTCGTCGCAGTTGGTTGATTGGGCGTGGCGGCTGTCGGAAGAAAAAAACTCTTCCGCATTCAGACGGATTTTCGGTACGAATAGCCCGACAATTCACCTGCTTCTGATTGTAGGGCGTGATGCGGATCTCGTGCCAGATGATCTTGATCGACTTCGCTGGCGTGCTAACAATGTTGCCTTTGGTGGTTATCGGATGTCGTGCTTCACCTTTGACGGAATACTAGCCTCAATCCGTCGTCGTCTTCTTCTGGCAAGCCAGCCGTCAGAGGTAACCTGAAACGTTTGCGAGATCCGGCTGAAGGCGCCAAGCCCGCGATCTTACAACGGCCCCGGCGTAACAATGAAAACGGTCATCATCTAAATTACAGAAGTGCTCACAAGCCCGAGCTAAGTTAGGCTGCTTCTCCTGAGTAGTGCCGTTTGAGATAGACTTCCATCCCCAACTGAATTTGCGCGAACCAAGGTCCTGACAGACTCATAACAAGCGCGCCGCGCGTCCACACCGTCTGGTGGCATTGCTGGATGCCTGTTGAATCGAGCGATGACGTGACTGCTCCATCGCCTCGGGTAGGGGAATGCCTCGGTTCGCCGCCTCGGCCAGATACCTGACCGCAACCCATGGGCCGAAAACTCCCCGCTCTCCAACCCGGCCATCTCCACCCTCTGCTTGATAACGGCGTTGACCGACTGCGGATCGAGCGCCCGCCGCGAAATTGTCCCCCAGCGCCCGCCC
>NZ_JAQKGP010000031.1:0-55788 GCF_027956525.1 Agrobacterium sp. ST15.13.013
TCACCATCTCGAGAGCGGTCTGTTCAGGAGCAGGTTTCTTCAACATGTCCCAATGAATCATAAACCCCCAGCTCACGCCAGGGGTTTGTCAGCAGTCTGAAGGCGGCCAAGGCCGCCTTTTTTATTTGCCCGAAAGGTGCTGGAACTCCGCCACAACCTGTTCGTATACCGCACGCTTGAACGGTACGATGAGTTCCGGCAGGCTTTCCATCGGCTTCCAGGCCCATGCGTCGAATTCAGCCGTATGTCCGGTCGGCGGCGGATCGATCTGGATCTCGCTTTCGTCGCCTTCGAAACGGAACGCAAACCAGCGCTGCGCTTGCCCGCGATATTTGCCCCTGAGACCGATACCGATCAGTTCGGGTGGCAGGTCATAGTGAATCCAGTCGCTCGCCTCCGCAAGCAGGCTCACCGTTTTCATGCCTGTTTCTTCGTAGAGTTCGCGAATCGCGGCCGTCAAAGGCCGCTCACCATCATCGATGCCGCCCTGCGGCATTTGCCACAGATGCGGTGAGCCGTCATATTCAGAATTGCCTTCCTTGATGCGCCTGCCGGCCCAGACAAGGCCCTCGGCGTTCAGAACCATAATTCCCGCACAGGGACGGTAAGGCAAATCTTCTGCTTTGATTGTCATGGGAAACCCGCACTGTCTGAGCGCCAGAAATGGCCGCACGCAAGGTTTACTGCCCTGCCTGCCCGGAAACAAGCGCAGAAACACCGACAATCTCGATGCCGCGCCCGCCAGCCTCACGTGACCATTTCGAGATCGCCGCAACGCTTTCATCAAAAGCCGAAGCTACGCCGATCGCCTGGCCGTTACGCCGTGCAATTCGCTCCAGTTCATCCAGCTTGCGTAGAATGGCAGCTTCGGTGACTTCGCCATCAAGCAGAATATCGGCAAAACCCTGTGGGGCGGAAATCGCCTTGGCAATACCGCCACTCAGCGATTGCGCTGAAGAGCCATCATCCAGAAACAGCAGGCCACGCTTGCCAATGTCACGCATGACAGGCTCCAGCGCCGCCTGCTCGGCAAGGAAACGCCCGCCGAGATAATTCATGACGCCGGTGTAATTGGTGATCTTCGCCATGGAGCGATGCAGCCGGTCGATGTTGACCTTGGCGGGATCACCCGCCAGCAGCGTGTCAGGGCCGGGATTGTTGCCTGGATAACCGAAAGGCTCAAGCGGTATCTGCAGAAGGATTTCATGCCCCTGGCGGCGCGCTTCCTGCATCCAGCGCTGCAAGCTGTTGCCGCTGGCGGCAAAGCCGAGCGTCACCTCCGGCGGCAGCTCGCGGATCGCTTTTTGCGACCCCGTCTGGCTGAGACCGAGCCCGCCGACCACAATCGCCACCCGGGTGCCGCGTGCGCCAGACCAAGGCCGTGCATATTGCTCCATCGGCCGCAAACCGTCCGCGCCGATGACCGGTAATTTTCCGAATGCGGTTTCTTCCAGCAGTTCCTCATTGGGTCGCATCGCCATGCGCGGATCCTGGCCATAGGTTTGGCCGCTCATCAGCACCGGCCCTTCACCCTCACGCGAGCGGGGAGAGTAAACCGATACGACATTGCCATCAGGCATCGTCTCGCGACTGATCTTGGCGCCCGAGCGACCGCCTTGCGGCTGGAGACCGGCGGCATCGCCGGGAGCCATTACATCGGCCGGTGCGATTTCAGGTTTTTTTTCGGCAAGCTGACGCTGTGCCTCCGGGCCGCTCGCCGTCTTCTGCAAATTGCCGGGCGAAAGCGCCGTATAGACGGACAAGCCGCCGACTGAGGAAACCGCAAGCACCGACAAAGCCACAATGACGGAAAAGCGCCGGTTGATACCGACGCTTTTTTTCTGACGGCCCAGAAGCGGTTTTCGCAGGTCCGAAGGCAATGAACGATCCGTCCAAACGGTTGGGCAAGACAATGCGCCGGCTGACCGGCGAACTATCTTACTGCTTGTTGACCACAGCCTTTTCCGGATTTGGCGGGAAAGACGGATCCGTCTTGGTGCCGCGCAACAGGTCCAGAGCATAGTTGAGCTGGATGTCGTCCTTGGCTTCCGGCGGAACATAAGCGGAGGAACCCGAACCTTCATCGGTTTCGCTCTGTCCCTTGATGTGGCCTGAAAGACCGGATTCACCTTCGGTGGTCACCTTGCCCTGCAGCTCAGGCGGCAATGGCTGCTCCACCTTGATGTCAGGCTCAATGCCCGTACCCTGGATCGATTTACCCGACGGCGTGTAATAAAGCGCCGTGGTCAGGCGCAGCGCACCTGCCTCGCCGAGCGGAATGATCGTCTGAACCGAGCCCTTACCGAAGGAGCGCGTACCGACCACGGTTGCGCGACGCAAATCCTGCAGCGCACCCGCGACGATTTCCGAAGCCGAAGCCGAACCGCCGTTGACGAGCACGATCACCGGCTTGCCATCGGTCAGATCGCCTGCTGTCGCATTGAAGCGACGCGTCTCATCGGGATTACGGCCACGGGTCGAAACGACTTCGCCGCGCTCGAGGAACGCATCGGAAACATTGATCGCCTGATCGAGCAGACCACCCGGGTTGAGGCGCAGGTCGAGAACATAGCCCTTCAGCTTGTCGGCCGGCACTTCAGCCTTGATCTTCTTGATCGCCTTTTCGAGGTCGTCATAGGTCTTCTCGGTAAAGGAGATGACGCGCAGATAACCGACATTGTCGCCCTCTACACGGGACTTGACGGCCCGAACGGCAATGACATCGCGCATAACGGTGAATTCGAGCGGCTTGTCGGCGCCTTGACGGATGATCGTCAGCTTGATTGGCGTCTTGACCGCGCCGCGCATCTTTTCGACCGCCTGTTCCAGCTTCAGACCACGAACCGGCGTACCGTCGATTTCCGAAATGAAGTCGCCGGCCAGGATGCCTGCGCGGGAAGCCGGCGTATCGTCGATCGGCGTGATGACCTTGACGAGCTCGTTCTCCATGGTCACTTCGATGCCGAGGCCGCCGAATTCACCCTTGGTCTGGGTGCGCATGTCGTTGGCATCCTTGGCATTCATGAAGCTAGAATGCGGATCGAGCGAGCTCAACATGCCGTTGATTGCGTTTTCAACCAGCTTCTCGTCATCCGGCGGCGTCACATATTGTGCGCGGACGCGCTCGAACACGTCGCCAAAAATCGACAGTTCCTTATAGGTCGAAGGCCCGGCCGCCTGTGCCGGCATGCTCGCCGAATAAATCACGCTCATCGCCGTGGCGCCCATAAGCCCACCGATAAGGAGAAGCGAAACCTTACGAATCATTGTGCGCCCTTCCGGTCTTTTTTGCGGTCCACCATGGTTGGGAATCAACCGGCACACCATCTTTCCTGAACTCAATGTAGAGCGTTGGCCTGTCGGTTTCCAGCGCCAATGCTGCTGCACTTGCTACTCTTTTTGCACCCATGGAGGCGATGGGCTCTCCGGAGAACACGAACATTCCCTGCCGCGTCCTCACATTGTCCATGCCCGTCATCACCACATGATATCCATTGCCCGTATTGAGGATGATCATCCGGCCATAACTGCGAAAATCTCCGGCAAACACCACGAAGCCGTCTGCAGGCGCCGTCACGATCGCTTCCGGTCCGCTCGCGACAACAATTCCCTTGGAAAAGTGGCCCGTTCCATCCGCATCGCCGAAGCGCCGCAGCACATCGCCGGTAACCGGCAGCTCCAGCTTTCCCTTCAAACTCGCGAAGGGATATGCGGGCGCAATACGGTTTTTATCGGGCATTCCAGCCTCGGCCGCGGCCCGTTCCTTTTCGCGTTCCGCCTCCGAAAGACGGGCCAGGCGCTGCTCTTCCGCCCGCGCCTTTTCCATCGCCTCACGCACCGAGGTAATCTCGCCTTCAAGCGAACTGACCAGCCCCTCAAGACTCGTCGCCTTGCTTGCAAGCTCCTCAGATCGCTTGCGTTCCGCCTCCAGCTCCGCCGCCGTCTGGGTGTTCTTGCGATCGTTTTCGGCAATCAGCAGGTCGAGGCGTTTTTCCTCTTCCAGACTTGCCGTCATCATACCCGTAAGATCGTCCTTTTCGCGAGCGATTGCCTGCCGGACATCGGTCAATTCTTTGAGAGCGGCGACCAGCTTGTCGGTTTCACCGCGAATGCCGGGCACGACGGCGCCGAGAAGAATGGCGCTTCGCACGGACGCAAGCGCATCCTCCGGCGAGACGAGAAGGGCGGGCGGCGGGTTTCTGCCCATGCGCTGCAGGGCCGCCAGAACCTCCGCCAGCACGCCGCGTCTTTCCCGAAGCGACGCCTTGACGCCGTCCTCGCGCACCGAAAGCTTGGCCAGACGATCTTCGCCGTCGCTGATCTTGGCTTCCAGCGCCTTGCGCCGGGCGGCCGATGCGATCAACTCTTCCCGAATGCGTGCGCTGTCCTGATTGAGGGAAGCGATACTTTCCTCAAGCTTCCTTGTCTTGTCTTCCGAAAGACCGATGCTGTCGACCAGTTCCTCCAGATCCTGCCGGTTCTGGTCGCGGCGCTTCTCCAGCGTCTGTAGCGCATCCGGCGACGTATCATCGCCTGCGGCCGGAACCGCGCCCGCATCGTCCCGCGAATGGGTTGGACCGATCCCCATCACGAAAGCAGCAATAACCGCGCCCGCAAGGGCAGCGTGCCGTTTTCGTTGAGGCCTGTTGTCCATGTGAACTTTCTTTGATGCCGAAGCAGAAGCGCCAATATTAGGGATTTTGCCGCGATCTTCCAAGAGGCCCTGGAAAGGCCGCCGGCAAAGCCGTGCGCTATCAGCGGTGTCGGGGAGCTTCATGTTGAAATTGAGACATTTATCCGAATCGAAATCCGATCAAACGCGATGATAAGGATGACCGGAGAGAATCGTGACGGCGCGGTAAAGCTGTTCGGCAATCAGGATACGAACGATCTGATGCGGCCATGTCAGCTTGCCGAGATTGAGAACGGCCGTCGCCTTGTCGTAAAGTGCAGGATCGAGCCCGTCTGCCCCGCCGATGGCGATCACGAGGTCACGCTTGCCGCTATCGCGCAAATCGCCAAAAAACGAAGCAAAGGCGGGACTGTCCAGCGCCTTTCCGCGCTCGTCCAGCAAGACGAGGGCGGCACCGTCTGCCAGATGTTTTTCCAGCATCGCGGCTTCTTCGCGCTTGCGGGTCTCAGCATTCGATGCCCGGCTTTCCGCAACCTCGATCACCCGCGAAAACTCCAGCCCGATCGCCGGGCCGGTCTTTGCCAGGCGCTCGATATAACGGGCCGCAAGATCCTTTTCGGGGCCGGATTTCAGCCGTCCCACCGCAAAAATTGAAATCCGCATCGCAAACCTGCATTCGTCGTGCCCCAACAGGGTCACGCTCTTAACAGCATAGCCTGCGGATTCCTATGTGGCCGGTCTGATTTCCGGCCAGAGGCGCCGTTTCCGAAGTCAGGCATGATCTTCGGCAGAAGCGATGCACTCGCTCAAAGGCTCACCGCATCAATGCAGCGTCTCTTCCGGCATGTCCGGCGTCGCCCACATTTTTTCAATGTTGTAGAAAGCGCGGATTTCCGGACGGAAGACGTGAACGATGATGTCGCCAGTATCGATCAGCATCCAGTCTCCAGTCTCGAGACCTTCGACGCGGGCGTTTCCGAACCCTTCATCCTTCATGTCCTTCAGAAGATGCTCGCAAATCGCCGAAACATGCCTGTTCGACCGCCCGGAGACCACGACCATGTAGTCCGCAAGCGCCGATTTTCCGGCAATGTTGAGAGAAACGATATCTTCAGCCTTGGAGTCCTCGAGGCTCGCGAGGACGGTTTCGAGGGCATGGCCGGCGGCATCGGCGCCACTGTCCTGGCCCTTCGGGATAGCAACAAATGCTCTTCCCTTGGCGTGTACTGTTGTCAGAGGTTTTCCTTTCCAAGAATGACAAAACAGGTACTGGCGACGCGATTCTCTGCGTCACACAATAAAGGTGGCATCAAAGCATTAACTTTTCAAGATATGGAGCCATCCACACCCGGCACATACATCATTTGTGATCGAAGTCGTCATTTACGACCGCTACGCAACGCCGTGGAGCTGAGCGTCGAACGCGGCCCATGAATGAAAACCCAGGCAGGCGCCGCTTTTTTCCACAAAACGCCGGCATCGTCCTCATCCACCCGTGCATGGCTGAAGGCCTGCGCCATGGTGGAGGAGAGATAAGAGAGCGTGGAGCCTGGCCGATCAATCACGGCAATCGGGAATGTCTCGGCGATCCGTCGCCATTTCTGCCAGCGATGGAAGCTTTTCAGATTGTCCGCTCCCATGATCCAGACAAAACGGACATGCGGATTTTTCGCCTTCACCTTGGCGAGCGTATTGGCCGTATAGCTCATCCCCAGTGATTTTTCGAAGGCCGTGACCTTGATGCGCGGATCGTGGATCAGCTTTTCGCAAGCGGCGATGCGATCTTCCAGAGATGCCAGCTCCGAGCGGCTTTTCAGCGGGTTGCCCGGTGTGACGATCCACCAGAGTTGATCGAGACCGAGCCTGCGCAGCGCAATCTCGGCCACAAGCGCGTGACCCGCATGCGGCGGATTGAAAGAACCACCGAACAGGCCAACGACCATGCCGCGCTCCACATGCGGCATGGTGAGATAACGTCTGTCGAGGCGCTTATCGGCCGGCAAATATCACGTCCGTGTCTGGCCGGTGCCATGCACACGGTATTTGAACGATGTGAGCTGCTCGACGCCGACAGGACCGCGTGCATGCATCTTACCGGTGGCGATACCAATTTCCGCACCCATGCCGAATTCGCCGCCATCGGCAAACTGCGTGGAGGCATTATGCAGCAGAATGGCCGAATCGAGTTCGTTGAAGAACCGCGCGACCACCTCAGGGTCCTCAGCGATCACAGCCTCGGTGTGGTTGGACGAATAGGTGCCTATATGCTCGATCGCGCCCGAAATACCCTCCACCACGGCGACCGAAATGATCGCATCGAGATATTCGGTGCGCCAGTCCTCTTCCGTTGCCGGTGTAAGACCCGCCACCACATCGCGAACGGCCTGCGAACCGCGCACTTCGCAGCCAGCTTCGATCAGGGCTTTGACGAGCGGCGTAAGATGCGTGGAAATGGCAGCGGCGTCCACCAGCAATGTCTCTGCCGCGCCGCAAATGCCGGTGCGGCGCATCTTGGCATTGACGACGATACGTTTTGCCATGTCGAGATCGGCGGATTTGTCGATGTAGACATGACAAATACCTTCCAGATGGGCAAAGACCGGCACACGGGCTTCCGACTGTACCCGCGCCACGAGACTTTTGCCGCCGCGCGGCACGATAACGTCAACCGTGCCGTTCAATCCGCTCAAAAGCGCGCCGACAGCGGCGCGGTCAGTCACCGGCACCAGCTGAATGGCATGCTCGGGAAGACCGGCGATCTTCAGCCCTTCCACGAGGCAGGCATGGATAGCACGCGATGAATGTTGCGAATCCGAGCCGCCGCGCAGGATGACGGCATTGCCCGCCTTAAGGCACAATGCGCCGGCATCCGCCGTCACATTCGGACGGCTTTCGTAGATCACGCCGATGACGCCGAGCGGCGTGCGCACGCGCTCGATCTTCAGCCCATTGGGACGATCCCAGGCGGCGATGACTTCACCGACTGGATCGGGCAGCGCCGCAACCGAACGGATGCCTTCGGCAATACCGGCGATCCTTGCATCGTTGAGGGTCAACCTGTCCACGAAGGAAGCGGCAAGGCCTGCGCTTTCCGCCGCAGCCAAATCTTTCCTGTTGGCGGCAAGGATCGCATCTCTGGATGCCTCGATGGCGGAGGCCATGGCAAGCAGCGCGCGGTTCTTCTGGTCTGCGCCGGCAATGGACAACGGTCGCGAAGCAGCTTTCGCCTGAGCGCCGATGGTGATCATCAGCGCGTCAATATCATGGCTTTGCTTCACGGCCTGTTCAGGCATGGACCTCATCCTTCTCTGCATTTTTAACTTTGACGGCAGCGCCCGTCATGACCAGATCGTCACGATGAATCATGGCCGCTCGCCCGACATAACCGAGGATCGCCTCGATTTCGTTGGACTTGTGGCCGATGATGAGGCGCGCTTCCTCTGCATCGTAACCCGCAAGACCACGAGCGACTTCACGGCCCTCCGCACCGATAATGGCGATTGCATCACCACGGCCGAAATTGCCCTTCACCAGTCGCACACCCGCCGGAAGCAGGCTTTTGCCGGCATAAAGCGCCTTTTCCGCGCCGGCATCCACATGGATTTCACCGGCCGGCTGCAACTGCCCGGCAATCCAGGTCTTGCGCGCCGTCACCGGCGTGCCCGAAGGCGCAAACCATGAGGAGCGCGCGCCATTTTCAATGGCCTTCAGCGGATTGAGCGTCTTGCCCGAAGCGATGATCATGCCGCACCCGGCAGCTGTCGCGATCTTGCCCGCGTCGATCTTGGTGCGCATGCCGCCGCGTGAAAGCTCGGATGCCGCGCCACCCGCCATGGCTTCGATTTCGGGCGTGATATCGGCAATCGTCTCGAGAAATTTCGCATCGGGATCGAGATGCGGGGGTGCCGTATAGAGCCCGTCAATATCCGACAATAGCACCAGAAGATCGGCACCCGTCATGGTCGCCACACGCGCCGCCAGACGGTCATTGTCGCCATAACGAATTTCGGTGGTCGCAACCGTGTCGTTTTCATTGATGATCGGGATGGCGCCGATCTTCAGCAACTGGTTGATGGTGGCACGCGCATTGAGATAACGGCGACGCTCTTCAGTATCGGAAAGCGTCAAAAGAATCTGACCGGCAACGATCTCATGCCGCGACAGGCTTTCCGACCATGCCCGCGCCAGCGCAATCTGGCCGACAGCCGCCGCCGCCTGGCTTTCTTCCAGCTTCAATGCACCGGAGGGCAGGCCAAGCACGGTGCGGCCAAGCGCGATGGCGCCCGACGACACAACCTGCACATCTGCGCCATTTTTCTTCAGCGCGGCGATATCCTCGCAAATGGCGTCGAGCCAATCTTTTTTGAGACCGGTCTTCCGATCCACCAGAAGCGCCGACCCAATCTTGATGACGATCCGGTGATGGCTCGCCAGCGGCTTGCGCGTCAGGCTCATAGGCGGTCGTCCTCTTCCTCGGCCTCGCTGTCCTCATGCGGCATCGACCGGTCCGGCAGAGCGGTTTCGCCGCCATTGCTCGCCGACACAATAATATCGCGAAGGGCGCGCAGCGCTTCCGTCATCCCGATATGGGCGGCAGCGGAGAGAAGGAGCGGGGGACGGCCGCAGGCCTTCTCCAGTTCCTTGGCCTTCTTTTTCAGCTCTTTTTCATCCAGCACGTCGATCTGCGACAGCGCCACGATTTCCGGCTTGTCAGTCAGCCCGCCGCCATAGGCGTCCAGCTCAGCCTTGACCGTCTTATAGGCCTTGCCGACCTTTTCTTCCTGTGCAGAGACGAGGTGGAGAAGCACGCGGGTACGCTCCACATGGCCGAGGAAACGGTCACCGATGCCCACACCCTCATGCGCGCCCTCGATGAGGCCCGGAATATCGGCCAGCACGAATTCGCGGCCATCGATGGTCGCGACGCCCAAGTTTGGGTGAAGAGTGGTGAAGGGATAGTTGGCGATCTTCGGCCGCGCACGGGTGACCGTCGCAAGGAACGTGGATTTACCCGCATTGGGCAGACCGACGAGACCGGCATCGGCGATCAGTTTCAGGCGAAGCCAAACTGTCTTTTCCTCGCCTGCGAGGCCGGGATTGGCATGGGTGGGAGCCTGATTGGTGGACGACTTGAAATAGGCATTGCCGAAACCGCCATTGCCGCCGGCGGCAAGACGAAAGCGTTGGCCTTCTTTCGTCAGATCGACGATCAGCGTCTCATTGTCTTCCTCGAAGATCTGCGTACCGACCGGCACCCTCAGCACCACATCTGCGCCCTTGGCACCGGTGCGGGTCTTACCCATGCCGTGCTGTCCGATAGAGGCCTTGAAATGCTGCTGAAAGCGGAAGTCGATCAGCGTGTTGAGGCCGTTGACCACCTCAACCCAGACATCGCCGCCGCGTCCGCCATCGCCGCCGTCAGGGCCGCCGAACTCGATGAATTTTTCGCGCCGGAAGGAAACCGCGCCCGCGCCGCCGTCACCGGACTTGATATAGACTTTTGCTTCATCGAGAAATTTCATCGGACTGCCGTTCTATCGGTTTGCGGACGCAACAATCTTGCCGTTGCGTCGAACAAAAATATCGTCGTTTCGAATACAAGCGCTTCTTCACGAGGTCAAAGACTATCGTGCGGGAAGCCCATGCGCGAGACAAGACCGGTTTGGATCAAACCGGCCTTGCAATACTCCTCAGGTACGATGCGGCTGAATAAAATCCTCAGCCGTAATCATCGTACCAATATGTGCCACCATGGCGGCGCGCGCCGTGGCGTATATCTGGTGGCAACCGGTCACCCGGAAGCCGAGTTTTTCCTGCACGCGTAGCGAAGCGGGGTTATCCGCAAACACACCGGAATGAAGGGTCACCCCCGGCATGCGGCGGAAGAACCGCTCCACCACACCGGCCACCGCCTCGGTCATGTAACCCTTGTCCCAATAGAAGCGGTTCAGCCAGTAACCGAGGTGCCACTCGCCATGCCGCAATTCCACCGAGACGACACCGATCAGAGTATCGTCGCCGCAGGTAATGGCGAAATCCCAGTCGGGCAGCGTGCCGGACGTCCGCAACACCAACCATTCCAGCGCATCCTGCTTGTGGTACGGCGCGGGAACGCGGGCCAGCATCTTCGTCACGGCGAAATCGCCAAGCGATTCCGCAATGCTGCCGGCATCGGAAAGCCGTTGCGGTCGCAGCACCAGACGCCGCGTCTCGATGACGGGGCAGGGGCCGGGCGGAGCCACCGTCACGGCAGTCCGTCGTCGGGTCAGTTCGAGCGCACTCATCCCATGTCCCCCCAGCTCTTCAGCGAAACCCAGGTCTTGCGGTCCAGCCTGTACCATTCCACCGGCACCATGCCGCCAAGCGCCAGCGAACCGACCATGCCGGAACCCTGGAACTGGAAACCGCATTTCTGGATGACGCGGCGCGAGCCAATGTTGGTGACCCGGCAACGGGCGTCGATCTGGTCGATTTCACGGGTGCGGAAGGCCATGTCGATCAGCGCATGCGCCGCTTCGGTCATGTAACCGTGGTTCCAGTAGGGTTCCCCCAGCCAGTAACCGATCTCCAGCGTCTTTTCGTCTTCCTGGGGTTCGAGCGCGCAGCAGCCCAGAAACTCGCCATTGTCCATGCGGGTAATCGCATAGACGCACTTGCCAATCTCGCCAGCTTTGGAGCGTCGCACGAAGTCCGCGGCGTCTTTGGCCGTGTAAGGGTGCGGCATACGCGACACCATGGTCGCGATATTGGCATTGTTGGCAAGATGGGCAAGGGCGTCGATGTCTTCTTCGTGAGGCTTGCGTAAGACCAGCCTCTGCGACAGTAAAACGGGGCAATCGCTCCTCGACCGATCGGGCCTCGGCCGCTCTTCGGGTGACCGTGATTGGTCAACCCTCAACAATTCAGCTTGCATGGTTCAGTCCATCCATGAGGTTAAAGAAAAAGGGGAGTTGGGTGGTGCCCCATCTCCCCTGTTTTCTTGACTGAACCTGATACGTCTCAGCCGGGTCGATGGGACACCGGCTGCATATGACGCTTACCGGCTTATTCTGCGGCTTCCGCTTTCGGGGCCACGGATACGAATACGCGGCCATTGGCCTTCGTACGGAAGTTCACGTTACCTGCGGTCAGTGCGAAAATCGTGTGGTCCTTGCCGATGCCAACATTGGCGCCCGGATGCCACTGCGTGCCGCGCTGGCGCAGAATAATGTTGCCTGGAATGACAGCTTCGCCGCCGAACTTCTTTACGCCAAGGCGCTTGGATTCGGAATCGCGACCGTTACGCGAGGAACCGCCAGCTTTTTTGTGTGCCATTGGAGTTCTCCTTTAAACCTTGTTTCCCGTGTCGCGCCGATCAGGCAGCAACGATGTCCGTGATGCGGACGACAGTGTGATGCTGACGATGGCCGCGCGAACGCTTGGAGTTCTGACGACGACGCTTCTTGAAGGCGATGACCTTCTTGCCGCGGTTGTGTTCGACAACTTCAGCCTTGACGATGGCACCCTTGACGAAGGGAGCACCGAACTTGGCGTCGGCACCTTCGCCGACCACGAGAACTTCGGTGAATTCTACAGTTGCGCCTGCCTCTGCTTCCAGCTTTTCGATGGTCAGCACGGCGTCGGCCGCTACGCGGTACTGCTTACCGCCGGTCTTGATGACTGCGAACATTTTTTATCCTTTCATGTTCGTTCCGGCTCTGCCCGCAAATGCAAGCTGGCCGTCTTTTTATCAGTCGGAGTAGCGGAAATCCGTCAGGGCTGATGCCCCTTTGAATGTCTGCCGGTGAAACCGCCATTTGAAAGGCGGCATAAACAGAAGGCGCACTACGCCATCAATTTGGGTGCCGATTACGCGAGACGCCGGTTTATGTCAAGATGAAGACGGCCTGAAAAGTAACTGTAACGCCAAGAATTTCATGCTTTTTCGGCAGGTGCGGCAGTCAGGTCTCGAAATTTGTTCAGCAAGTGTTTATATGGGCCTTCCAACAAGGAGCAGAAATGGCCCGCATAGACCAGACCGACGATTGGCGGGACCGCCACGCGCCGACACTTTCCGCCTTTGAGTCGCTGGCGATCGAGGCATATGGCCACCTGCCGGAAGAATTTCGCGCACTGACCAAGGATCTCATCATCGAGATCGCGGATTTTCCGACCGACGATGTGTTCGAGGACATGGCGCTCGAAACGCCCTTCGATCTTCTCGGATTGTTCGAGGGTCGCGGCATCTCCGAACGTTTCACGATGGAAACGGGCGAGATGGTGAACCGCATCACGCTTTATCGCCGCCCCATTCTCGATTATTGGGCCGAGAACGAGGAGACGCTGGGCGATATCATCACCCATGTCCTCATTCACGAAATCGGCCACCATTTCGGCCTGTCGGACGACGACATGGAGCGGATTGAAGAAAGCGCCGACGAGGCCGCCGCCGAACGCTGATCGGGGCGGCTGCCGCAGCTATTGCTCGCCGAGCTTCATGTCTGGATGGTATTCCTTGCCCTCGACGACCTTGGTCACGGCCTGTCCGCAATGCATGACGCCGGCTGCAGCGTTAAAGGCGTAGCTTGGCGAACCCGCCAGTTCCCAGCCCTTGTTCAGAGCTTCGGTAACGCGATGACAAAATTTGGCGTCGTCGGGACCGGTGATGAAACGATAGACCTTCACGTCTCTTTTTCCTTTCTTGCCGCGATGATATCGGCCATGGCGACCAGCCTCTCGGCTTCCGCCACATGCAGCCGCTCGATCATGCGTCCATTCATGTTGATGACGTTCAATTCCACAGATTCGGGCCCTGCGAAAGCGGCAATGATCTCGCGTGCGTCGCTTACTGCCGCCTCGTCCGGACCGAAATGGCGATTTGCAGCTTCAATCTGGGCCGGATGGATCAGCATCTTGCCGTCGAATCCCATCGCCCGCCCCTGGGCACATTCCGCCTCGAAAGCGGCGATGTCGCGAAAATCATTCGACACGCTGTCGATGACATCAAGACCATAGGCGCGTGCGGCAAGCACGACCTGCATCATCCAGGGAACGAGATAAGTGCGTCCGGTCGCGTCTGGAACCCGGGTTTCCTTACGCAGATCGTTAAGACCGATAACAAAGGCAGCAAGCCGCGAATCCGGCGTATGTGCGGCATCAGCGATTGACGCGGCGTTCAGCACACCAAGCGGCGTCTCGATCATCGCCCAGATTTTCAGCGCCTCAGGCGCATCGGCCTCGGACAGAAGATCTGCCAGATCATGGATGGCAGCAGGCTGCTCCACCTTGGGCAGCAGCACCGAATCCGGCTTGCAGGAAAGGACAAGCTGCAAATCCGCTTTTCCATCCGGTGTCGAAAGCGGATTGATGCGGATAATGGCTTCCCGAAGACCGAAAGATCGCTCGGAGAACAGCTTTTCAAGATTATCCCGCGCCTTCCCCTTCATCCCGGGAGCAACGGAATCCTCGAGATCGAGGATGAAGCCGTCACAGTCGAGCGCCGGAATTTTCGCCAGCGCACGTTCGTTGATCGCTGGCACCGAAAGGATGGAACGGCGGGGTCTTGCAAGAATATTTTCTGAAAAACTGACCATGCCGCACTTGTGTCAAGCTTTTGTGACATCTGCAAGCTGACAATCCACTGAATCCTCTTGCAAGCCGGAAGAAGAAGGCCCACATTCGTCTGGAAAGAAAGGTTGAATCATGCAAGGCATCCGTTCATTTTTCATCGCCGCCTCCGGTATCGCAATTTTGGCCATGGCGGCTCTTTTCACGGCGTCGCTCACGGTGGCTTTCATCGGCGTACTCGCCGTTCTCAGTGCAGCCCGAATTTTGTCGGCGCGCCTGAAGCCAGCTCCCATTCCGGTCAAGACCCGCAACCAGCGCGACATGCGCGTCTGGAACGACGGCAAGGGCACAATCATCGATCTCTGAGATCGTGTAATCCGGTCAGGATGCGACAACGCCCAACGGGCGTACCGAAGAATGCGGATTTGCGCTTCTAAAGCGCCTGGTTTTGCAGTATTTCCCCAGAGAAAATATCCGGCAGGCTTTTGTCAGTGCCGGATTTTTGTTCAAGGGAAACACGGGAAGCGACAGATGGAAAAATTCACCAAGCTGACGGGCGTCGCCGCGCCCATGCCGGTCGTCAATATCGACACCGACATGATCATTCCGAAAGATTATCTGAAAACCATCAAGCGCACCGGTCTCGGCAAGGGGCTTTTCGCTGAATCCCGTTACCTCGAAGACGGTTCGCCCAATCCCGAGTTTGTGCTGAACAAGCCCGCCTACCAGAACGCTCAGATTCTCGTTGCCGGTGACAATTTCGGCTGCGGCTCGTCACGCGAACATGCGCCATGGGCGCTTCTCGATTTCGGCATCCGCTGCGTGATCTCCACTAGCTTCGCCGATATCTTCTACAATAACTGTTTCAAGAACGGCATCCTGCCTGTCGTCGTCAGCCCCGAGAACCTCGAAAAGCTGCTGGACGACGCCTCGCGCGGCTCGAACGCCGTTCTCTCCATCGATCTGGAGCGCCAGGAAATCAGCGGCCCCGATGGCGGTACGATCAGTTTCGAGATCGACGAATTCAAGCGGCACTGCATGCTGAACGGTCTCGACGATATCGGCCTGACTCTGGAACATGCCGGTGCCATTGACACGTTCGAAAAGGCAAACGCCTCGGTCCGCCCCTGGGCCTGACCACATTTCCGCTCTTCAAAAAAGCCGATCCCGTACCAAACCGTACCGGATCGGCTTTTGCTTTGCTTGAAAAGCCCCTGAGGCGGAGATAAGAAGCCTCCGATCCCGTCCGGCCGCGATACGACTTCTCATGTGCAGGACGGAAACGAGTTTGACGCCGCGCTCGCCGCAATCGAAAACCCTTCAGGATGTTTTCCGGCGCGCCGCCCAAGGAGGGTTCTCATGACAGTCCGTTCGCTTTTCCTGCTGCCCGGTGACGGTATCGGCCCCGAAGCCATGGCTGAGGTCCGCAAGCTGATCGAATATATGAACAGCGCGCACAATGCCGGTTTCACCGTTTCGGAAGGCCTCGTCGGCGGTTCCGCTTACGACGCGCATGGCGTGGCGATTTCCGATGCGGACATGGAAAAGGCGCTTGCCGCCGATGCAATCCTGTTCGGTGCCGTTGGCGGCCCGAAGTGGGACGGCGTTCCCTATGAGCATCGCCCGGAAGCGGGTCTGCTGCGCCTGCGCAAGTACCTCGAACTATTCGCCAACCTGCGCCCTGCCATCTGCTATCCGGCGCTCGCCGCCGCCTCCTCGCTGAAGCCGGAACTGGTCGAGGGTCTCGATATCCTCATCGTCCGCGAACTGACCGGCGGCGTCTATTTCGGTGAGCCGAAGCAGATCATCGATCTCGGCAATGGCCAGAAGCGCGGCATCGACACGCAGATCTACGACACTTTCGAGATCGAGCGTATCGCCAGCGTCGCCTTCGAACTGGCCCGCACCCGCGATAACCGCGTCTGCTCGATGGAAAAGCGCAACGTCATGAAATCCGGCGTGTTGTGGAACCAGGTGGTCACCGAAACCCACGCCGCCAAGTACAAGGACGTTCAGCTGGAGCATATGCTGGCGGATGCCGGCGGCATGCAGCTGGTGCGCAAGCCCAAGCAGTTCGACGTGATCGTCACCGACAACCTCTTCGGCGACATGCTCTCTGACGTCGCCGCCATGCTCACCGGCTCGCTCGGCATGCTGCCGTCCGCTTCGCTCGGCGCGCCTGACGCCAAGACCGGCAAGCGCAAGGCCATGTATGAGCCGGTCCACGGCTCGGCCCCTGACATTGCCGGCAAGGGCATCGCGAACCCCATCGCCATGATCGCGTCCTTCGCCATGTGCCTGCGTTATTCGTTCAACATGGTGGATGAGGCAACGAAGCTCGAAACAGCGATCGCAAACGTGCTCGACAAGGGCATCCGCACCGCCGACATCATGGCGGAGGGCAGCCGCCAGGTCGGTACCTCCGAAATGGGCGACGCGGTTCTTGCCGAATTCAAGGCGCTTTCGGCGTAACGCCTGACGAATCCGGCTGGGCAGTCGGCGCGTTCGTCTGCCCATCTTCCTTCGGCAAAAGATGCTCATATCTTTTGTCAGTCAGAGTCTTCAGAAAGGCGACGATGGCGTCCACACGCTTGTCGTCCAGCGCCGGCGCGGATGTCAGTTCCGCCATGGCGATATTTTCAGGCACTTCCGGCGCATCCCACGTCTTGCCCGTTTCCGGATTGATCTGGCGGCTCGGCTTCTTGCTTTTATATTTCACGTAAAACAGCACCACCGTGCGCAAATCCTTGAACACGCCATTATGCATGTAAGGACCGGTGACGGCGACATTGCGCAGCGTTGGCACCTTGAACTTGCCACGCTGGGAGGCATCGCCGGCAACTTCGGGATTTTGCGCCAGTCCCAGATCAACCGCGCCCGGTTTGGAGCCGTTTGCAGCCCGGACCGACGTATTGGCGGGAACGCCGATGTTGAAATATTTGTGGTTGGTGAAGAGGCCGTCTTCCAGACCCTTGGCGCCACGGATTTCATGGCATGTATTGCAATTGGTGAATTGCGTCGAGGAGATCAGGACCCGACCCAACTCTTCCTGATCGGTCAGCTTCTCCTCGCCGCGAAGGAAGCGGTCATATTTGGAATCGAAGGTGGAGAACTCGTCCGAGCGCTCGAAGCTCGCAAGCGCTTTGGTCATTGCGGCATAGGCGATCTCGTCGCTCTCAAAAACATCCTTGCCGAACTGCGTGCCGAAAGCCGCGACATAATCCGGGTTTTCCCTGAGCCGTTTGACGACCGAGGCCTTGTCCGGCATGCCCATTTCGAGGGGATTGAGCGGCGGACCGCCCGCCTGATCTTCAAGCAGGGAGGCGCGGCCATCCCAGAACTGCCCGCCGACATACTCTCCCGCCGCATTCCTGCCGAAGGGCGGCGTAAACCTAGCATAAGCTGCAGTGGGCGCGTTGCGGTCGCCCAGCGAAATCCCATCGTCGCCGACAGATACGTCCCGCCCGACCTTATCGCTCTCTCGCGCATCGGAAAAACCGGCAGCCTGCATATGGCAAGTGGAACAGGCCATGGTGCGGTTCATCGAAAGGTTGGGATCGTCGAATAGCGCCGCACCGAGCTTTTCCAGCGTTGCGTAATCTTCACCGCCGTGGGCAGCCATACCATCGACACCGGTGCCCAAGAGGGCCAGCAGAATGGATGCGGCAAAAGCAGCGGAGACAAAAAATCCGGGTTTCATCATCGATAGGCACGCTCGATATAAATGCGCGAGGGCAGGTTCGGACCGGGACGTATGAAGCGGCTTTCGATCCGGCTGCGCTTCACCGAACATGGATCACGGCAGACACCTCCGCTCTTCCATGCCCTATAAAGAAATCTATAGCACTTTCCTGTGGGCCAAGCCTACAAACTTTCGCAGCTTTGTCCACTTTGCCGCAGGTCCACGGACAACACCCGGAAACGATCAACCGCCTTTGGCGATGGCGTGGAAAAAAGTCCCCGAGACAAGACCTCTCCGGCCGCCCGATGGCCCGAGCGGACGACCCTGCCCGTCAGCAATCTGGGCGAAGGGCTCATCGCGGCCGGGATCGGTAACCCGCGCATAATGGAATTCATGGCCGCGCAGAACATCCCGCGCCGTGCCGAGCGGTCCGCTTGCCGCGATTGTCGCCTGCCGATAGCCGAGATTCATCTTGCGCGTCGCAAAGCTGGTGGCATGCGACAGAAGTCCGGTCATGGCATGGGTCACACCATCCGCATCTTCCAGCGCCTCGCCGAGCACCATGTAGCCGCCGCACTCGCCATGAACAGGTTTTGTCGCAGCAAAGCGGGCAAGGCCTGTCTTGAAACCAGCCGCATCCGCAAGTTTTCCGGCGAAAAGCTCGGGATATCCGCCCGGCAGCCAGCAGATATCGCAGCTTTCGTCAGGCGCCTCATCCGCGAGCGGCGAGAAGGGCACTATCTCGGCCCCGGCTGCCTGCCAATGCTTCCTGAGATGCGGATAAAGGAAAGTGAACGCCGCATCCTCCGCCAGCGCAATGCGCTGGCCGGGCGGTGCAATCGCCGTATCTACAGAGCCAGAAGGCACATTCACCGGCGCGGCGAGAGAAAGCAGGGCGTCTAGATCGATGGATTTTTCCATCACATCCGCCAGCCGTTCGATATGCGCATCGATTTCGGGATGTTCGCTGGCCTGCACCAGCCCCAGATGCCGTTCGGGCAGGATGAGCGAAGGATCACGCAACATGCAGCCGGCAACGGGAAGGCCGATTTTTTCGATGGCTTCCGTGCACAGCGTCCGGTGTCTTTCACTGCCCGCCCTATTCAGCACCACCGCCGCCATGGTAACGGCCGGATCGTAGTGGGCAAAACCATGGGCGACGGCAGCAGCCGTCTGCGACTGGCCGGAGACATCCAGCACCAGCAACACGGGAATACCGAACAGCCGCGCCAGATCCGCCGCCGAACCCGTGCGATTTTCCGCAACCGGAATACCGTCGAACAGCCCCATGGCGCTTTCGATCAGAACAAGTTCCGCGCCATCGGCCTGCTGCGAAAACAGATGCCGCAGCAAGTCCGGCCGCATGGCCCAGCTATCCAGATTAAGGCCTGATGTGCCGGTGGCGAAGGCATGGAAACCGGGATCGATATAATCCGGCCCCGTCTTGATGCCGCGCACCTTGATACCCCGTCGAGCAAAGGCCCGGAGCAGGCCGATAGTCACGCTGGTCTTGCCGGAGCCCGAGCGCGGCGCGCCGATAATGATCGCCCGCGCTGTCATGAGCCGGAAACTCCAAGTCGCGCCCGCATCGATACAATCTCGCCGATAACAATTAAAGCCGGCGCTTCGAAATTTTGCCTGATTGCATCGTCAGCTATACTTTCCAAAATGCCGATGAAAATCCGCTCCTGCGCCGTCGTCGCAGACGTGATGACGGCGACCGGCGTTTCGCCGGAACGGCCGCCCTGCATCAAAAGACCGGCGATCGTGCCGATGTTCTTCAGCCCCATGTAAACGACGATGGGTTCGCGTGTTTTCGCCAGCGCCAGCCAGTCAAGATCCTCTTCGGTGCCCGCCGCGTGGCCCGTGGCCAGCGTTACGGCGCGGCTGATGCCACGCATGGTGGCGGGGATGCGGGCGGAAGCAAGCGCGGTGAACGACGAGGTCATGCCCGGCAATATGCGAAACGGAATACCAGCATGGACAAGCGCCTCTGCCTCTTCCCCGCCACGCCCGAAGATAAAGGGATCACCGCCCTTCAGCCGCAGCACCTTTTTGCCTTGGCCGGCGAAATCGATCAGCGAAGCGGTAATGTCATCCTGCGTTGCGGAGGGCTTGCCGCCCCTTTTGCCCGCAAAAACAATCTCTGCCTGCGGACCAAGCGCAACGACATCGTCGCTCACCAGCGCATCGCGCACGATGATATCGGCCTGAGACAGCGCGAGCGCCACTTCCAGCGTCAGATAACGCACGTCGCCCGGCC
The DNA here is from genome assembly GCF_027956525.1 of Agrobacterium sp. ST15.13.013. Taxonomy (NCBI): domain Bacteria; kingdom Pseudomonadati; phylum Pseudomonadota; class Alphaproteobacteria; order Hyphomicrobiales; family Rhizobiaceae; genus Agrobacterium; species Agrobacterium sp. ST15.13.013. Next base: position 20,125 of record NZ_JAQKGP010000031.1, read on the forward strand.
CGGCCCCCGCGAGCCAGACGTGACCGGCCTCAAAGACCGGACCTTTTGCGGCGATGCTGTTTAAAATCTGAGGTATCGACATTTTTTTGGCTGCTTTTTAACGATGACGGAAAAAGCCGTCCCGGCTATAGAAATTCATATGGATACGGATGGAAAGACCCTTCGCCGCGGCTGGACCACGGGCACCTGCGCGGCGGCCGCCACGAAGGCGGCCTGCGCTGCCCTTTTGACCGGCGAATTTCCTTACCCTGTCGAGGTCGAACTTCCAAGCGGCGCGAGGCCCGCATTTTCCCTCGCCATCGAGGAAAAGGGTGATAATTTCGCCCGCGCCGGTGTCGTCAAGGATGCGGGTGACGATCCCGACGTCACCCATGGCGCGCTGATCGAAAGCACGGTCAGACGAGGTCAACCGGGAAGCGGTATCATCTTCAAGGCCGGGAAGGGCGTGGGCACCATCACCCGGCCGGGCCTGCCCCTGCCGCCGGGAGAACCCGCCATCAATCCCGTGCCGCGCAAGATGATCGAAACGGCCATTCGCGAGGTGGCCGGAGAAAGTACCGATTTCGAGGTCGAGATTTCCGTCCGCGATGGCGAGAAACTGGCGGAAAAAACCCTGAACGGCAGGCTCGGCATCGTCGGCGGTATTTCTATCCTCGGCACCACCGGCATCGTCATTCCGTTTTCCTGCTCGGCGTGGATTCATTCGATCTGGCGCGGCATCGATGTGGCGCGCGCCACCGGCTGCACCCATGTGCTGGGCGCTACCGGCAACACCTCCGAAAAAGCCGGGCAGGCGCTTTACGATCTTCCGGAAACCGCGCTTATCGACATGGGCGATTTCATCGGCGGCATGCTGAAATACCTGCGCAGCCATCCGGTCGAGCGGGTGACGATCGCGGGCGGCGTCGCCAAGATGACTAAGCTCGCCCAGGGAATGCTCGACGTGCACTCCAAAAAGGGATTGGCCGATCTCGATGCGCTGGCGGCATTGGCGCGGGAAGCCGGAGGAAATGAAAATCTCGCCATTGCCATCCGTCAGGCCAACATGGTCGCGCACGCCTTTGAGCTGGCCGAAAGCGCCAAGATAGATCTCGGTGCGGTCGTTGCTGAAAAAGCCTGGGTAACCGCAGCGGCAGCGCTGAAGATGCCGGCCATTGCGCTCGATATTCTGGTGTTCGATCGTCAGGGCGCGCTCAAGGGCCGCACCGCCTCCACGCCGTCGCATCAGCCTTTCGCATCTTCCTTCGGAGACCGGAACCGCCGAACATAGTCGGTGCTATAAAGCGCGCTTTCACGAAAATCAGTCGAGGCAAGCCCACGTCCGACGAAGATCAGGGCCGTCCGCTCCACCGGTTCGGCTGCGAGCTTGTCCTCAATGTCGAACAGCGTTCCTCTGATAACCCGCTCATCCGGCCAGGACGCGCGAACGACGATGGCGACCGGGCAATCCGAACCGTAAAGCGGCGTCAGCTCTTCCACCACCTTGCCGATGGCATGAATGGCGAGATGGACGGCGAGCGTTGCGCCCGTCGCACCGAAAGCCTTCAGCGTCTCACCCTCCGGCATCTTCGATGCGCGCCCGGAAATGCGGGTCAGCACAAGGCTCTGCGCCACTTCCGGCACAGTCAGTTCCCGCTGCAAAGTGGCGGCGGCGGCGGCAAAGGACGGCACGCCCGGGGTGACGGTATAATCCAGACCCAGCCGCTCCAGACGGCGAATCTGCTCGCCCATGGCGCTCCAGACGGAAAGGTCGCCGGAATGCAGCCGCGCCACATCCTTTCCGGCCTCCGCTGCGGCCACAAATTCCGCCTCGATCTCATCCAATGAAAGCGCGGCCGTATCGACGATGCGGGCGCCCGGAGGACAATATTCAATGAGCGCTTTCGGAACCAGCGAGCCGGCATAAAGGCACACCGGGCAGGCGGCGACAAGATCGCGCCCGCGCACCGTAATGAGATCGGCGGCGCCCGGACCGGCGCCAATGAAATGAACCGTCATTATTGTTCTCCATGTTCGATGGCGCTGCTGCTTTTCTGCGGGGCGTCGTCAGTCGTTGCGATGGCCACCGTGACATCGTCAACCACAAGACGCGGCGCAACCAGCCTTGCATTCTCTCCGGCGGCGGCAAGCGCCGCCGCTTCGCTCACACTTGGCGAGCCGGCATGATCAAGGCTCGCCTGTGAAAATGTCATTGTTTTCGAAGCAACCGCCTCGAGCCGTTCCTGCGATACGATCTCAAGCGACAGCGACAGGCTTTTCGCCGCTTCCAAAAGACCGGCTTCACCGGCTTTGAGCGGCGCGGTCGCCAGGCATTCCGCCGTCACGTCAAAAGCACGTTCTGCGGCACGCACGGCGGCAATGACAGCAGCGGGACCCGTGCCTCTGCGACAACCTATGCCAGCCACGGTCACCATGGCTTGGTCCAGCTCCATTGCGTCACCGGCATTGCCGGACGCCAGCCCGACATGGAACCGACAGCCGCCACCCGCGACACATCCAGACGGATCATCGATCCGCCGTGCCGCGCATGGGCGGCAAGCAGAATGGCCTCCATTTCCAGCGTCACCGCATTGGCGACCAGCCGCCCGCCGGGTTTCAGGGCCTCCATAGCCCCCTCAAGCACACCGTCTTCACTGCCGCCGCCGCCAATGAAAATCGCATCCGGCTTGGCCAAGCCTTCGAAAGCCGCAGGGGCCGCGCCGATCATGACCTCAAGCGCCGGAACACCGAAAGCTTCGGCATTGCGAGCGATACGCTCCGCCCTTTCCGGGTGTTGTTCTATGGCGATGGCGCGGAGCGAGTGGTGCGACAGCATCCACTCTATGCCGATCGAACCCGAACCGGCACCGACATCCCACAGCAACTCGCCCCGCCGTGGGCCAAGAGAGGAAAGTGTCACGGCGCGGATTTCACGTTTGGTGATCTGCCCGTCATGTTCGAACAGGCTGTCATCAAGCCCACATGTGAAAGGCAGAACGCGGGCGCCATCGGCCGCGACGACGTCAATCCCCACCACATTCAGCGGGTCGATGTCTTCAAACGAGAAATCGGCCGCCCTGACCTGCCGCCGCCTCTCCCGCTCTCCGCCCAGGGCTTCGAGCAAAATGAATTCCGACTGGCCTAAACCGAGATCAGACAGCAGATTTGCAATCAAAGCCGGCGCATGCGCGTCAGACGTCAGGGCGATGATGCGCGCACCCCCATGGAGATGCGGGCGCAGAAGATCGACGGAACGGCCATGCAACGAAACGCACTCGGTTGATTGCAGCGCCCAGCCAAGCCGCGAGGCAGCAAGCGAAAAGGCGGAGGGCGAGGGATGACAAACTGTCTCGTCCGCCTCGATTTGCCGCAAAAGCGTGACGCCGACGCCGTAAAAAAACGGATCGCCTGACGCCAGCACACAAACGCGCCTGCCACGCAGCGCCACGACATCGCTCATCTCGGTGTCAAAGGGCACCGGCCAGCGCTGGGCGTCACCGCGAATGGCCGCGGCCGCCAACTCCAGATGGCGTTTGCCGCCAAAAACCACTTCGGCCGCTTCAATTGCCTCAATTGCCTTGCTGCCCAGCCCTTGCAGCCCGTCCTCACCTATGCCGACGATGGAGAGCCACGGCTTTTCTTTCTTTTCGGTGGAAGCCTCATTTTTTGTGGAAGCCTGGCCCGTTCCGGAATATTCAGACGTCATGACACGCTCCATACTCATCCTTGGCGGCACGGCGGATGCCCGGATACTGGCGGGCAGGCTGGCGCAGGAATCCTGCGACCGTATTCTCCTCTCCATGGCCGGCAGGACGCTCTCGCCGGTGGAACAGCCAGTGCCGATGCGTAGTGGCGGCTTCGGTGGTGCTAGCGGTCTTGCGGATTTCATTCGCACCGGGGATTTCGATATTCTCGTGGACGCCACCCATCCCTATGCGGCGAAAATTTCCGCCAATGCCATTGAGGCGGCGCGGCTCGCCAGAGTTCCGCTGGTCGTCCTTTCGCGTCCTGCCTGGCAGCGCCAGCCGGGTGACAGGTGGCATGATGTCGACACTGTCGAACAGGCTGTCGCCGCGCTCGGCAGCGAAGGCAGACGCGTGTTTCTGGCTTTGGGACGGCAGGAGCTTCTTCCTTTCGAAACCGCGCCCCAGCACAACTATCTCATCCGCAGCGTCGACCCGGTGGAGCCGCCACTGAAACTGCCGCATGCGCGCTATATTACCGCGCGCGGCCCCTTTGCGCTGGACGACGAAATCCGCATGCTGGACGAAAACCGCATCGAGACGGTGGTCTCGAAAAACTCCGGTGGCAGCGCGAGCTATGGTAAGATCGAAGCGGCGCGACGGCTCGGCCTTCCGGTCATCATGATCGACCGGCCGCGACAGCAAAACGACGCGCCCCTGAATGACGTGACGGTGCCGGACATTGCCGCTGCGCTCACCGCCATTCGCCATCAGCTCTCTCTTCTCGAAAAACGCGGCGAATAAACCAGCGGTTCCTTGCCGGAACGTTCAATCAGACGGGTTTCAACCGAGCCGACGATGATGCAGGTAGCCATATCCGCCATATCGCTCGAAGCTTCCGAAAGAGGCACAACCCGGATACGCTCATCCGTCCGGCCTGCCGCGCGACCGAAGATCACCGGCACCGAACCGGGCAAATGCGCCCGCAACAGATCAAAAGCGGTCCCGAGCTGGTGCGGCCGCGCCCTGCTGACGGGATTATAGAACGCCATTACAAAGCCTGCTTCTGCCGCCGCGATCAGCCGTTTTTCAATGATGCCCCAGGGTTTCAGATTATCCGATAGCGAAATGGCGCAGAAATCATGGCCAAGCGGCGCGCCGGCTCTCGCAGCGACCGCCAGCATGGCTGTCACACCCGGCACGAAGGAGAAATCGATATCGCGCCATTCGGCGGGGCCGCTTTCGATCGCCTCGCAAACTGCCGCCGCCATGGCGAAAACGCCGGGATCGCCGCCGGACACCACGCACACCTTGCCGCCGGAAGCGGCAAGCCGCAGAGCCTGCTCGGCGCGGGAAATCTCCTCGCGATTGTCCGAAGCGTGGCGACGCTGGTCCGGCCGAAGCGACAGCCGGTCAATGTAAGGGAAATAACCGAAAAAATCGTCCGAAGCTTCAACGGCAGCGAGCGCTTCCGGCGTTATCTGGGCCTGACTGCCCGGGCCAAGACCGACGACGACGAGCCTGCCCGTCATGACTTTTCACCAGCCAAGGGTCTTGTTTTCCAGCCAGGAACCAGAACCAGCGAAAAATATGGAGCAGGCGACGCATCGCGATCGACAAGCCGCACCGCATGGCTGTTGGCCATGGTGCCGCGCTCGACATAAAGCGCGTCTTCAAGCTTGCCAGCCTTTTCCAGCGCCCGGCGGATTTTCGGCAGGTTGCGCCCGACCTTCATGATGACCGCCCCATCCGTTCCGGAAAGGCGGTCCGTCAAAACATCTTCTCCAAGTGTACCGGGAAGCACGCTTAAAATATCGTCTCCTTGCACCAGCGGCAGGCCAGCCATGGACCAGCATCCCGACATGGCGGTGATGCCAGCCACGACCTCGGCGGGATAAGACGGCGCCAACCGCAGATGCAGGTGCATATAGGAGCCATAAAACAGCGGATCGCCTTCGGAGAGCACGGCAACATTTCGCCCAGCCTCGAGATGCACGGCAATATCCTTCGCCGACTGATCGAAAAAACCCGCGATGGCATCTTTGTATTCATCGCCGTTTTTGTCGCTTTCGACGGTTACCGGGTAAACCAGCGGCATTTCCAGCGTGCCCGGACGAATGAAGGCTTCGACAATACCGCGACCGTTGCCGCTGCTTCCCTTCTTGCAGAAGAAGGCGAGAACATCGGCACTTTCGATGGCACGCACGGCTTTCAGCGTCAAAAGCTCCGGATCGCCGGGACCGGTGCCGACGCCAACAAGCTTGCCCTTGGGATGTTCAAGGAGTGCCGCGCTCAAAGGCCCGCCCTCGCAACCGCGTTGATCGCAGCGGCGGTCATGGCCGAGCCGCCGAGACGCCCCTTGACGATGGCGTAGGGAATAGCGAGCGAACTTGCCTCCAGGGCGTCTTTCGATTCCGCCGCACCCACAAAGCCAACGGGCATGCCAATGATGGCCGCCGGGCGGGCATCGCCTTTTTCCAGTATTTCGAGGAGATAGAACAAGGCGGTTGGTGCATTGCCGATCGCGACAAGCGCGCCATCCAGCTTGTCCGCCCACAGATCAAGGGCGGCGGCGGACCGTGTGTTGCCTATCCGTTTCGCAATATCGGGCGTGCGAGCATCGCGAAGGGTGCAGATAACCTCATTGCCGGCCGGAAGGCGCGCGCGCGTCACGCCATGCGCCACCATCTCAGCATCGCAGAGGATAGGCTTGCCAGCGAGGAGGGCGGAACGCGCAGCGCCAACGAAATCGGGCGAAAAGCGGAAGTGGCTTGCCGCCTCCACCTGGCCACAGGCATGGATCATACGAATGGCGATATCTGCCTGTTCATCGCTGAAGGCGGACAGATCCGCTTCTTCACGGATGATGGCGAAGGAGCGTTCATAGATCGCATTGCCATCGCGAATATAGTCATAGTCGGTCATCAGTCATCCTGTCGAAGCGCCGCGCCGATTACTCCCGTGCCCAGACGGACAAGAAAGGTGGCAGCGTTTTCTCCGGGCTTATGTTCTTTTTCGTAAAGACGGGCAAGCCGCGAAAGCGCCGTCCTGCGATGCTGAAAAGGTAAAATGCCATTGGGCGCGTCGCCGGCGCGGCCCGAAATAGAAAATGCCAGGCCTTCAGCAGTGCCGGAAAACGTCAGAAGCGCCGGTCCTGGATGGGCACATCCCTTGCCACAGCCGGAAATATGAAGCGTGAAAGAGCCATCCAGCAGGGAAGGGCATTCTTCAGCCGCAAAGGCGGCCAACTCATGGGTGGCAAAGAAGGCCGACCCACAACGTGGCGCGCCCGAGCACACGGCAACGGAAGAGCGCGCGTCCCCGAAAGCAGTGATAACACCCGTCTCGCCCGCCACCGCAAGCAAATCGCGGCAGACCGCAGAAGGACCGAATAATAGCAGGCTATGGTTTGGCGATGGCCGCAACGTTTCGATACCGAGCGCATCGGCCTGCTCGCAGAGCTTCGCCAGATCGGAAGCCGGGAGTTGTCCGAAAGCAGGGGCGATGCCGACAGCAAAGCGATCCTCTCCCGTCGTCATCAGCCCCAATGGCAGAGACGTGTCCGTAAGTTCATCGGCAATCTCTCCAGCCAGCAGACGATCTCCGCAGATCGACCTCGTCGCTGCAACATCCAGATCGCGGCCGCGGGCAAGCGGTCCTTGAGCAGCCAGATGGACGAGCAGAGAGACAACTATATCCGGCGCCGCGTGCGTCTCGATCAACCCTGCCTTCAGCGCCTTCGGCTGCGGCCCGCCAAGCATCAATTGCCAAAGGGTTCTGCCACCCAGAGACGCCGCCTTCAGGCGAATATCGGCCAGCAAACCATCCAGAGACAGGCGACCGCCACCATCAATGACGACCGACATCTTGGCGGCGAGTTTTTCATGAAGTTGAAGCCTGCCGGCTTCTCGCCGAATTGCTGCGGCAAGCGGGCGGGCATCGGCAATTTCCGTATCATCCCGACCGGCGAGAGGCGAGGTCTCTATCGCAAGTCCGTGACGAAGCGGCAGGTCCAGCGCCAGTACCTCCTTCTCCAGCGCAATCGCACTGTCGGGCGTCAGACCGCGAAACTGCACCCCGCCGCGGGCGGTGATGTCGATCAATCCGTTGCCATGCCGCTCAGCAAGATGGCAAAGCGCCACCATCTCGCGCGGCGATATATCAGCCTCAAAAGCAATTCGCGACAAAAACCCGTCGCCTGTCCGCATGGGGGCGGAAAGGGCGGGGCAGACGCCACGGCGGCCAAACGGCTGAACGGTATCGGCAGCAGCGGCCATCACGCCTTTCTCCTTTCGGAAAACGGCAGGATCAGCATTTCCAGTTCGGCATCAACCGCGTTGCGGCGGCTATGCCACAACCCGCGACGGCGCGCGGATAAAAAGCGTTCGGCCATCACCCGCGCCGCTGTCGGGTTTTCCCGCAGAAGAAAGTCGCGCACGGCCTCGTCGCCCAAATAGGCGTCGTAGAGGCATTCGATCAGAGATGAGGACACGACATGCGTCGTCTCCGCAAATCCGATCAGGCGGTCAACGGTTTCAAGCAGTTCCGCGGCACCACGCGGCCCATGCCGCATCTGGCCGGCGATGAAGCGCGGGTTGACGGCGCGTGCCCGCACCACACGCGTCAGCGCCTGCGAGATCGTCCGCGCACGCGGGCGGGCCGGATCGGTCGTATCCAAGGCAACGATATCGGCAATATCCCCGAGCGCAGCCTTCGCAGCGGAAAAACCGCCAATGAAGGCGACATCAGACGAACCGTCGAGCAAATCCCGACCGGGATCATCGCCGGTATGAACGAGAAGATCGGCCCGGCGCACAAGTTCGGTAAAGCCGGCATCCTCAACGATGTCGAGTCCATCGGCGCCGCCAAAAGCATGGTTTGCAGCCTCGAGATATGCCCGCCCCAGCTCCTCGCGTTCCTCCCAGGTACCGCCCGCCAGCTTTTCCTCGATACCCGCGCCATAGGTGCCGGGCGCAGAACCGAAGATGCGCGCCGGGATATGCCCGAGCGCTGCGGCCTCTTCCGCAAGCGGATTGTCGCCCGGCGCTTCATCCCTGCGCGCGACGGCTTTGGTGGCGGCGTCGAGAAGCGCGATCAGCGCCGGAAACATGTCGCGGAACAGCCCGGAGATGCGGAACGTCACATCAACACGCGGTCGCCCGAGGCTGGCGGGCGGCAAAACCTCGATACCGGTGACACGACCGGTAGCGGGGTCATGCATCGGCCTTGTCCCCATCAGATGCAGCGCCTGCGCCACATCCTCACCGCCATTGCGCAGGCTGGCGCTGCCCCAGAGATCGAAGACCAGGTGCTTCGGCCAGTCGCCATGGCTCTGTAGATGATGGCGCAATACTTCTTCAGCTGCCATTTTGCCGAGTTCAAATGCCGTCGGCGTCGGCATGGTGCGGGGATCGGCGGCATAAAGGTTGCGACCAGTGGGCAGCACATCGAGCCGCCCGCGCGCAGGTGCGCCGGAAGGGCCGGGAACGATATGCAGGCCATTGAGCGCGGCAATCAGGGCGGCTTTTTCCGATTTGGCGCTTTCAAGCCTCAGAAGGTCGGTCTCACCCTCGGCACTGCGGCCAAAAACATGCTGGCCGTCCTTGATCGCAAAATCCTTGAGGTCGCAGAGAAAAGCATCGATGCGCGACAGCGCCGCATCTGGATCATCTTTCTCCACCACGCCCGCTTCCGCCGCAAGCCCGGTCTCCAGCGCCTTTTCAACGATCAGTTTCGCCAGCCGGTCACGCCGGCGGCGATCCAACCCATCCGCCTGCGCATATTCATCGACCAGTTGCTCCAGCGCCGACTGCTCCGGCGAAAGCCCGGCATTCACGAGTACTGGCGGAACATGGCCGATGGTCACGGCCGCGATGCGCCGCTTGGCGACCGCCGCCTCGCCCGGATTGGAAACGATGAACGGATAGACCACCGGCAGTGAGCCGGTGACAATTTCGGGAAAACAATTGCAGGAAAGCGCTACCGTCTTTCCGGGCAGCCATTCCAGCGTTCCATGCGCGCCCACATGCACGATGGCATGCGCACCCGCAATCCGCTGCATCCATGCGCCGAAGGCAACAAGCGCGTGACGTGGCGGCAGGGCGGGGTCGTGGTAGTCCACCCGACGATCCTCATTGCGGCCCCGGTCCGGCGCGAGCGCCACGAACACTTCGCCGAAACGTGCGGCGCGGAACCGGAACGCGCCATCGACGAATGCGTCGTCATCGATTGCCGCGCCCCATGTCGCGTTCACGGATGCGGCAGATGCCGACGGCAAGGCGGAGAAAAAAAACTCGTAGGTGGAAAGATCAATTGCCGCTTCCTGTTGTTCGACGCAGGCGAGCAACGCCCGCGCAGTCTCAGGAATATCCTCGACCGTATAGCCTGCCCCGGCGAGATCCTGCATCATTTCGAGAACGCTTTGCGGCACATCGAGACCGACGGCATAACCGGTTCGCCCGGGCGCCGCACCGGGATAGTCCGGCATCAGAATAACGATCCGCCGATCCCGTGGAGCGGCATTCCGCAGCCGCAGGAAAGCGGCGATGCGATTTGCAGCCTGCTCGATGCGATCAGCCTCGGGTACATTGAGCAAACTCGCGCCGCCATCCACACGCGCCTGTTTGAATGAGATCGCACCGACGAGAATCCGGCCATCCAGCTCCGGCAGGACGACATGCATGGCGAGATCGGAAGGATTGAGACCGCGCGCATTTTCCGCCCATCCGTCCCTCCGCGTCGTCGCCATCACCACCTGAAACACCGGAACGCCCATCCGGTCAAACAAGGTTGCCCCGTCATCATCAGTCTGACTGGCGAAGGCGGTGGCGGCAATGATGGCGGCGGGCTTCAGATCGGGCAGCGCCGTTTCGAGGAAACGGATCGCCTCGCCATCCTTCAGACCACTGACAAAAATCGGCAATGGCGCAAAGCCGCGCTGCGAGAGCGCCTTAAAAAGCGCGTCCACCGGTGCGGCATCTGCCGCCAGAAGCATGGAGCGGTAAAACAGAATGGGCAGAACGGGCACACCTTCGGGAAAACCCGCGCAGGCTTCCGCCCTATCCACAACGCCCCTGCCGGGCCGGTAGAAACCGGCTTTTGGTAGCGGCTCGGCTTCGATATCCGGCCATGCCTCGGCCCTTGCAAGAGCGGCGAGACCAAGGGCAAGCCGATCCATATTCTCTTGCCCACCCTCACGGAAGAAGGAGAGGACCGAGGCCAAAATCCGCCGATCGACGGTCGAGGCCGCTTCCAGTTTCTCGTCCCTTTCGCTGCACTCACCCGGCAAAAGCAGAAGCTTGATGCCACGCCCGTGCGCAAGAATGGAAAGCTGATCGACGCCGTAACGCCAGCGTTCCGCGCCGCCGAGAATCCGGATAAGAATAACCTTGGCATGTTCCGCCGTCTTTTCGACCCAGAGATCGACCGACATGGGATGCCGAAGCTCGGAGAGGTTGGCGGCTGACAGGGAGGGGAGCGCCCCCCCTGTTCGCCGCCAGGCCTGTTCCAGCCCGGCAAGATCGCTTGCCGAAAAAGACAGTATCACCACATCAGACCGGGGCTGGTTGAGATCAACCGGCTCGATCAGATCGTCCAGAGACGAGGATGTGGTAGCGAGGATGTGCATCGTTAGGCGGCCAGCATCTGTTCGATCTTTTCGCGGTTGATGCCCTTTTCGCCGATGACGACGAGGCGGCTGCGGCGTTCCTCACCCGCAGCCCAGGGCCGGTCGTAATAATGGTTGACTCGGCTGCCGACAGCCTGCACCTGCAGGCGCATCGGCTTCGCGGCAATTTCGATGAAGCCCTTGATGCGCAGGACATTTTCGGCAGCAGCCGTCTTGGCGATACGGGCCGCCAGCGCTTCCGGATCGGTAACAGTCGGCAGATCGATGACGAAGCTGTCGAAATCGTCATGCTCGTGGTCGAGTTCGCCATCGTGGTGGGTGCGGCGGTTTTCGATATCCTCTTCCACCGCAAGGCCAAGACCGATCAGCACGGCGGGGTCGATGGCGCCATTGGAGGCCACAACGATCTTTGCCGCCTTCGGCAGATGTTCGAGAACATGCGCCTTGGCCTTGTCCAGACCGGCGTCATCCAGCAGATCGGCCTTGGTCAGCACGATAAGATCGGCACAGGCGACCTGATCCTCGAAAACCTCTTCGACCGGGTCATCGTGATCGAGCGCCTCGTCATTTGCCCGTTGGGTGGCGAGCGCTTCCATGTCGTGCGCCACCTGACCCTCGGCAAGGGCGGCGCCATCCACTACGGCTACGACGGCGTCCACCGTCACACGGCTCTTGATCGCCGGCCATTGGAAGGCCTGCACCAAGGGCTTCGGCAGGGCAAGGCCCGAGGTCTCGATGAGGATATGTTCCACCTTCGGCTGGCGGCTCAGAATCTGTTCGATGGCGGGCTGGAAATCATCCGCCACCGTGCAGCAGATGCAGCCATTAGCCAGTTCGACGATGTTTTCTTCCGGGCAGCTTTCAATACCGCAACCTTTGAGAATCTCGCCATCGATGCCAATATCGCCGAATTCGTTGACGATGATCGCCAGCCGCTTGCCGTCCAGCTTTTCGAGAAGACCGCGCAGCAGCGTGGTTTTGCCGGCCCCCAGAAAGCCGGTAACGATGGTGCAGGGAACGCGGTCCAGAAGGGTGCTCATGATCTCTCCTCGGTAAAATCGAATGGGGGAATGCGCGCCACCATGCCGCGCTTTAAGGGTTCGGGGCGGCCGCGCCAGGGCATCAGACCATCGGGGGCGGCCGCCAGCAGCTGCGCACCGGTCAGCAAATCTTCCGCATCACCGGTCGTCAGCCCGCCGAAGACATAGGACCAGCCATTGGCGCTGCGCAGCACGGCGCTAAGCCCGCGCTTGCAATTGGCGAGGCAGTTGACGGAGCGAACGGTGACACCGGTTTCCTGCGCCTTTGCGATGACGGCATCGGCGAGACGTAAACCGGGGCGCGGTTCGGCATTGGGATCGGTTTCATCGCGGCAGCTTCTGCAAACGAAGACGGTCACGCCGGACGCTGTTTCGTTCTGCGTGTTTCCGCCTGCACATGAAGATGTCGCTGAAATATCCAAACCGTATCGTTTCCCGCGCCTTACAAAAAATCTCGGGGGTGCGGATGCCGAATACGGCATGCGGACAGACGCAAGCCGGGTGTTCGATCTAACCGACTGACCGGAGCACCCCGCCCGGCAGACGTTTTTCCTGAAACGGCAGGTCTCCTGGCTCGCGGCTTTACATCCTGACACCGCCTTCCCGAACCCGTTAAGGCGTCCAGTGGCTTTACGGTGCGGGCTTACCGCTTACAGTTGCGGGGGCAGCCACGGAATGACCCGGTAATCGGGTTGGAACCGTGTTCCCTCTTAGCTTTTCCCGTTGCCGGGAAAAGACCGTCAGTCCGTTACCCTTAGGCTGAACGGGCGTGGGGGTCAATGCCGCGACCCTGTGGCCCGCACATTGCCGGGTGCGGCAAATTGGGTATAGTCGCCGCTCCGAATGGCGGGGCACCGGGTCCCACGCCGCTGGATGAAAAGGAAAACGCGATGACACGTGACATCAGCGACAGCGAAGCCGAACGTCACCGGCAGAAAATGGTCAACCGCAAAACGGTGCAGGACGCCGAGGTTGCGGAAAAGACCATCGAAAAAGGTCTGCTGATGATCAATACCGGCCCGGGCAAGGGCAAATCCACCGCCGCTTTCGGCCTTGCCCTGCGCATGCTCGGCACTGGGCGGCGGGTCGGCGTGGTGCAATTCATCAAGGGTGCATGGTCGACGGGAGAACAGCAGGCGCTGAATTTGTTCGGCGACAGGGTGGTGTGGCGCACCATGGGCGAAGGGTTCACCTGGGACACGCAGGATTTGAAGCGCGACGTCGCGGCGGCGGCAAAGGCCTGGGAAGAAGCCAAGGTCCTGATGGCCGACGAGACCGTCGGCCTGCTGATCCTCGATGAGCTGAACATCGCGCTCCGTTACGATTACCTGCCACTGGAGGAGGTGGTCGAAACGCTATCCAGCCGAAGGCCCGATCTGCACGTCATCGTTACCGGCCGCAACGCCAAGCAACCGCTCATCGACGCGGCCGATATGGTGACGGAAATGACCCTCGTGAAACATCACTTCAAGGCCGGCGTAAAAGCGCAGGCGGGGATAGAATTCTGACATGGCTGCACGCGTGCTGATGTTTCAGGGAACCGGCTCGGATGTCGGTAAATCGCTGATGGTGGCAGGCCTTGCCCGTGCCTTCACCCGGCGCGGCCTGTCCGTCATGCCGTTCAAGCCGCAGAACATGTCAAACAATGCGGCCGTGACCGCCGATGGCGGCGAGATCGGCCGCGCACAGGCGCTGCAGGCACGGGCGGCGGGCGTGCCGCTTTCCGTGCACATGAACCCGGTGCTCCTGAAGCCGCAGAGCGAGACCGGCGCACAGGTGGTGGTGCAGGGCAAGATCGCCGGCAATGCCAGGGCGGCCGATTATCAGCACATGAAGGCCGGGCTGATGCCGCGCGTGCTCGAAAGCTTCAACCGCCTGAAACAACGGGCCGATCTGGTGCTGGTGGAAGGGGCGGGCAGCGCCTCCGAAATCAACCTGCGTACCAATGACATCGCCAATATGGGTTTTGCCAGAGCTGCGGACGCGCCTGTGATCCTGATCGGCGATATCGACCGGGGCGGCGTCATCGCCAGCCTCGTCGGCACGAAAGCCGTACTCGAAGCTGAAGACGCGGCGATGATCGAAGGTTTCATCGTCAATCGCTTTCGCGGTGATCCGGCCCTGTTTTCAGACGGCATGCGGATAATTAGGGAACAGACCGGCTGGGCTTCTATCGGGCTTCTGCCACATTTCTCAGATGCCGCCAAACTGCCGGCGGAAGATGCGCTGGGGCTCTCCGGCCCCGCCCAACAGAAGCCTGGCGCAAAGATCCGCATCGCCGTGCCGATCCTGCCGCATATTTCCAATTTCGACGATCTCGATCCGCTGGATATGGAACCGGATGTCGAACTGATCCGCGTGCGGCCGGGCGAAACCATTCCGGCCGATTGCCGGCTGGTGCTGCTTTGCGGATCGAAAGCCACCATCGCCGATCTTGCCGTGCTGAAAGATGCGGGCCTAGACATCGATATAAAGGCGCATATGCGGCGCGGCGGCTACGTTCTCGGCCTTTGCGGCGGATACCAGATGCTCGGAAAAACCGTTGCCGATCCTGACGGCATCGAGGGATCGCCCACAACTGTCGATGGGCTCGGTCTGCTTGATGTCGACACGGTTTTGACGGGCGACAAAAGGCTGGTTTCCGTTCAAGGCGTGAGCTTTGATGGTATTGGTTTATCCGGCTACGAAATGCATGTCGGGGAAACCACGGGAGCAGCGGGCAATCTGGCGTTTTCGACGATCGACGGGCATAGCGATGGAAGGATTTCACCCGACGGTCGCGTCTTCGGCACCTATATTCACGGCCTCTTCGCGGATAACAGCCAGCGGAGCGCGTGGCTGGAACGTCTCGGCGGGCAGGGCACGGAGCTGAACTATGATGAGCAGGTGCATACGGTTCTCGACCGTCTCGCTGCACATATGGAACAGCACCTCGATCTCGACCGTCTGCTTGCTATAGCGCGATAAGGATCGCCAGAAGTCCGAACAGGCCGATCAATAGCAGGTCGGCAATCCGCACGAGCCGCAGCGCCCTGCGAATATCGCCGGCAACCAGCGCCGCCCTGCCACCTTCACCCATGAAACGCGCCTCGATCATCTGACCGCCATAGGAGCGCGGCCCTGCGAGCGCAAAGCCGAGAGCACCGGCCAACGCCGCCTCCGGCCAGCCAGCGTTGGGAGAACGGTGATGATGGGCATCGCGACGTATCGCAGCCATAGCCCTGCCGGGTGATGCGCCCTTAACAAAAAACGCGGCAACCACGAAAAGACCGCCGCTCAACCGTGAGGCCGGCAGATTGACCAGATCGTCCAGCCGGGCGGAGGCCCAGCCGAAGGCCTCATGGCGGGGTGAGCGATGGCCGATCATGCTGTCAGCCGTATTGATCGCCTTGTAAGCCGCGCCGCCCGGCAGGCCCAGGATGCCGAGCCAGAAGGCGGGAGCGACGATGCCGTCGGAAAAATTTTCGGCCAGACTTTCAACCGCCGCCCGGCAGATCGCCGCTTCGTCCAGCTTTTGAGGATCCCGCCCGACGATCATCGATACCGCCTTGCGGCCGCCTTCCACACCCTCACGCTCCAGAGCAATGGCGACAGCCTCCACATGCTGCTCAAGACTTTTCTGCGCCGGAAGCGAAGCTCCCAGCACAGCAACCAGTAAAATGCCGAAGGGCAGAAAAAGCAGGGTGGATTGCGCAAACCACGCAACAAGCAGCGTCAGCCCGACGAAAACGAGGAGAGCCGCGACACCGGCCCCCTTGCGCTGTGAAAATGACGCACTCTCCCGGTTCCATTTTTTGTCCAGCAGCGCGATAAGCGAACCGATCCAGGTGACGGGATGGCCGATGCGTTTGAACAGCCATACCGGATAGCCGGTCAGGCGTTCGATCACGAGCGACAGGAAAGCGAGAGCAAAAAACATGGGCGAAACAGTACCAGAAAAGGCGAAAGCTGCGATCCGTCACGGTGGCAATCTCGGCAGGGCGCGTCTGCTGTTTCCTGAAGCGCCTGAACCGTGGATCGACCTTTCGACTGGGATCAATCCGCACTCCTACCCGCATTCGCCGATCCCCGCCAGCGCATTCGCCCGCCTGCCGGAACCGGACGCCGCCGAAGAATTGAAAAGTCTGGCGGCAACGCATTTCAATGCGCCTTCCGCCCGGCATGTAGCGCTTTCCCCCGGCACGCAGATGCTGATGCCATTACTGGCTCAGATCGCTATCGCCCGCGGGGCAAAAAGCGGCGCCGTCCTTTCCCCCGCCTATGCGGAACATGCCCGAACCGCACGCATCGCCGGACTGGCTGTGACCGAGGCGGAAAACATCAGCGCGATGTCGGCTCATGACTATGGCGTCGTGGTCAATCCCAATAATCCCGATGGCCGCATCACGGATCGCACCGCCTTGTTGTCGCTGGCCGCCGCCATGCGCCGCAAGGGTGGGCTGCTCGTCGTGGACGAAGCCTTCATCGAGACAGGAGGTGCCGAAAGCCTCGCAAATGCCGCCTGTCAGGATGCACTGGTGGTCCTGCGCTCTTTCGGTAAATTTTACGGCATGGCAGGCGTTCGGCTGGGTTTCGCGATTGCGCAGCCCGATATCGCTGCTGAACTGGAGGCAAGGCTCGGCCCCTGGGCGGTTTCCGGCCCGGCGCTGCATATCGCGACGCAGGCTCTGGCGGACGGGGAATGGCAATCGTCCATGCGTCTGCACCTTGCCGAAGACGCCCGGCGCATGAACACCATGCTGGAAAAAGCGGGGCTGGCAATTGCCGGCGGCACGTCGCTGTTTACTCTGGTGCGGGATCCCCGCACCACAAAGCTGTTCAGCCATCTTGGCCGACACGGCATTCTGGTCCGCATTTTTGATGAGAGGCCGAACGACATGCGTTTCGGCCTTCCCGGTAGCGAAACGGAGTGGCAGCGCTTTGAGGAGGCGCTGTCATCCTTTGACTATTCCTCGAAGGTGTAGGTCTCAATCGACTCCGGCTTCATTTCGATGGAGAAGCCCGGCAATTTCGGCGGCATGTAAGCGGCGTTTCTGATATCGCAGGGTTCGATGAAATGCTCGTGCAGGTGGTCGACATACTCGATCACGCGGCCTTCCTTCGTGCCAGATACCACGAGATAGTCGATCATCGACAGATGCTGCACATATTCGCAGAGGCCGACGCCACCGGCATGCGGCCAGACCGGCAGATTGTATTTGGCGGCGATCAGCAGCACCGCCAGCACCTCGTTCAGACCGCCCATGCGGCAGCTGTCGATCTGCACCACATCGATGGCGCCCTCGGCGATGAACTGCTTGAACATGATACGGTTCTGACACATTTCACCCGTCGCCACCTTAACCGGACCGATGGCCGCGCGGATCTTGCGATGGCCGGCGACGTCGTCCGGGCTCGTCGGCTCTTCAATGAAGAAGGGGGTGCAGAAGGCAAGCTTGTTGACCCACTCGATGGCCTGATCGACTTCCCAGACCTGATTGGCGTCAATCATCAGGTAACGGTCGGGACCGATCACCTCACGGGCAATGGTAAGACGGCGAATATCGTCTTCCAGATCGCGGCCAACCTTCATCTTCACATGGTTGAATCCGGCATCGATGGCTTCCTGGCAAAGACGACGCAGCTTGGCGTCGTCGTAACCCAGCCAGCCGGCCGACGTCGTGTAGCAGGCATACCCTTCGTTCTTCAGCGTCTCGATACGTTCCTTCTTGCCGCTTTCGGCTTTTTTGAGGATCGCAAGCGCTTCGTCCCGGGTCAGCACGTCGGTCAGATAGCGGTAATCGACGATATCGGCAATTTCTTCCGGGCTCATATCGGCAACGAGCTGCCACACCGGCTTGCCGGCCTTCTTGGCCAGCAAATCCCATACCGCATTCACAACGGCGCCGGTGGCGAGATGCATCGCGCCCTTGTCCGGGCCGATCCAGCGCAACTGGCTGTCGCTCGTCAGATGTCGCCAATATTTGCCGGGGTTCTCGGTGACGGTGGCAAGATCGGTGCCAACCACCAGATGACGCATCGCTTCGATGGCCATGCAGCAGATGTCATTGCCGCGACCGATGGTGAAGGTCAGCCCGTGGCCTTTAAGACCCGGCTCATCGGTATCGAGAATGACATAAGCCGCCGAATAATCCGGGTCGGGGTTCATCGCGTCCGAGCCGTCGAGACTTTGGGACGTCGGAAAACGTAGGTCGAAAACACGCAGATCAGTAATTTTGGTCATGGCCGTTCACTCGCGGTCAGTGTCAAAGGAAATCGTTTAGTCGAGGTGGAAGGTTTCTTCCATCATCGCCCACCACTCGCCTTCCTTGCGGCTTTCGAGCGGTTGCTGACAGGGAATGGTGAAAGACCACCACTCCTGGTTCTTCGGGCTTGCAGCCATCTTCGCCATGTCGGCGCTGATATCGCTGCCGTGATATTCCCAATAGCCGAAGAGCAGATTTTCCGGCTCGCGCAGGAAGATCGTATAATTGCGGATATTGCAGTCGCTGATAAGCGCCAGAATTTCAGGCCAGACGGCGGCATGCAGCCTTTTATATTCCGCGATCATTTCCGGTTTGACGCCTATGACCATGCCCATGCGCTGCATGAAAAACTCCGTTATTGCTTGATGGTGGCGAGCGCCGCGCGCAACTTCGACTGTGGCAGGCTCAATCCCAGCCGTTCCGCTGCGGCAACGACCGGAGCGAAGCGGCGGCGCTTCTTTTCATCGTGGTTGCCGGCGATATCGGCCAGCCGATGCGCGAGAAAGGGATTGCGCAAACGCGCCCGCAGCACGCCAATATAGGCCTGCGCCTCTTCTCCCATGCCTTCAGCGGCAAAGACCGGCAGAACCTCGTCCCGCCAAAGCGTCTCCAGATCCGCAACGAGAATATCGTCGACCATTGCCTGACGCACGGTTTCATCCTTGCCTCGCCCATCCTGCAACCAGCGCTCCGCCAGATAGGAATGACCGAGATTGAGCAGGAAAAGCTTCAGCTTTTCATAATGATCGAGATCATCGGTCAACACCACGGCGGGGTGCGTGCAGGGAAGGACAAGCCCGTCCTGCTTCTCGATTGCCCAGAGTGCATAGGGCTCCGCGACGGCACCCACCGGGTCGATAGGCTCGGAGACGATGCGATCCACGAGACTATTGGCGAAACGGCACTTCTCATTCAGATAAAAGGCAAAACCCGCCGGCAATTGCCATTCATCTGCAAGCCGGCGAATGACCTGTTTCAGCTTTTCGCCATTACGTGGCACGAGCTCACAAGGGAAGATGGAGACCGGTGCTTCCGGATTGCTCTGAAAACGCTCCAGCAGCAACATGCAGAGTTTGGCCGGAAAGCTTTTCGGTACGATCGTGAAATCGTCAGCAAGCCCGGCATTATCAGCCGAATCCAGCTCATAACCGCGATCGCCCGTATTGGACAGAATGACCTCGGCCTCGCAGGCAAGGCGGCGCACTTCGGCCCAGTCGGTCGCAGCCGTCAATGCCCGCGCGACAGCCCCGCCCCGAATTTCCTCATCCACTTCCTGCCCATCGCGGATGCCGCAAATACGCACGGGGTAGGGCGCCCCGCCGTTCAGCGCCGTAACACGCTTCAGGCTCTCCGCGTTGCCGGTCGTCTGTACAATCGCGATGCGCCCCAGAGCCTCGCCCTTGTCCAGCGCCTGCGAAACAAAGAGATCCGCATGCGCCAGAAGAAAGCGGCTGGTGCCGAATTGCAGGATGGGCGTATCGGGCGTCATGCGACCTCCACCATGCCCTTGATAACTCCGGCCTTCGGATCGGTCAGGCCGGCGAATCGTGAGGGCACATCGGCAAGCGTCATGCGATGGGTGATCAGTGCTTCCGGTACCTTGCCCTCCCGCAGCGCCTGCAGGACGCGCTCGAAATCCTCAGGCGTAGCATTGCGACTGCCGAGCAGCGTCGTTTCCCTCTTGTGGAACTCCGGATCGTTAAAGCTGATATCGCTGGCGACGATGGAGACCAGCACATAGGAACCGCCATGGCCGACAAAGGAAAAGCCGCGTTCCATGGCTTTCGGATTGCCGGTCGCGTCGAAGACCGCATCGAAAAAATCGCCGCCGGTGATGTTGGAGAGGCAATCCCTGTCGCCCTCGCCGAGCGCCACCGTGTGTACGACCCCGAGATGCTCTCTGCAGAAATCCAGCCGGTCGCTGCGCCCATCGATCATGGTCACTTCGCCGCCATCGAGAACCGCGAAAACCGCAACCGCCATGCCGATCGGGCCGGCGCCGACGATCAGAACCTTCTGCCCCTTCTCGACTGCGCCACGGCGCACCGCATGCGCACCGATAGCCAGAAATTCGGTCATCGCCGCCTGATCGAGGCTCAACCCCTCCGCCTTCAGCACGAATTGTTGCGGCACGCTCAGATATTCGACCATGCCGCCATCGCGATGAACGCCCAGCACACCAATATTGCGGCAGCAATTGCTCTTGCCCTTCAGGCAGGCGCTGCATTTGCCGCAAGAGATATAGGGAATGACGGTGACCACGTCGCCTGCGGACAGATGGCTGCCTTCCGGCGCCTCTTCCACCGTGCCGGAAAGCTCATGGCCCATGATGCGCGGATAAGAGAGATAAGGCTGGTTGCCCGTGAAGATGTGCAGATCCGTGCCGCAAACCCCGATGCGGCGAATACGCACCAGCACTTCGCCTTCGCCACGCACTGGTGTCGGCAGTTCCTTGGAAACGAGTTGACCTGGGGTTTCGCAGAAAATCGCCAGCATGTATCACCTGTGGGAAAGGGAATAAAAACGAACGGCGTTACCGCCAAAGACTGCCGCATGGTCCTTTGCCGGCACGATATCGCGGCAGAAATCCAGCCACACCTGATAGTCGCCCGCCAGCCGCAACACCGGCCAATCACTGCCGAAAATCACGCGGTTGCCGCCAAAGAGTTCCAGAATGGTCTCGGCATAAGGCCGTATCGCTTCCGGCCGCTGATCGCCGCGCTCGGTCAGCAGACCGGAAAGCTTGCAATGGACATTCGGAAGAGCCGCCAGAGCGGCCATATCCTTGCGCCAGTCGCTGTAGTGTCCGGCGGCAATCAGCGGCTTCGCGCCGTGATCGATGACGACAGGCAATTGCGGATGGCGGCGAGCAAAGGCGAGGAGATGCGGGAGATTGGGCGGCAGGACCAGCGCATCGAACGCCAGACCGTGCTCTACCAGCGTCGCCACGGCGGGATCGAGTGCCGGATCATCGATCCAGGCGACATCCTCCATGCCCTGCAACATCGGACGCACACCCTTGAACGCCGGATGTTTTGCCCGACGGGCGATTTCACTCGCCGCATCGGCGGACTTCATATCCACCCAGCCGACAACGCCCCTGATGAAATCGGTCTTTTCCGCCAGTTCCAGCATGAAATCCGTGTCGGCCGCCGTCTCCATCGTCTGAACCAGCACGGTGCCGGAAACTCCGGCAGCGGCCAGCAAAGGCGACAGGTCGGCGGGGAGAAAATCCCGGTAGATGGCGGCGAGCGACGGCGGCGGCCACTGCCCGGCGCGATCCTTCATCAGCCAGAAATGCTGGTGGGCGTCGATGAGCATCGCCTCAGGCCTTTCCGCCCGGTACGGGCGCACCTTCGGCGACCAGGCCGCGCCTGTGCAGTTCGGACCAGAATTCATCCGGGATCGACTGCTCGAACCACTCTATATTGGAGGCGAGCTGCTGCGCATTGCGCGCACCCGAAACGACCGTGACCGATGCCGGATGGGCAAGCGGAAATTGCAGTGCGGCCGCCTGCAGCGATACGCCGAGTTCCTCGCAAACACCCTGCAGCGCATCGACACGCGTAAGAATATCGGCAGGCGCGTCGGCATAATTGAATTTGCGGTTGCCGGCCAGAATGCCGGAATTGAATGCACCGGCGACAACGATGGCGACACCGCTTTCAGCGCAACGGTTCATGAAAGCAAGGCTCTGCTGCTCCAGCAGCGTATAACGGCCGGCAAGCATGGCGACGTCTATATCGAAGACATCCATGGCGTCGCTGACGATTTCCCACTCATTGACGCCAAGGCCGACGGCCCCCGTCGATCCCTCCTCGCGCAGCTTGTCAAGCGCCCGGAAGCCGCCGCCGGTGGTCAGCTGCTCCCAGTAGTGCTGATGCTTTTCGCCATGGGTGAAGGAGCCGATATCATGGACATAAATAATATCCGGCTTCAGAACGCCTAGCCGTTGCTGGCTTGCCTCGAAGGAGCGCAGAATACCGTCATAGGAATAATCATAGACCGGGCGGAACGGCAGGGGCGTTATATAGGCATCCTCCTCCGGACCGACGGTCTCGTCCGGCACCATCACACGGCCGACCTTGGTGCTCAGCGTGTATTCGTTCCGGTCATGCTCCGTCACCATGGTGCCGAGGCGGCGCTCCGACCGCGTATAGCCGTAGAACGGCGCGGTATCAAAATAACGCATGCCGCTTTCCCATGCCTTGTCGAACGCGCCCTTGGATTCCTCATAGGGCGTGACGCGGTAGAGATTGCCCATCTGGGCGCAACCGAGGCCCATGACGGTGACGTCGACGGCGCGGCGCGGCAATTTACGTGTATCGGAGACTTTCATCGCAGGGACTTTCCAGCTCGTCTTTGGAAGGACGCGCCGCCGCAAGGCGGCGCGCCGTCAGCATTAGTAAAGCACGTTCTTGGCTTCAGGCTTCTCGATATTGTCCTTGGTGACAACAACAACGCCGGTATCGACGAACTTCTCAACCTTTTCCTTGTTGATGAGCTTGGTCACGGTTTCCACGCCCTTTTCACCCATCTGGTAGGAACCCTGAACCACGATGCCGGCAAGCGTGCCGTCCTTGACGAAGCTCTGCAAATCCTGGTTACCGTCAAAGCCGATGGCGATGACCTTGCCGGCCTTGCCGGACTGGGCAAGCGCGCGGCCGACACCGATGGCCGTCGGCTCATTGGCGCCGAAAATGCCCTTCAGGTCGGAATTGGCGGCCAGCACGTCGGTGGTCTGGTTCAGCGCGGTCGCCATCTGCGACTGCGAATAGAACGGACCAACGATCTGAAGCTTCGAGTGCATCTGGATGTAGTCGGTAAAACCGCCGACACGGCCGATTTCGGAACCGGCACCGGCGACATAGGACATGACGGCAATCTTGCCTTCCGTGCCAACCTTGTCGATCAGCGCCTGGGCCGCCAGTTCGCCGGCCTTCTTGTTATCGGTTGCCAGGAACGACTGGTAATATTGCTCCGAACCCTTGGCGAGCTGCGAGTCGATCAAAACGACGGGAATACGGGCTTCCCAGGCCTTCTTGACGGCCGGCACTAGCGCGTCCGGGTCGGAAGGTGCCAGGACAATGCCCGCGACCTTACGATTGATGGCGTTTTCGACCATGTTGACCTGGTCGGCAATGGCGGACTCGGCAGCCGGACCCTGGAATGTCATGGTATTGCCGGAAGAGTTCTTCATCGCCGCATCAGCACCCTTCTGAACATTCTGCCAGAAGGTGGAGTTGACGGTCTTGACGATGACGGCGATCTCACCGGCCTGCACGGTGGAAACGCTCCACAGCGCGATTGCGGATGTCAGAAGGGCAGTCGCAATTTTCTTCATTTCTTCCTCCGTGATGTCGGCATACCGGGCCTCCCCTGCCGATCTTTTTTGCGGAAAGGGTCCGCAGCCCTTTGGTCAGCGGCGGTTGCGCAGCTGGTCGATCCAGACGGTGACCAGAATGACGAGGCCGATGATGATCTGTTGCGTGAAGGCGGACACGCCATTCATATTGAGACCGTTGCGCAGGATGCCGATGACGAAGGCGCCAATGGCCGTGCCGGAAATGGTGCCGACGCCGCCGATCAGCGATGTGCCGCCGATAACGGCGCTGGCGATTGCGTCCAGCTCATACATCACACCTTCGTTTGGCTGGGCGGTAACGAGACGCGACATCAGCACGCAGCCCGTGAGCCCGGCGAGCGTGCCGGACAGGATGTAGGTGAAATTGGTGACACGGGCGACATTGACGCCGGAAAGGCGCGCGGCTTCGGCGTTGGAACCGACAGCGTAAATGTGACGGCCAAGGATCGAGCGGTTGAGCATGAAGGAAACCGCAAGCGCAATCACCACCATCAGGATGACGGGGTAGGGGATACCGGGAAACACCACATTCGGAAAGCCGTCGTCACCGATAGTGACGATGCGAAAGAGGGCGCCGTTGCCAAGTTCGCCAAAGGATTCGCCGAGGCCCGAAACGGCACGCGCGCCGGTGATTTGCAGGGCCACGCCGCGGGCGATCAACATCATGCCTAAGGTGGCGATGAAGGGCGGCAGCTTGAAACGGGTGACCAGAAGACCGTTAATGAAGCCGCAGAGCGATCCCGTCAGAATGCCGAGCAACATGCCGACCGGCACCGGCATACCGAGTTCCTTCACCGCAAGAGCGGCGACGACACCGGCGAGCGCCAGCACCGAACCGACCGAAAGATCGATACCACCGGTGATGATGACGCAGGTAGCCCCGATGCCGAGCAGCGCGATGGACGTGACCTGCAAGGCAATCGTCATGCCGTTATTGACGGTGAAGAAGGCGCTGCTGGTGGCGGAGAACACCGCGACGAGGGCGAACAGGCTGCCGAGCGCGGCAAACTTCTGGATGATGTCCTTCTGGCGATCGCTGACAGCGAAGCCCTTTTTGGGTTCTGCAATATTGGCCATGTCGTTCCTCACTGCGCGGCCCGGCCGTAACCGGACGCATACCGCATGATTTCTTCCTGATTGGTCTTGGCGGTTTCTAGCACGCCCGTAATTCGGCCCTGATGGAAAACGGCGATACGATCCGTCAGCCCAAGAATTTCCGGCAGTTCCGAACTGATGAGAATGACGCCGATACCCTGCGCGGCGAGCTCGTCCATGATCTTGTAGATCGCGAATTTCGCGCCGACATCGATACCGCGCGTCGGCTCGTCGAAGAACAACACGCGCGACTGCCGGAACAACCATTTGCCGATGATGATTTTCTGCTGGTTGCCGCCGGAAAGCAGTCGCACCGTCTGCCCGATGGAGGGAGTACGGATATTCAGGAGATCGACGTAGCGCTTTGCTACATCGTCATGCCTCTTGAAGTCGATGAGCCCGAAACGGTTGGAAACCTCGCCGAGATTGGCAAGCGTCGTATTGGCCGCCACTGACATCTTGATGGCGAGGCCATCGCTTTTGCGATCTTCCGAGAGATAGGCGATGCCTTCTTCGATGGCGTCCTGCGGTGAGCCGATCGAAAGCTCGCGCCCGTTGAAAACGATCCTGCCCGCATCGAGCGGATCGGCGCCGAAGACAGCCCGGGCGACTTCGGTGCGGCCGGCACCCATCAACCCGGCAAAACCGAGGATTTCACCACGGCGCAGCGAAAAACCGACGTCGTGGAACACGCCGCTGCGCGTCAGGCCCTCCACGGAAAAAATAACGTCTTCCGTGGGGCGCGATGTCCGCTCGGGGAATTTGTCTTCCAGCGAACGCCCCACCATGCGCGTGACAATGTCATCAACGGTGATCGAGGCAAAATCGTCGGTTGAAATATAACGTCCGTCGCGCAGAACCGTCACACGATCGACGATTTCGGCCATTTCATCGAGACGATGGGAAATATAAACGATCCCGACACCGGATGCCTTGAGATCGCGGATGACCTTGAACAGGAGCCGGGTCTCCTGCTCGGTCAGCGAAGAGGTCGGCTCATCCATGATGAGCACTTCAGCGTCAAGAGAAAGCGCCTTGGCGATTTCCACCATCTGACACTGAGCGACCGAAAGGCCGCGGACAATCTGGTCCGGATCGATATCCACACCCAGCCGGTCGAGACAACGCTTGGCATCGAGACGCAGCTTCTTGCGGTCGACGAGGAAACCACGACGTGGTTCGCGCGCAAGATAGATGTTTTCAGCGACGGAAAGATGCGGAACGAGGTTGAGTTCCTGGTGGATGATGGCGATGCCGGCGGCTTCGGATTCCAGCGGCGATGCATATTGCACCTTCGCACCTTTATGAAGGATGGTGCCGTCGCTCGGCTGATAGACGCCGCTGACGATCTTCATCAGCGTCGATTTTCCCGCGCCATTTTCGCCGCAGACGGCATGCACCTCGCCTGCGCGCAGATCGAAATGCACGTTCGAAAGTGCTTTGACGCCGGGAAATTCCTTGCTGATATTATCGAGGCGCAGGAGCACCGCGCGCTGTCCGTGCGCCATCTGTTCGGACGAAAAATCGCCCCGAATTGTCGATGCGCCTTGCGACATCTGGAAACCTCCACCCTGTTCCCCGCTCCACCGGGGGCCTTTAACAGGGCAAATGGTTAGGCCGGTTTTTTATAATGGTCAAGCCAATTAGGTTAAAAATTGGAGGCTGGCTTTAGAGGCAACGGATAGCCATCGTGAGAAACTTTAAAATAGTATCGTATTTTCAGTATATTGAGTAATTTCTTGCGTATTGCTACACTTGGCGTTACGGTAAGGCCAAATACAAGCATCACGAAGGCTTCAGCAAAAAACACATGAGTGGTCAGGCCAAAATAGCGGAACCGCGCAGGCTGTATCAACAGATTGCGGATCAGATACGCGAACTCATCGACATGGGTGAATTCCTGCCTGGGACGCGGCTTCCCGCCGAACGGGAACTGGCACAGAAACTCGGCGTGTCGAGACCGTCATTGCGGGAGGCGCTGATTGCGCTTGAGATCGACAACACCGTCGAAATTCGCATGGGTTCCGGCGTCTACGTATCTACCGAAGCGCTGCAGACGACCCATCATACCAAATCGCTCGGTGACAGCCCCTCCGAACTGATGCAGGCGCGCGCCGCTCTGGAGGGTGCCACCATCGTGTTGGCGGCAAGCCGGATGACCGATGAGACAATCGCGACCCTCCACCAGATACTCAATACCATGCAGCGGGAAATCGAAGCCGGCCGCAAGCCTCTGGATCAGGATCGACTGTTTCACGTCACCATCGCCGAGCAATCCGGTAACAGCGTTTTGGCCCGAATGGTGGCGAACCTCTTCGACGAGCGCCACAGCCCCATTTCGGCCCAGCTTCGCGTGAAATTTGAAGACCGCGATACCTGGACCCAAGCCCTTCAGGAGCACGAGGCCATTCTGGCGGCGCTTGAACTGAAAGACCCGCTGCTGGCGCAGGCCGCCATGCATACGCATCTGGAAGGTTCGAAGAGACGCTGGGTCGAAAATTGATCTAGAAACATAGCAGGCAATATAACGGGAGGAGGATAACCCGTGAGTGAAAATTCCGAGGCAACCATTTTGCTGAACGCCAACGACAATGTCGCGGTGGCACGTCGGTCCATTCCGGCCGGCGGCGCGACGGGCAGGGGCGATCTGGCGGCGCTCGAGCTGATCGGGCGCGGGCACAAGGTGGCCCTGAAGTTCATCAAATCGGGCGATGAGGTGCTGAAATACGGACAGGTCATTGGTATCGCCACCCAGGATATTGAGCCCGGCCGGCACGTGCACCTGCACAATCTCGCCATGGTGCCTTCCGAACACGCACATCAGTTCAGTGTTGATATCGAAGAAAAGGGCATGGTGCCGGAAGCCGAACGCCGGACGTTTAGGGGTTATGACCGCGGTCTCGGTGGTGTTGGAACGAGGAACTATATCGGCGTCATCGCTTCGGTGAACTGTTCCGCCACGGTGTCGCGTTACATCGCGGATTATTTCAACAAGCAGGGCGGCCTTGATGGTTTCGACAATGTCGATGGCGTCGTGGCGCTGACCCATGGCGGCGGCTGTGCGCTGAATACGAAATCGGAAGGTTACCGCCTGCTGATCCGCACCATTCAGGGTTATGCCCGCCACCCGAATTTCGGCGGCATTCTGCTGATCGGCCTCGGTTGTGAAACCAACCAGATCGCGCCCATTCTCGAACATTACAAGATGGAAGAGGGTGAGCGGCTGCGCACCATGACGATCCAGCAGCATGGCGGCACCCGCAAGACAATCGATGCGGCGATCGCCGAGATCAAGGCCATGCTGCCTATGGTCAATGCCGCCCGCCGCACGGAACAACCGCTTTCCAAGCTGAAGGTGGCGCTGGAATGCGGCGGTTCGGATGGTTATTCCGGCATTTCCGCCAACCCGGCTCTGGGTTTCGCCTCCGACCTCATCGTCCGTAACGGCGGCACCACAGTCCTCTCGGAGACGCCGGAGATTTACGGCGCCGAGCATCTCCTGACGAAGCGCGCCGTCACCCCTGCCGTCGCCGAGAAGCTCCTACAGCGTATCGACTGGTGGCGTGATTATACCGCCCGTAATGGCGACGAACTCAATAACAACCCCTCCCACGGTAACAAGCTTGGCGGCCTGACCACGATTCTGGAAAAATCGCTGGGCGCGGTCGCCAAGGGCGGCTCCATGCCGCTGAAGGCGGTTTATGAGTTTGCTGAAACCGTGACGGAACAGGGTTTCGTCTTCATGGATACACCCGGCTATGACCCCGTTGCCGTCACCGGCCAGGTCGCGGGCGGCTGCAACGTCATCTGTTTCACCACCGGTCGCGGCTCGGTTTCCGGTTTCAAGCCGTCGCCGTGCATCAAGATCGCCACCAATTCCGAAATGTATGAACACATGAAGGAAGACATGGATATCAATTGCGGTGAGATCGTCACCGGCGCTGAAACCATCGAAGAATCCGGCAAACGAATTTTCGAGCATATCCTGGCGGTAGCGTCCGGCGACAAGACCGTCAGCGAAATATACGACTACGGCGATAATGAATTTGTGCCGTGGCAGGTTGGAGCCGTGACCTGAACACTGCGGCGCCAAGACTGTCCCACGTGAAACAAAAGGCCCGGAAATCAATTTCCGGGCCTTCTTTATTCTTGGTTATTTCCGCGCTTAATGGCGGAAGTGGCGCATGCCGGTAAAGACCATTGCCACATTATGCTCATTCGCAGCGTCAATCACTTCCTGATCGCGCATGGAGCCGCCCGGCTGGATGACAGCGGTAGCGCCAGCAGCAATCGCGGCGAGCAAACCATCGGCAAAGGGATAAAATGCTTCCGAAGCGACGGCGGAGCCGCGCGTCAACGGTTCGGCAAGACCAAGAGCCTTGGCGGCATCTTCCGCCTTCTGGGCAGCGATACGCGCGGAATCCACACGGCTCATCTGGCCTGCGCCGATACCCGCGGTCTGCCCGTCCTTGGCGTAAATGACGGCATTGGACTTCACATGCTTGGCGATCTTGAAGGCAAACTTCATGTCTTCAAGTTCCTGCGGTGTCGGCGCACGCTTGGTGACGACCTTGAGGTCCAGATCCTCGACCATGCCATTGTCGCGGCTCTGCACCAGCAGGCCGCCCGAGACGGTCTTAGCAGTGAGGCCAGCCGCGCGCGGATCAGGCAAACCGCCAGCGGCAAGAAGGCGCAGGTTCGGCTTGCGGGCGATGATGGACTTGGCTTCTTCGGTGACATCAGGCGCGATGATGACTTCGGTGAAGAGCTTGACGATCTCTTCCGCCGTTTCCGCATCGAGCGTGCGGTTCAGGGCAATCACGCCACCAAAAGCGGAAATGGAATCGCATGCCAGCGCCCGCCGGTAAGCTTCGGCAAGTGTCGGCCCCGTCGCCACGCCGCAGGGATTGGCGTGCTTGATGATAGCGACTGCCGGCGCATTTTCCGGCAAGAATTCCGCCACGAGCTCGTAAGCTGCATCGGTGTCATTGATGTTGTTGTAGGAAAGCTGCTTGCCCTGAAGCAGCGTCGCGGTCGCAACGCCAGGACGCTTTTCGCCAGTGAGGTAAAAACCAGCGCTCTGGTGCGGGTTTTCGCCATACCGCATCTTTTCCTTCAGCGCGCCGCCGATAGCGCGGTAATCCGGCGTTTCGATTGCAAGCGCCTCTGCGAACCAGTTGGAAATCACCGCATCATAGGCAGCGGTGCGGGCATAAGCCTTGGCGGCAAATCGCTGGCGCAGCGTATAGGACGTCTGGCCGTCATCGGCCTGCAGGGCCTCAACCAGATCGGGATAGTCAGACGGATCGGTAACCACAGTGACATAGGCGTGGTTCTTGGCGGAAGCGCGGATCATGGCCGGGCCGCCAATATCGATGTTTTCCACCGTCGTCGGATAATCGCCGCCCTTGGCGCGAACTTCTTCGAAGGGATAGAGATTTATGACCGATAGATCGATCGCCTCGATGCCGTGCGCCTTCATCGCCTCGACATGATCGGCATCATCCCGGATCGCCAGCAAGCCGCCATGAACGCTGGGATGCAGCGTCTTCACGCGCCCATCCATGATCTCGGGAAAATTCGTGACGTCTGAGACATCCGTAACCGGCAGGCCTGCCTCAGCAATGGCCTTTGCCGTACCGCCGGTCGAAAGCAGCTTGACGCCAAGCTTGGAAAGCACCGTCGCCAATTCGATAATGTCCGTCTTGTCAGACACGGAGAGAAGCGCCGTGCGGATTTTTACCTTATCGGGGGCGGGAATTTTCTTGGACACGACGGCCATCAGGCATACTCCGTTTAACGGGGAGGACAGGCTGGAATGGAATTGATCCAGCAATTGCCGCCGCGTTAACACAGCTTACCGGATTAATAAACAGCGGGGATGCCGAACGATGACAACTATGGTGGTTTTTGACCGGCATCGCCGGAAATTTGCCTAGGCTTGGCGTTCGATCAGCCAGCGGATTTCCCGCGTATTCGCAAGATTGAAGGGGAGTTCAATCTGCTGCGACGGGCGCATACCGGATGCGTCGGCCATGAAGACATCTTCGGTGACGAAAAGCTCCAGCCCGGGCGCGGAAAACAGCCAGACGATTCCATCCGCTGCCTCCAGGTAGACCGACTCCTCGTCCCGCTGATGTAGCTGAATGTGGGGATGAATATGGAAACGTGAAACCGCTGTGACCGACTGCGATTGCGCTTTCGCCGCATTTTCGTCGCGCCGCAGCAGATCCCGACCCTTTATCTTGGTGCCGACCGCATTCAGTTCTATTTCCCGCTCATGGTAACAACCGAAATTCTGCAAATAACCGTCATGTGATGCCCAGAGAACATCATTACCGTTAGCATCCGCCCCGCGCCTGCTGTCGACGTGGCTAACGCCTGACACCATAATCGGACCAAGCAGCCGCGAGCGCGACAGTCTACAGGATGAGGTATCCGCAAGCGTGACGGTGGAATGAGCCGCCGTGGAACGGCTGGCGCGCTGATATTCCGGCGCGGCGTTACGTGGAAAGCCGGAATTGACGATGAAGCGGTTCTTGCCGCAGGACATTTCGAAAGACAAGCAACCCGAATGAGCACTCCGTGAAAGCTCCGCCGAGCCGGGATACCCTGTATCGACGATGATGACCGTATCGTCCGTCGCAAGCCGGTGATAGTTCACATCCGGCAGGACCTTTGAAGGCCGGCCGGCCGTTTCATCATAGCGCAATACGGAAACAAGCTCATTGGCGAGCGTGGCCGTGGCGCCGTTGAACAGCGCGAGATCGCCGCCCTGATGCCGGAAGAACCGGATCGCCGGGAACATGCGGTCTATCGCCGGCACCAGACCTGACGGCAGATCATGGCCGAGATTGATATAACTTTGCCGAAGCGGCAGGAGATCGAGCAACAGATCCAGCATGACGCGTGGATTACGGGAAACATGTCCGCCATCGGGCAGAATCTGGCGTTCCATTTCCTGAGCCAGCTTCATTCCATTTCGCGTGATCCGTGAAAGGCGCGTTGGCATGGCAATGGAAGCCATGGCCAATGCAATCCTGATCCTCAGCCGCGCTTCGCCATCGGGCGCGTGTCTGACAATTCTTTCGAGATACCGCACATGAAAGGCGAGGCTTTTCAGAAACCGGCGATAAAAGCCGGCATCGGCCTCGTATAAAACGACGGGAGAGTGCGAAAGCCAGGCAATGAGCCTTTGTGCGGCGATTTCCGGTGACCAAGCAATACCTGCAAGCCGTTTGCCATGAAGCACCATCCACTCCGCAACAATGCGGCGCGCTCGTTTGCAGGCCTCGCTCGATTTATCGGAGCGAATATGCCGTAGCCAACTAAATGCATGCAGCCGTTCTTCAAAGACCACCGAGGGATATTCCATCTGAAATGGCGAAGCTCCGCCGGTTTCGACGACACGCCCGGCCAGCGCGATGCGGCCCCGCAACAGTTCCTCGGCGAAATAGGGATCGATGGCTCTAAGATCGGTCGGCGCCGCCACCAGACCGTCCGGCGCACGAGTGGCAAATCGCGACATATGCAGGCGCAAAGGAGTGAGTCCGACACACAGATGACGATACGCCATCCGCGACAGAAGACCGGCGGCATTCATGCTGCCTGCAAAGGACCCTAACAAGCTGTGTTTCCCGTTTCACATGTTTTGTTTTTATCAGTGAACCGCGACGACCGGAACGTTTTCGATAAATATCTAATGATTCGCGAGAGCTTGGCTTTTTTCTACTTCTTACGCAAGACACTGCTAAAAAACCCATCGACGCCGCCGAACATATCCGGCGTTGTGCGAAGATCGCCATCGGGACTGATGGCCGCTTCCATTCCGGGCCAATCCTCGCGGCGGACGGCAACACGCTCCACGTCGGGATTTTCCGCCAGAACCTCGGCGATCATCGCTTCTCCTTCAGAAGGATCCAGCGAGCAATTGGAGAAGACAACGAGACCGCCCGGTCCAACAAGGGTCAGCGCATGCCGCAGCATCTGGCCCTGAAGGGCAGCGAGTTTGGCAATATCGTTCTCATCCTTGGTCCAGCAGACATCGGGATGTTTGCGAAGTGTCCCGGTGGAAGAACAGGGCGCATCGAGGAGGACCGCGTCAAAGAGCTGTTCCGGCTGATACTTCAGCATATTGGCCTCCACCGTTTCGGCACGGAGACCAAGCCGGTCGAGGTTTTCCCTGAGGCGACGAAGACGGTTTCCGGACTGATCCAGCGCCGTCACCTTGGCGCCCGCCAGCGCAAGCTGCGCGGTCTTGCCGCCCGGGGCCGCACAGAGATCGGCAACACGTTTGCCCGCAATGTTACCCATAAGCCGGACCGGCATGCTGGCGGCAAGATCCTGCACCCACCATGCACCCTCGGCGAAGCCTTCGAGCGAGGGGATCTGCCCCTCGAATTCACCCAGACGCACGCTGCCGTTCGGCATCAGCGTACCGCCCAGTTTTTCCGCCCACAGAGCGGGATCAACCTTGATCGTGAGATCGATGGAGGAAGGCGTCAGCTGCGCTTGCGAGATCCTCTGAGCCGCCTCAATTCCGTAAGCCGAAACAAGCCGCTCGTAGAACCAGTCCGGCAGCACGGGAACGTCGGCGACAGCCTTTTCGATCTCCATCTTTTCACGACCGAGCCGTCGAAGAACAGCGTTCACCAGTTTGACGAAACGCCGGTTGCGCGGATCGCGGTGAGCCTGCTCCACGGCGAGATCGACAGCGGAATGATCCGGCACATCGAGGTAAAGCATCTGCGCCGCACCGACGACAAGAACGTGATGCAGCGATCGCGCGCCCTGCGGCAGCGGACCATCGAGCAGCATCGACAAAGCCGTTTCAATCCGGGGGAGGTGGCGAAGCGCGCTGTTGACGATGGCCCTCACCAGCGCCCGGTCGGCAAGCGACAGGGCTCGATAGACGGGATTGCCGTTCTCGCTATCGAGCATCCCATCCAGCGAGGTCTTTTTTTCCAGAACGGCGGCCAGAATGCGAGTGGCGGCAATGCGCGCGGCGAGACCCGGCTTATCCTGGAAAGACGAAGGGCCGTCTTCACGGCCCTTCCCATTAGCCGGTCTCGGTTTTCTGGACCGCGCCGGCTTATTCTGAATATCGGATGTCAAGACCACGGCCCCTTGCGCTCGTTTTCATTGCCTCGTCCCCAGCCTGTTTTGGGAACGGAGCTTGATTTGCGCAGAGGTCTATCACCCGATGGCGGCGGCGTCGATCCTCGCGGGGAAAACTCCTGCGCCATGGCGTGCAGTGCGGCCACGCGATTTTCCGTATTCGGATGCGTGGAGAAGAGATTGTCCATGCGCTCGCCGGAAAGCGGATTGATGATGAACATATGCGCCGTTGCCGGGTTACGCTCGGCATCGTCATTGTGGATACGCTGCGCCATGCCCGAAATCTTCTGCAATGCGGAAGCAAGCCAGAGCGGGTTGCCGCAGATTTCCGCGCCGCGCCGGTCGGCGGAATATTCCCGTGTGCGGCTGATCGCCATCTGCACCAGCATCGCGGCCAGCGGCGCCACGATCATCGCCACCAGCACGCCGATAAAGCCGAGCGGATTACTGTTGTTCTCCCGGTTGCCGCCGAAGAAGAAGGCAAAATTGCCGAGCATGGATATGGCGCCCGCCAGCGTGGCGGTGATTGTCATGGTCAGCGTATCCCGGTTCTGCACATGCGCAAGCTCATGCGCCATGACACCGGCCACTTCCTCCGGTGTCAGACGCTCCAGCAATCCTGTCGAAGCGGCAACGGCGGCGTTCTGCGGATTACGCCCGGTCGCGAAGGCGTTGGGTTGCGGGCTATCGTAAATATAGACCTTCGGCATCGGCAGACCGGCATTTTGCGACAGGTCGCGGATCATGTGAAAAAATTCGGGCGCATTCGCCTCGTCGATCTCCCGCGCATGATAGGCGGAGAGAACCATCTTGTCAGAGTTCCAGTAGGAAAAAATATTCATACCGGCTGCGATGACCAGGGCAATCATCATGCCGCCCTTGCCGCCGATCAGAAAACCGACACCCATGAACAATGCGGTCATGAAGGCCAGAAGCATTGCCGTGCGCATCATGTTCATCCGTTTAACTCTCCTTGTCACTCACCGGGAATATTCCGGGGTTTATAAAGCCCCTCGGATTATATATCATCTGGTAAACGGCAAACGTATTTCAATATCCCGTCATAGGGAGGATTTCATGCAGAATGCGAATAATGACAACGCCACAGACAGTGGCGCGGAAGGTGTAAAGCGACTTTCGCCGGCGGCGCAGCGAGCGTTGAAAGAAGCGGAAGAACGGCGCAGGCAACAGGCCGATCTCAAGTTGCCGCCGGAAACCGGCGGCCGCGGCGGTGCAGAACCCGTGCGTTTCGGCGATTACGAAATAAAAGGCCGGGCCATCGATTTTTGAGCCCATTAATAAAAATACCCGCCAAAGGCGGGTATTCAGACCGCTGACAAACCCGTCGATATTTTCGGCGGGTTTTTTCTTTTTCGGGATGATGACGTTTTATTGTCGTCTTTTGCGGGTGAACGGGAGATAAGATGAGCCTCGTTTCCTCATCCCCAGGCGGGTTTGGGTGCTTTCGTGAGCGCCATCGCTATTTTCTTGATGTTCTGGGCGCTCGCGGCGA
>NZ_JAQKGP010000032.1:0-45934 GCF_027956525.1 Agrobacterium sp. ST15.13.013
TGGAACAGAGAACGCTGCAAACAATCGACAATCCGTTCGGCACGAGATTGTCACCTATGTCTTAGGTACAAACTGTTACCTATGTCTCCGGTCTGGACAAAGCTTGATGGCAGATGGGGTGGGATTCGAACCCACGGTACGCTCTCACGCACGCCGGTTTTCAAGACCGGTTCCTTAAACCACTCGGACACCCATCCATCGGTGGTGAGGCTTTATAGCGGTTTGAAAAAGGTCGTCAATCCCGACCGGTCGAGCGGCGTCGCTCTTCTTTCGTGGTTGGCAGATCATTGCCCCGGTGTCGTTGCCGGCGGCAACAGGGATCCGTCACCTGAAGGTATCGACGGCGCCTGCTGAGCCGTATCGAATAGCGTCAGGCTTAAAACGATTGCCACAAGCGCCAGCAAAAGCGCCACAAAGAGGATTCCCGATTTGTCCATGCGTTTGCTCATGTCACGTTATCTTAAAGCCGAATATGTGCAATTCTGGGCAACGCAAAGAACAAAGTGAAAGTCTGTCAAGTTGTCTTACAGATTCGGCCAACTTATCGTTCAAAAATCCGCAAATTGGGTGAAATTTATGCATAGGCGTACTGTTTGAGACGGAAATGGCCTATCGCGTCAGCACTATTGTCATTTATATCAGGCCATCGCTCCCGGGCATTGCCCAACTTTCCCCGAGCGATCAACCTGCCCCGCCTCTTTGCGGGGCTTTTTTTCTATTATGACCACAAAAAAAAGAAGCGTGACCGAAAGGCCAGCGGGCGATAACCGCCATCGTCTCAGACGCCGATGCTCGGCCCGCCATTGCCGTGCCGGCTGTCACCTCGAAAAATATCCTCGAACAGATTTAGCAACGCCGGCGGCAAGCTATCGGACAACTCGGTGATGATTTCGTTGGCGCGATTATAGGAATAAATGGCTGAGAGCGTCAGCACCAGCAGCACGATCCACGGCCAGATCGGCTTGCGCCTTTGCGGCGCTCCGTTCGGTTGTTGTGGTAAGGTCATGCTGGCACCTTTCCTTCAGGCCTTCACGCGCGGCTCGCCTCCGGGCGCATAGGCGGTTTTCTGCAAGAAACGGAATATATTGCCGCACTGGGCGCAGCGGATCATGAAATCCGTCGGATCGCCCGAGACGCGCTCCGCGCGAAATCCGCGCGGCATTTCATCGATGCGAAAATCGACGTCCCGGCGGCTCTTGTCATCCGATTCCGACGCTTCGGCAAAACCCTGATGACCACATTTGGAACATTCGAGCTTCCGGGAATATCTGTCGCGCGCTGCCATATGCCGTCCTTTGCTTGGTTGTTCTCAGGTAGCAGCGGCAAAACATCATTTCAATGCCGATCGCCTCGGGTTAAAGCTTTGCACCCCTATTTCCCGGCGGGAAACGCATCCAGCGGCCGGAATGAATGTGGAAGCCCATGAACGACCAGAAACCTCTGCTGTCATCATCACTCATGCTGCGGTCCGTCCTTATCACCGCAATTCTGCTCGTCTTTCTCGGCGTCCTAAATGTCGGCATCAAATGGTATGGCGAGCGGATTCTTCAGGCCGGCCAGACGACGGACACCGAAGAGGTCGAGATCGTCATCGGCAACGACCGGCTGAGGCTTGCCAAAAACACCCTGCGGGCGCCTTCCGAGCGCATCGGCGGAGAACGGGAGCGCGTCGACCTTTATCTAAGCTGGCCTGATCTCAAGGGGTATGAGGAAGCGAATCGCGCCGTTTTCGACGATCCCGCGCAGGCGGCAGGTCTGATTTTCATCCAGCTTTCGCAAAGCACCATGTCCGAGGACATGTCCGGTCGTTTCGGGCCGATCTATTCGCGGCTGACGGAGGGAGAGCCGATGCCGTTGAAGCACGGCCTGCTGCTGCACCGTCTGCGGACCGATTCCGGCTATGGCAAGGAAGTCATATTGACCGGCGATCGCGATGGCGAAAGCGTCTATGTGGTGCGCTGCCTGCTGCCGCAAACGCCGCAGGCGGCCACCGGCAGCGATTGTCAGAGGGATATTCACGCCGGACAGGACCTCAGCCTGTTCTACCGTTTCTCCTCCGCCCTGCTGCCCCAATGGCAAAAGCTGGATGCGGAGGTGAAAAACTATATCGAGCGCCGCCTCGTAAAAGACGGAAATCGGTGAAACAGCACGGCACAGATTGGGTGTGAAAAGTCGCATTTTATGGAAGGCGGATACCTTTCATAAACCACTTGGTAACGCCAACCCGATAAAGTTTTGTCTCGGAGCATCGGGCGGGGCGTGTCCGAGCGGAACAGAAATATGCGATTGAAGAGTTCAGCAGTGTTGAAAAGTCTATCCGGGGCACATTCGCGCAAAGCGGGTGCGACGTCTTTTGTGAGGTTTATTGCGTTAACCCTTGCTGCGGCGTTCATAACCGCAACATCCGTTCAAACCGCAAAGGCCGATCCGAAATATGCGGGCATCGTCATCGATGCCAAGACCGGCAAGGTTCTTTATGGCGAGGATCCGGACGGGCTGCGTTATCCGGCGTCGCTGACAAAGATGATGACGCTTTATCTGACATTCGAGGCGCTCAATACCGGACGTATCTCGCTCGATTCGAAGGTGCCGGTGTCAGCCAACGCCGCCAAGGAGCCGCCGTCCAAGCTCGGCGTACGCGCCGGCGGCAGCATCACCGTGGAACAGGCCATCCTTGCACTCGTCACCCGGTCCGCAAATGACATGGCAACCGCGCTCGGCGAATATCTCGGCGGCTCGGAAGACCGTTTTGCCAGAATGATGACCGCCAAGGCCCGAGCGCTCGGCATGACCCGCACGACGTATCGCAACGCCAACGGCCTGCCCAACACGGCGCAGATGACAACGGCACGCGACCAAGCCCGTCTCGGTATCGCGCTTCGCCAGCATTTCCCGCAATATTACGGCTACTTCTCCACCCGTACCTTCAACTTCGGCAAGCAGGTTATCGGCAACCATAACCGTCTTGTCGGAACCGTGAAGGGTGTGGATGGCATCAAGACCGGTTATACCCGTGCAGCCGGCAGCAACCTTGCCACATCGGCTCAGCTTGACGGACGTTCCATCGTCGCCGTCGTTCTCGGTGGTCGCTCCAGCGCTGCCCGTGACGCCACCATGCGCAAGCTTGTCGCAACATACCTGCCGCAGGCATCGCGTGGCGGCAACAGCAACCTGATCGCGCAGACCCGCTCCGCACCGGTCGAAGAGCCCGCCGCCGTCTCCGCTGCCGTTCCTTCCGTGGCAGTTGCTGCAACGGCAGCCGGCCTGCCCAATTCCGGTCCAGTCCCGCAGGCCCGTTACGAGGAAGCGCCGGTCACCGCTTTTGCAGGCTCCTCTTCCAATGCGGCCGTCAAGGCAATGGAAGCAGCAACCTGGCAGAAGGGCAAGGACCCGATTGCTCGTGCGCCTTCCGCGCCGGACCGTAAGCTGATCACCAACTCGACCAAGGTGGATAATATCGTCACCGCGTCCACTACGACACCTGTCGTCTCCGCGCCTTCAGTTTCGGCCAGGTCGGAAATTCCGCAGGGAAGCTGGGTGATCCAGATCGGAGCATCTCCCGACGAGAACTCCGCGCGCGGCCTGTTGCACAACGCGCAGGAAAAAGGCGGTGCGGCGCTGCGCTCCGCAAAGCCCTTCACGGTTGCCTTCAACAAGGACGGCTCCCAGATCTACCGCGCCCGTTTCGGCGGCTTCGATGGCCAGAACGCCGCGGTGAATGCATGCAATGCATTGAAAAAGAAAGGCGTCAGCTGCTGGGCGTCACTCCAGTAACAGACGTTTTCGCAGGCGGTGGTTCACGCTCGAAACATCGCCTGTCTCCTCGAAATTTGTAATGTGTAGCGAGGCTTTCCAAGATGGCAGTCAACGAGAATTATTCGGACATTGCGTCTGGCAACGGGCATGGCAACCTGTCGGTTCTGCATCCCATTCACGAGGCGGCGATGCGTATCGCCGATCTCGGTCTTAACCGTTCCAAGGCGAAGACGCGCGATCTCGTGGCGCTGCTTCTGTCGCATGGCGCCCGCGCCTGGCGCTCCAATCAGCCGGAAGCAAACATCCACCTTCATGTCGCAAGCCGCTCGGGCCGCGCACCGGTGCATATTCGGATCCGCTGAAAATCAAACGCAGTCGATAAGACGCAAGCAAAAAACCCCGCGGAGCCTGAGCGCCGCGGGGTTTTTCTTGATTGGTAGCCGAAGATAACGAGGCGGCTTACGCCTCGCTTTCCGGCGCCTCCAGCGTATCAGGCAGATCGGCGGCGGCGTCTTCGCCATTGCCGTTTTCTGCTTCGTCGTCGCCTTCCGGCTCGTTGATACGCTCCACGGAAACCACCTTCTCATCCTTGGCGGTCGAGAAAATAGTCACGCCCTTGGTGGCGCGGCTGGCGATGCGGATTCCGTTGACCGGAACGCGGATGAGCTGACCGCCATCGGAAACCAGCATGATCTGGTCGCCCTCCTCCACCGGGAAGGCAGCGACGAGTTCGCCGATCTCGTTGGTCTTTGCCGTATCGGTGGCGCGGATGCCCTTGCCGCCGCGACCCGAGGTGCGGAAGTCGTAAGAAGAGGAACGCTTGCCGAAGCCCTTCACGGAAACCGTCAGCACGAATTCTTCACGCGCCTTCAGTTCCTGATAACGCTCTTCGCTGAGTTCACCCTCTTCTGTAACTTCCTCGCCGACGAGCGCAATATCGTCCTCATCAACGCCTGCGGCACGCCGCTCGGTAGCCGAACGCTTCAGATAGGCCGCGCGCTCCCACGGTTCAGCTTCCACATGGCCCACAATGGTCATGGAGATGATGCGGTCGCCCTCGGCCATGTTGATGCCGCGCACACCGACGGAGTTGCGGCCGGCAAAGACGCGCACATCGTCCACGGGGAAGCGGATGCACTGGCCGAGCGCGGTCGTCAGCAACACGTCGTCGCGGTCCGTACAGGTTTCAACGGAGAGGATTTCATCGCCCTCCTCGTCCAGCTTCATGGCGATCTTGCCATTGCGGTTGACCTGCACGAAATCGCCGAGCTTGTTGCGGCGAACCGTGCCACGCGTCGTCGAGAACATTACATCCAGCGTTTCCCAGGTCGTTTCGTCCTCGGGCAACGGCATGATGGTGGTGATGCGCTCGCCGGGCTCCAGCGGCAGCATGTTGATGAGGGCCTTGCCCTTGGACTGCGGCGTGCCGATCGGCAGACGCCAGACCTTTTCCTTGTAGACGATGCCACGCGAGGAGAAGAACAGGACAGGCGTATGGGTATTGGCAACGAAGAGACGGTTGACGAAATCCTCGTCGCGCGTCGCCATGCCGGAACGGCCCTTGCCGCCGCGACGCTGCGCGCGGTACGTGGTCAGCGGCACGCGCTTGATGTAGCCGAGATGCGAAACGGTGACGACCATGTCCTCGCGGGCGATGAGGTCTTCATCGTCCATATCTGGGCCGCCCTCGACAATCTCGGAACGGCGCGGCGTGCCGAACTCGTCACGGACGGCGACAAGCTCGTCCTTGACGATCTGCTGGATGCGCAGGCGCGACGACAGAATTTCCAGATATTCGGATATTTCAGCGCCGATCTTGTTCAGTTCGTCGCCGATTTCATCGCGGCCGAGCGCTGTGAGGCGGGCAAGGCGAAGTTCGAGAATGGCGCGCGCCTGCTCTTCCGAGAGATTGTAGGTGCCGTCTTCATTGATGCGGTGGCGCGGATCGTCGATCAGACGGATCAGGCTTTCCACATCCTGCGCCGGCCAGCGCCGCGTCATCAGCTCTTCGCGGGCCGAAGCGGGATCGGGCGCATGGCGAATGACGCGGATGACCTCGTCGATATTGGCGACCGCAATCGCCAGACCGACCAACACATGCGCGCGCTCACGCGCCTTGCGCAGCAGATATTTGGTGCGGCGGCTGACGACATCCTCGCGGAACGAAACGAAAGCGCGCAGCATGTCGAGCAGTGTCATCTGCTCCGGTTTGCCGCCGTTCAGCGCCACCATGT
Organism: Agrobacterium sp. ST15.13.013; assembly: GCF_027956525.1. Classification (NCBI taxonomy): domain Bacteria; kingdom Pseudomonadati; phylum Pseudomonadota; class Alphaproteobacteria; order Hyphomicrobiales; family Rhizobiaceae; genus Agrobacterium; species Agrobacterium sp. ST15.13.013. The sequence goes on from NZ_JAQKGP010000032.1 coordinate 5,991, forward strand.
TGCAGCCGAAGGAGGTCTGCAGCGGCGTGTAACGGTAAAGCTGGTTCAGGATGACATCGGCATTGGCATCGCGCTTCAGCTCGACGACCACGCGGTAGCCCTGGCGGTCGGACTCGTCGCGCAGGTCGGAAATGCCCTCGATGCGCTTTTCCTTGACCAGTTCGGCCATCTTTTCGATCATCGACGCCTTGTTCACCTGATAGGGAACCTCGGTGATGATGATCTGCTCGCGGTCGCCGCGCATCGGTTCGATGGTGGCGCGGCCGCGCATGATGACCGATCCGCGACCCGTCTCGTAAGCCGAGCGGATGCCGGACCGGCCCATGATCAGCGCGCCGGTCGGGAAATCCGGGCCAGGAATGATCTGCATCAGTTCCGGCAGCTCAATCGCCGGATTTTCGATGAGAGCGATACAGCCGTCGATAACCTCAGAAAGATTGTGCGGCGGAATATTGGTGGCCATGCCGACGGCGATGCCGCCTGCCCCGTTGACCAGAAGGTTCGGGAACTTGGCCGGAATGACGACTGGCTCTTGCAATGTGCCGTCATAGTTATCGCGGAAATCGACCGTTTCCTTGTCGAGATCGTCGAGCAGCGAATGCGCGGCCTTGTCCAGACGGCATTCGGTATAACGTTCTGCCGCCGGCGGATCGCCGTCGATGGAGCCGAAATTGCCCTGCCCGTCGATCAACGGCAGGCGGAGCGACCAGTCCTGCGCCATGCGCGCCAAAGCGTCGTAGATCGCCGAATTGCCGTGCGGATGGAATTTACCCATCACGTCCCCGGTAACGCGGGCGCATTTGACGTATTTTTTGTTCCAGTCGATGCCGAGTTCGGACATGCCGTAGAGGATACGACGATGGACCGGCTTCAGGCCGTCTCGCACATCGGGAAGCGCGCGGGACACGATAACGCTCATGGCGTAATCGAGATACGACCGCTGCATTTCCTCCATGATGGAAATCGGTTCAATGCCTGGCGGAAGTTTTCCGCCGCCGGGGGGGCTCTGGTCAGTCAAAACGGATCACATTCTCTGTTAAGAATCGGATGGATTTTTATAGCGGAAACAGCAACGTTAAGCCAATTTCCCGGCGAGTTTTGAACAGGCTTTTGCGTCATTTGCAAGACGAACGCCGCTTTTCACGATTTAGCCCGGCAAAAGTGGGTCCGTTCCCTTTCAAAGCAGCCACGACTTGCGTAGGGTCATATGCAAAAAGGCAATAAGCGGGGAAAGAATGGCCAGCAGCGAAACGCTCATCAATGCGCTCACCACACTTCTGGTCACACTCGATCCACCGGGTCTCGCACCCGTTTTCCTGGCGCTCACCGTCGGCATGACGCGCGACCAGCGCAGCCAGGTGGCGCTGCGCGGCTCCATCATCGCCTTCGGCATTCTCGCCGTCTTCGCGCTTTTCGGCCTCGCGATCCTCAATCTTCTCGGCATCTCGCTCGGCGCCTTCCGCATCGCCGGCGGCCTTCTGCTGTTCTGGATTTCCTTCGAGATGATTTTCGAAAAACGCCAGGAGCGCAAGGAAAAGACTTCCGAAATCGCCATCACCAGGGACCAGCTTCACAATCTGGCGGTCTTTCCGCTGGCGCTGCCCCTGATCGCCGGGCCGGGCGCCATTTCAGCCACCGTGCTGCTAGCCGGATCGATGAAGACCACGGTCGAGATGGTGGTGCTCATCCTGATCCTCGCTTTCGCCATGGCCCTCGTTTATGCAGCCCTGATCGTCTCGGAACGCATGGACCGCTTTCTCGGCAATACCGGCCGTGCGATCCTCACCCGGCTGCTCGGCGTGCTGCTGGCGGCACTATCGGTGCAATTCGTGGTCGACGGCATAAAATCGGCCTTTGATTTCTGATCTTCGGTGCGATCCCATGTCCGCGCAACAAAATCCCGTATGCGGTTATAACTCCGGAAAATCCGCGCTTTAAATCCGGCCGGCATTTCGGCTAAAAGACGCGCATCTTTTCCGGTCTCGAAAGTTGTTCTCATGCGCTCCACGCTGCGCCGCCTCATCCCGGATGCCGCCCCCGTCAGCAACAGGGAAAGGCTGCGCTCCGCAAGCGGCGCCTTTTTAGGCATTCTGCTGACTGGGCTTCTCGGCAGTTTGGCTCTGCGTTTCGATCCCACCCTGCCCGCCATGATCGCACCGATGGGCGCCTCGGCCGTGCTTTTATTCGCCGTGCCCTCCAGCCCGCTGGCGCAACCCTGGTCGATCCTGTGCGGCAATCTCGTATCGGCTTTCGTGGGTGTAACCGCAGCGCTACTGGTGCCGGATCCATTCCTCGCCAGCGCGCTCGCCGTCAGCCTTGCCATTGCCGCCATGATGGCGCTGCGCTGCCTGCATCCGCCAAGCGGTGCCGTCGCGTTGACGGCCGTTCTCGGCGGCCCCGCCGTACACAGCCTCGGTTATGACTTCCTGCTCTGGCCGGTCGCCGGAAACTCACTGATCCTTCTGGCACTCGCGCTCGTCTATAACAATGCCACCGGCCGCACTTATCCCCACGGCCTGAAGTCTGGAAAGGCCGCCCATGGCACCACCGATCCCACCCCTATCCAGAAAATCGGCTTTTCCTCCAGCGATCTCGATGAGGTGCTGAAGGAATATGACGAGTTTCTCGATATTGACCGGGACGAGCTCGAAGCCATCCTGCGCAAGACCGAACTGCGCTCTTACCGCCGCCGCGCGCTGCATCTCGATTGCGCCAGTGTCATGTCGCGGGATGTGATCGGTGTCGCCCCCGATGACAGCCTGCGCCACGCCCATGCGTTGATGCGCAGCCACCATTTCAAGGCACTGCCCGTCACCAATGATAAGGCCGAAATCCTCGGCATCGTTACCCAGACCGATTTCCTGGAGAAGGCAAGCTGGAGAAACGGTCGCCCCTCCATCGGCTTCCTGCAGCGGCTGCGCCGGATTCTATCAGGCGCAAGCGCCCCCAACGATACCGTCAAGGACATCATGACCTCCCCGGTAAAAACCGTGCAGCCTGAAACCTCGATCGAGGAGGCCATCATCCGTTTTGCGGAGGAAGGTCTACATTACCTGCCGGTTATCGACGCCAAGGGAAAGATGGTGGGCATCGTGTCGCAATCGGATGTCATGGTTGCGATGCTGGCGGACAAGGTGGCGGCCTGAGCCGATCTAAAATTAAAGGCGGGCAGCAGCCTTGCTACGCCCGCCTTCCACAATCTGCGAGCTTCCGCTCAGAACGGGATATCGTCATCCATATCGTTGGAGAATCCACCGGAAGGCTGGCTGCCGCCACGGGAAGAGCCGCCGCGGGGTGACGACTGCTGGTCGTAACCGCCGCTGCCGCTGTAACCGGAACCACCGCCGCTGCCATAATCATTGCCGCCGCCGAAATCGCCGCCGCCGCTGCGGCCACCGCCGCCGCCCTCGCCGCGACCATCAAGCATCGTCAGCGTGGAATTGAAGCCCTGAAGCACGATTTCGGTGGAGTAACGGTCGTTACCGGTCTGGTCCTGCCATTTGCGCGTCTGCAACTGGCCTTCAATATAGAGCTTGGCGCCCTTCTTGACATATTGCTCGACCACCTTGCAAAGGCCTTCGTTGAAGACGACGACGGTGTGCCATTCGGTCTTCTCGCGGCGCTCGCCGCTGTTACGGTCCCGCCAGGTCTCCGAAGTGGCAATGCGCAGATTGGCGATGGGGCGGCCATCCTGCGTCCGGCGGATTTCGGGATCGGCGCCCACGTTTCCGATCAGAATTACCTTGTTTACGCTACCAGCCATCTCGTCATCCTGTCCGCCGGCCATCATGACCGGCAATTGCATTTCAAAAAATTCGCCACACAATAGCTGCCGCGGCCCGCAAAGGGCACCGCAGCCGGGGAACTATCCACAAAGAATAATCTTAAGCTGCGGGAGCAGACATTCGCGCTTGCAATTCGTTCCTTTTTTGTTCTATTAAATCGCAGATTTCGAGTCAAGCATTCCGAAAAGCTGCGACCGATTGGGAATAGACCTCGACACATCCGGCTGCGTCACTACATAAGGACGCGCTGCCATCAAGCCTGTTATTTTTGTCCGAGCCTTGTCATGAGTGAACTGAAGACGATTTCCATCCGTGGCGCCCGCGAGCACAACCTCAAGGGCATCGATCTGGATCTGCCGCGCAACAAGCTGATCGTCATGACCGGCCTTTCCGGTTCGGGCAAGTCGTCGCTTGCCTTCGATACGATCTATGCCGAGGGCCAGCGCCGTTATGTCGAAAGCCTTTCGGCCTATGCGCGCCAGTTCCTGGAAATGATGCAGAAGCCGGATGTCGACCAGATCGACGGCCTGTCGCCGGCAATCTCCATCGAGCAAAAGACAACGTCGCGCAATCCGCGTTCCACGGTCGGCACGGTCACCGAAATCTATGACTATATGCGCCTGCTGTTCGCCCGCGTCGGTGTGCCCTATTCGCCGGCAACCGGCCTGCCGATCGAGAGCCAGACGGTCAGCCAGATGGTCGACCGCATCCTCGCTTTCGAGGAAGGCACGCGTCTTTATATTCTTGCGCCGATCGTGCGCGGCCGCAAAGGCGAGTACAAGAAAGAACTCGCCGAGCTGATGAAAAAGGGCTTCCAGCGCGTCAAGGTGGATGGCCAGTTCTACGAGATCGCCGACGTTCCTGCCCTCGACAAGAAATACAAGCACGATATCGACGTGGTGGTCGACCGCGCCGTCGTTCGCCCGGATATGGCCGCACGCCTTGCCGACAGTCTCGAGACCTGCCTCAAGCTCGCCGACGGGCTGGCAATCGCCGAATTCGCCGACAAACCTCTGCCGCCGGAAGAAACCGCCGCTGGTGGCTCCGCCAACAAGTCGCTTAACGAGACCCATGAACGGGTGCTGTTTTCGGAAAAATTCGCCTGCCCTGTTTCCGGTTTCACCATTCCGGAAATCGAGCCGCGGCTGTTCTCCTTCAACAATCCCTTCGGCGCTTGTCCCAGCTGCGACGGTCTCGGCTCGCAGCAGAAGGTCGATGAAAACCTCATCGTACCGGAGCCGGCCCGTACGCTGCGCGACGGCGCGATAGCGCCCTGGGCCAAATCCTCCTCACCCTATTACAACCAGACACTGGAAGCGCTCGGCAAGACTTTCGGCTTCAAGCTGTCGAGCAAATGGTCGGACCTGTCGAAAGAAGCGCAGCACGCCATCCTGCAGGGCACCGATGACAAGATCGAATTCAACTATCAGGACGGCGCCCGCTCCTACAAGACGGTGAAGAATTTCGAAGGCATCGTGCCCAATCTGGAACGTCGCTGGAAAGAGACGGACAGCGCCTGGGCGCGCGAGGAAATCGAACGTTACATGTCGGCGGCCCCCTGCCCGGCCTGCGCCGGTTATCGCCTGAAGCCGGAAGCGCTCGCCGTCAAGATCAACAAGCTGCACATCGGTGAAGTTACCGAAATGTCGATCCGTACGGCGCGCGACTGGTTTGAGGTGCTGCCGGAAAACCTCAACGCCAAGCAGAACGAAATCGCGGTGCGTATCCTCAAGGAAATCCGCGAACGGCTGCGCTTCCTCAACGATGTCGGGCTGGATTATCTCAGCCTGTCGCGCAATTCAGGCACGCTTTCCGGCGGTGAAAGCCAGCGTATCCGTCTGGCCTCGCAGATCGGCTCGGGCCTGACAGGCGTTCTCTATGTTCTCGACGAACCCTCGATCGGACTGCACCAGCGCGACAATGCCCGCCTGCTCGATACGCTGAAACATCTGCGCGATATCGGCAATACCGTCATCGTGGTCGAACACGACGAAGATGCCATTCTGACGGCGGATTATGTGGTCGACATTGGCCCGGCGGCCGGTATCCACGGCGGCCAGGTCATTGCCGAAGGTTCGCCGCAGGAGGTGATGGCCAATCCAAAATCGCTGACCGGCAAATATCTCTCCGGCGAACTCGGCGTTGCCGTGCCGGCTGAGCGCCGCAAGCCCAAGAAGGGCCGCGAGATCAAGGTGTTCGGTGCACGCGGCAACAATCTGAAGAATGTCACCGCAGCTGTGCCGCTTGGCGTCTTCACCGCCGTAACCGGCGTATCTGGCGGCGGCAAGTCCACCTTCCTGATCGAGACGCTTTATAAATCGGCGGCGCGCCGGGTGATGGGTGCGCGCGAAATCCCGGCCGAGCACGACCGCATCGACGGTTTCGAATTCATCGACAAGGTGATCGATATCGACCAGTCGCCGATCGGCCGCACGCCGCGTTCCAACCCCGCCACCTATACCGGCGCCTTCACGCCGATCCGTGACTGGTTCGCAGGCCTGCCGGAAGCCAAGGCGCGCGGTTATGCTCCGGGCCGTTTCTCCTTCAACGTCAAGGGCGGCCGCTGCGAGGCCTGCCAGGGTGACGGCGTCATCAAGATCGAGATGCACTTCCTGCCCGACGTCTACGTCACCTGCGATGTCTGCCACGGCAAGCGCTACAATCGCGAGACGCTGGATGTCACCTTCAAGGGCAAGTCCATCGCCGATGTCCTGGATATGACGGTCGAGGAAGGTGTGGAGTTCTTCGCGGCGGTTCCGGCGGTGCGCGACAAGCTGCAATCGCTGTTTGATGTCGGCCTCGGTTACATCAAGGTCGGCCAGCAGGCCAATACGCTCTCCGGCGGCGAGGCGCAGCGCGTCAAGCTCGCCAAGGAACTGTCAAAGCGCTCGACGGGCCGCACGCTCTATATTCTCGACGAGCCGACGACCGGCCTGCATTTCCACGATGTCAACAAGCTGCTGGAAATGCTGCATGCGTTGGTCGAACAGGGCAATTCCGTCGTGGTGATCGAGCACAATCTCGAAGTCATCAAGACGGCGGACTGGATCATCGATATCGGGCCTGAAGGCGGCACGGGCGGCGGCGAAGTGGTGGCGACCGGCACGCCGGAGGACATTGTGAAGGTCGAGCGTTCCTATACCGGTCATTTCCTGAAGGAGCTTCTGGAGCGCCGGCCAGCCGGAAAACGGGAGGCTGCGGAGTAATCCGCAGCTTTCGTCGCAAGGGTACGAAAGGCCGAAGGCCGGAGGAGAAATAACACATGTCGACATCAGGCACGATTCGCACCGGTATCGGCGGCTGGACCTTCGAGCCCTGGGAAGGCACGTTTTATCCCGAAAAATTGCCGAAGAAGCGCCAGCTGGAGCACGCCAGCCGGCAGCTTACGGCCATTGAGGTGAACGGCACCTATTACAGCAGCCAGAGGCCGGAGACCTTCGCCAAATGGGCTTCCGAAGTGCCGGAGGATTTCGTCTTCTCGCTGAAGGCAAGCCGCTTCGTCACCAATCGCAGGGTTCTGGCCGAGGCCGGTGAATCGATGACGAAGTTTTTGACTCAAGGGTTGACGGAACTCGGCGCCCATCTCGGCCCGATCCTCTGGCAGTTTGCGCCCACGAAGAAATTCGATGCGGATGATTTCGGTGCGTTTCTGGCGCTGTTGCCGGAAAAACAGGACGGTATCTCCCTGCGGCATGTGGTGGAGGTCCGCAACGAGACATTCCAGGTGCCGGAATTCATCGATCTCATCGCCAAACACAAGGTCGCCGTCGTCTGCGCCGATCATCATGATTATCCGATGCTGCCGGACGTGACCGCCGATTTCGTCTATTGCCGCCTGCAGAAGGGCGAGGACGATATCAAGACCTGTTATCCGCAGACCGGGATCAGCGACTGGGCCAAACGGGTCAAGACCTATGCGGCGGGCGGCGTGCCGGACGATCTGCCGCTGATTGCGCCTGAGCGGTCGGTCGAAAAGACCCCGCGTGACGTCTTCGCCTTCTTCATCACCGGCGGCAAGGTCAATGCACCCGTGGGTGCGCAGGAACTGCAAAAAGCGGTCTGAGCGCTTTCAGCCCGCCATTTCTTTCGTCGGGCTGAAATCGATTGTCGCAAAAGCGGCCTCGATCACCTCCGGCCCTGCCCCCGGACGAGTGGCGTCGCTTGAAAGGATTTGCCGAAAACGACGCGCGCCAGGCATGCCCTGAAACAGTCCGACCATGTGGCGGGTGACGTGGTTGAGACGTCCGCCTGCGGCGATATAGTCGGCGGCATAGGCCATCATCGCATCTCGCAGCGCCATCCAGTCCGGCTGGCGAGCCTCTTCGCCATAGATGCGATGGTCGACATCGGCAAGAATAGACGTGTTGTGATAAGCGGCGCGGCCGAGCATTGCGCCATCCATATGTTGGAGATGCCTGCTCGCCTGATCCAGATCAGCGATACCGCCATTGATACCGATGAAGACGTGAGGGTTCTCCCGCTTCATGCGATAGACGAGATCATAATCGAGAGGCGGCACCTCGCGGTTTTCTTTCGGCGAAAGCCCCTGAAGCCAGGCTTTTCGCGCATGAACCCAGACAGCGTCCGCGCCTGCGGCAACAACCCGCCTCAGAAAATCCGGCAGAACCGCTTCCGGCTGCTGATCGTCCACCCCGATCCGGCATTTCACCGTAACCGGCACGCGAGCGACAGCCTTCATTGCCGATACGCATTGCGCCACAACGTCGGGCTCGCGCATCAGGCATGCACCGAAAGTGCCCGATTGCACCCGATCCGATGGGCAGCCGACATTGAGATTGATCTCATCATAAGCATAGTCCCCGGCGATCCGCACCGCTTCGGCAAGCTTGGCGGGATCAGAACCGCCGAGCTGCAAGGCCACGGGATGTTCCTGCGGGTGGTAACCGAGCAACCTCTCACGCTGGCCATGGATGATGGCGTCGGCAACGATCATTTCGCTAAACAGCAAAGCGCGCTTCGACAATTGCCGGTGCAGAAATCTGCACCTCGTATCGGTCCAATCGATCATGGGGGCCACGGCGAAGATTTTTTCGCCGCTGGCAAGCGCTTGTCTGTACATGGATTAACCTCTTTGCGCCGGCTTCTACAACAAAGGACCGTAAAAAGCCAGTTTTGCAGGCAGGGTCATTTTGAACTGGAAATCGCCCCGGAATCGCGGGACAAGAATTGCACTCAAAAAAGACGACAGGAAATCCACATGGCCGCCACCGTCATCCCCGCTCCCAAACCCGTTCTCCTGCCCGTTGAAGGCACGGGCGACCTATTTCCCGTACGGCGGGTCTATTGCGTCGGCCGCAATTATGCCGATCACGCCATTGAGATGGGCCACGATCCCTCGCGCGAGCCGCCCTTTTATTTCCAGAAGAACCCGGACAATCTGCTGCAAGCCGGTGAGGACTTCCCCTACCCGCCGCTGTCATCGAACGTACATTACGAAGTCGAATGTGTCGTGGTTCTGAAAAGTGGCGGCGCCGATATCCCGGCGTCTTCGGCACTGGACCATGTCTGGGGTTACGCCGTCGGTATCGACATGACCCGCCGCGACCTGCAGGACGGCCTGAAGAAGATGGGCCGCTCCTGGGAAGGCGCGAAGGCCTTCGAATATTCCGCACCGGTCTCCCCCATCGTTCCCGCAGACAGGATCGGCCATCCCGCCACCGGCGCGATCTGGCTCGACGTCAATGGCGAACGCAAGCAGACGGGCGACCTTGCCCAGATGATCTGGAAGGTGCCGGAAGTGATTGCCGAGCTCTCCAAGCTGTTCACGCTTGCCGCCGGTGACGTCATCATGACCGGCACGCCGGCCGGCGTCGGCCCGATCGTGCGCGGCGACCGCATCGAATGCGGCGTCGAGGGTGTCGGCACGCTTGGCGTGACGGTTGCCTAAAGGCCGTAAAAAACAAAAGGGAAGGACACCGCCATGCCGCTTTATCGCCTCGCCGACCGGGTGCCACAAACCCCTGCCCCGGATCGTTACTGGCTCGCGCCAGATGCCAATGTCATTGGTTCGGTCACGCTCGGCGACGATGTCGGCATCTGGTTCGGCGCGACGCTGCGCGGTGATAACGAGCCGATCAGCATCGGGCGCGGCACCAATATTCAGGAAGGCGTGATGGTGCATAGCGATCCCGGTTTTCCCGCCGTCATTGGCGAAATGTGCACCATCGGCCACCATGCCATCGTTCATGGCTGCACCATTGGCGACAATTCGCTCATCGGCATGGGCGCGACGATCCTGAATGGTGCGAAGATCGGCCGCAACTGCCTCGTCGGCGCCAATGCGCTGGTGACGGAGGGCAAGGAATTTCCGGACAATTCCCTGATTGTCGGCTCGCCGGCGCGCGCCATCCGGACGCTGGATGATGACACCGTCGCGGGGCTTCGCCGCTCGGCGGAGAAATACATCGAAAACTGGAAACGTTTTTCGAAGGATCTGACGATCATCGAGTGATAGGAAACGGCGGGCGCCTACGCCCGCCCCGTCGTGAGATTAAGCCGAGCAGGCGGCGCAGAGGCCGCGAATTTCAATGGTGGTCTTTTCCGCCTTGAACTTGCTGTCCTTCACCCAGCGCTCGAGACGGTGGTCGATTTCGTGATCGTGGAATTCCGTCACCTGTCCGCAGGACTCGCAGATGGCGAAAGCCACCGTGCCATGGTGCTGCGAGCAGCACTCTGCCTGCGTATGGGTGCAGGCGACAAAGGCGTTGAGGCTCTCGAGCCGGTGCACGAGACCAAATTCCACCAGCTTTTCCAGCGCCCGGTAGACCTGCAGCGGCGCACGAAACCCCTCGTCGCGCAGCTTGTCGAGGATCATATAGGCGCTCAGCGGCTGATGCGCGTTTGAGAGGGCATTCATGACCAGCGACTGGTTCTTGGTGAGGTTCTGCTGGGTCTGAGCATTCATGATCTGCCTCCTTCATCCGCGTCGCGGGAAAAACCCGGCGCCGGCAACAGGCTTATAACGAAGAGGATCACCGCGGCAACCACGATGGATGGGCCGGACGGCGTATCATAGGTCAGCGAGCCGAACAGGCCGCCGACAACGGCGACCGCACCGATCAGTGAAGCCACCACCGCCATCACCTCCGGTGTGCTGGAAAAACGCCGCGCCGTCGCGGCCGGTATGATGAGCAGCGAGGTGATGAGCATGATGCCGACCACCTTCATGGCAATAGCGATCACCAGCGCCATCAACAGCGTAAAGATCAGCTTCGCCCGCTCCGGGTTCAGCCCCTCGGCTTCCGCCAGTTCGGTATTGACGGTGGAGGCAAGCAGCGACCGCCACAGGAACACCATGGAGATGACGACCACCAGCCCGCCGCCCCATATCAGGGCGATATCGCTGCGGGTGACGGCGAGAATATCGCCGAACAGGAACGAGACGAGATCGATGCGCACCCAGCTCATGAAGGCGACGATGACGAGACCGATCGCCAGCGCGGAATGGGACAGGATGCCAAGCAGCGCGTCGGAAGAAAGCGCCTGCCGCCGTTGCAAGAAGAGAAGCAGGATCGACACGGCCGACGCCACCATAAAGACGCTGACGATGAGGTTGAGTTGCAACAGCAGCGACAGCGCGACGCCGAGCAGCGCCGAATGGGCCATTGTATCGCCGAAATAGGCCATGCGACGCCAGACGACGAAACAGCCGAGAGGACCGGCAGTCAGCGCAACACCGATACCGGCGACCATGGCGCGAACGAAGAAATCGTCAAACATGGCGGTCTCCCTGCCGCTCACTGGAAGGCGTATGGCCCCCATGTTCATGCTCATGGCCGCAGCCGCATTCGTCATGGTTGTCGTGATGGTGGCCATGGTCATGCATATGATGGTGCCCATCCTCCGGGTGGCAATGATCGGTCACCGAACCATCCGCATGCTGCACCCGGCCATCGGGCAAATGGGTATGATCGTGATGGTGGCTGTAGACGGCAAGCGCCTTGGCCGCGGCGCCACCGAACAGCCGCATATATTCCGGGCTCTGGCTCACAGCCTGCGGCGTGCCCCGGCAGCAGACATGGCCGTTCAGGCATATCACGGTATCGGTTTCCGCCATCACCACATGCAGGTCATGGGAGATTAACAGAATTCCGCAATTATTTGAATTTCTGATATTTTTTATCAGATCATAGAGAGCTATCTCGCCGGAGAAATCAACACCCTGCACGGGCTCGTCAAGAACCAGCAGATCGGGCTTGCGGGCGATGGCGCGAGCCAGAAGCGCGCGCTGGAACTCGCCGCCGGAAAGGTGCTGGACCTCGGCATTGGCAAGATGCGCAATGCCAGTCGCATTCAGCGCCGCGTCGATTTCACGGGCTGGCAGCGGCCCGGTCAGCGTCATCAGCCGGCGCACCGAAAGCGGCATGGTCCAATCAACCGAAAGCTTCTGCGGCACATAACCGACCCTCAGACCGGCAATGCGCGAGACCTCGCCCTCAGTCGGCTTCACCACACCGATTGCCATTTTCGCGCTCGTTGACTTGCCGGAACCGTTCGGGCCGATCAGCGTGACGATCTCGCCTTTGCTGACGGAAAACTCCACGCCGCGCACCAGCCATCGGCCGTTGCGTTGCACGCCGGCATTGGCAAGGGAAACCAGTGTATCGTTACCCTTACGGGCGGAATGAAGCATGGCATTGTCCGTTCGGCGATGTTGCCTACCGCTATTGCATACGTTATAGAGTTACGCAATAAATGTAATAACATAACTATACTTGTTCAAGTGGAGTGCATTTCATGAAATCGTTCCTGGTCCCGCTCATGGCATCCGTGGCAATAGCGGCGGCCGCTTCAGGCGCCACCGCCGCGCCCGATGTCGTGGTCTCGATCAAGCCCGTCCATTCTCTCGTCGCCGCCATCATGCAGGGCGTCGGCGAACCGCAGCTCATCGTCGACGGCGCTGCCTCACCGCATACCTATAATCTCAGACCTTCCAACGCGCGCAAGCTGGAAAAGGCGGATGTGGTCTTCTGGGTCGGGCCGGGACTGGAAGCATTCCTGGAAAAGCCGCTGGAGGCGCTTGCCAGCAAGGCGACCGTGGTTGAACTGGAAGACGCCAAGGGGCTCGAGAAGCTGCCCTTCCGTGAAGGCGGCCCCTTTGAAGCACACGACCATGGCGACGAAGGCCATGATGCACATAACGGCCACGCCGAAGAGGAAGGCGCACACGATCATGGACACGACCATGCGGAGGGCCACGGGGACCATGACCACGGCGCTTATGACACCCATCTCTGGCTCGACCCCGCCAATGCCAAGGCCATGGCGCAGACGATAGAAACCGCTCTGATCGCCGCCGATGCCGGCAATGCCGCGACCTATCAGGCCAATACCAAAAAACTGATAGACGACCTAAATGCGCTCGATGCCGAACTCAGGGAAACGGTCAAGCCGGTGAAGGACAAGCCCTTCATCGTCTTCCACGATGCCTATCAATATTTCGAGCATCGTTACGGCGTGAAGACGGCGGGATCGATCACCGTAAGCCCCGAAACCCTGCCGGGGGCGGACCGCGTCAAACAGATGCAGGAAAAGGTTCGCCAACTCGGCGCAACCTGCGTCTTCGCTGAACCGCAATTCGAGCCGAAGCTGATTTCGGTCATCACCGAAGGCACCGCCGCGAAATCGGCGACGCTCGATCCGGAGGCTGCAACACTGGAACCCGGCCCGGACCTCTATTTCAAGCTGATGCGCGGCATTGCCGGCTCGCTGAAGGACTGCCTGTCCTGATGCGCATTTGCTGCCCCTAACGCTTCGGCGGCGTCATTCCGGCTTTGAACCGGAAACGGCCGAAGCGTGAATTACCGGAAGAACGCATATTTCAAAACAGTTACTTGCGATTGAAATATAAAGTAACGCATAAGAAAACGAGGCGCGACAATCGCTGGGTAGGCACGTCGCGCCATCAATCGCAAAGCAGCTCGCTACGGCTTCGGCGCCATCGAAGACCAGACAGGGCTGCTGATGCCCTGCAGGGTTTCCGGCGGCGCGCCGTTGATGCGCGCCAGAAGGGCCTTTGCAAGCTCCCTGCCCGCCAGCTTAATATCTTCATTGACGGTGTGGATCTGCGGTTTGATCCAGTTCAGGAACTCGGCGGACTGTTTCGAGACGATATCGATATCTTCGCCGATCCTAACACCCGCTGCTTCGAAACCCGCCACCAGCGCGATGGTGCTGCTGCCGCTGATCGAAACGATGCCGTCGGGACGGTCATCGGATTGCATTAACCGCTGGCCGAAATCGCGGATTTTTTCAAGCGGTGTTTCGATGGTGATGGCGTCCAGCGGAAATTCGCTAAGGCCGAAATCCCTGATCGCCCGGTTGAACCCCTTGCGGGCGTGATCGTGGAACGAAAACCGCGATGGCGGCACGATGACGGCGATCCTTTTGCGTCCGCATTGCGCCAGCCGCTCGACCGCCTCATAGGCATAGGCCTCATTATCGAAATCGTGAAAAGCATGGTCGATGCCCATATCGGACCGCCCATGGGTGACGAAGGGCATGTTGCGCTCGGTCATGAAACGAACGCGCGGATCGTTGGGCTCGATTTTCGAAATAATGACCCCATCCGCCGAACCGGTATCGAGAATATAGCGGATCGGCACCATCGAATCCTTGGCATGGATGTGGGGCGTCACAACCAGATGATATTGTGTCGTGGAAAGAACCTCGGTGATGCCGAATACCATCTGGCTGGTAAAACCCATCAGTTCTTCATCGACGCTCAGCACAAGGGCAATCACATTGGTCTTGCCGGTGCGAAGGCGCACCCCGGCGCGGTTTGGCTGGTAACCGATCTGCCGGGCGATCAGTCGCACGCGCTCCTTGGTTTCAGCGCCGATATCGGGCGCATCCTTCAGTGCGCGCGAAACGGTGGTGATGCCGAGACCCGTCATATAGGCGATGGTCTTCAAGGTCGGACGCTCGCCCGTCGTCGCGGATATGTCGTCCCTGCCGGATTTTCCAGTATCGTTCATGTCATTTCGCCACGCTTTACCGAACGATAATCATAGATAGCTTTTGCTCTGTTGCAAAGGCAAAGGTCTCGGCCACAGAGTGGGCCTTTTCTGCATATCCGCCGATCCGGCTATAACGATATAGATCGAGAAAATATCTCCCCGCCGTCAGCCACTCCTCAAGGTCTGGAAATTGTGGATATTGACGGACAAACATCCTAATTATTTAAATTAAATAAATAGAATAAATTACTGATATAAATTGATAAAACAACAAAATCATCACTCACCAGAACTTCTGCATCCCACTCAATAAACGCCCGGTATTTTTCTGGCGTGCACAGGACATTCAAAGGAATGACGGGAGGGTTGTTTTACGGTAACGTTGCCGGAGGGAGGAAATCGCAAGGCCGCATAAACGTATCACGGCCGCTTTGCGTCGATCCATTCTCCCCATATTCTGACACAAGCCTGCATCATAATGCCGGCCGTCTTCGTTGAATTCATATTATGCAGGGTCCGATTATGCTTTCTTCTTCCTCGCCCGAAACCGTCGTCGATCTGGCCGGGTCCTGGCGCCTGAGCTCGGTGGAAGGAGACCACGCCACCCAGCTTTCCGTACCGGGCGATATTCACACCGCGCTCAAAAATGCGGGCGTCATTCCTGATCCCTATCACGGCGCCAATGAAAAGGCGGTGCAATGGGTCGCGCAGCGAGACTGGATCCTTGAGCGCACTTTCATTCTCGATGAGGCGGACGCCAGCTGGTATCTCGATATCGATTACCTCGACACGGTCGCCATCGTCTTCGTCAACGACGTCCCGGTCCTGAGCGCCGACAATTGTTTTCGCCGTTACCGCCCGGATGTTTCGCGGGCTGTGCGGCCGGGTGAAAACACAATCCGGATTCATTTCCATTCCAATATCGCTGCCGGTGCGGACCGGCAGGCGCGGCAGCCTTTTTATATTCCCTATCACCCCGGCAATTCACCCATTGCCAATGGCAACATGCTGCGCAAGCCGCAATGCCATTTCGGCTGGGATTGGAATATCGCAATTGCGCCGCTTGGACTTTACGGCAAAATCCTGCTGAAGCGGCTCGATACGGCCCGCATCGAACATGTCGTTACCTCGCAGCACCATGTCGAAGGCGGTGTCGAACTGCATGTGGCCGTCACCCTTTTTGCCGAGGGACCGGCAAGCCTGCCGGTCTATCTGTCGCTGAATGACGATAGGCTCAGGCTCGATTGCGGCGTCGGCGCCGGCGAAACGGTGATACGCCACGTCTTCTTCGTGGAAAATCCGGAACTCTGGTGGCCGGTCGGCAGTGGCGAGCAGACGCTCTACAGACTGACCGTGGAATTGCCCGATGAGACCGTGACCCGGCAGATCGGCTTCAGGACCATCGAGCTTCTGACCGACAAGGATGAGGCCGGCAGCCGCTTCGCCTTCCGCATCAACGGACGGGAAATCTTCTGCCGCGGCGCCAACTGGATTCCCGCCGATGCGCTTTATTCGCTGACCAGCCGGGAAAAGACCGAAGATCTCCTCTGCTCCGCGGTCGAGGCCAATATGAACATGATACGTGTCTGGGGCGGCGGCTTTTATGAGGAAGACTGGTTCTATGATCTCTGCGACCGTCTCGGCCTTCTGGTCTGGCAGGACTTCATGTTCGCTTGCAATCTCTATCCTTGCACCGATGACTTCCTCGACAATGTCGAACACGAGGTCGATTATCAGGTCAAACGCCTCTCCTCGCATCCGTCCATCGCACTCTGGTGCGGTGATAACGAACTGGTGGGCGCGCTGACCTGGTTCGATGAATCCCGCAACAATCGCGACCGTTATCTCGTGGCTTACGACCGCCTGAACCGCACTATCGAAAAAGCCCTGAAAAAAGCCGCTCCCGAAGCGCTTTGGTGGCCGTCAAGCCCCGCCTCCGGTTATCTCGATTATGGCGATGCCTGGCACGCGGATGGTTCCGGCGACATGCATTACTGGTCCGTCTGGCATGAGAACAAGTCGTTCGACAATTATCATCAGGTGAAACCGCGCTTCTGCTCCGAATTCGGTTTCCAATCCTATACGTCCATGCCTGTCATCCGCACCTATGCGGAAGAGAAGGACATGAACATCGCCTCCCCGGTCATCGAACTGCACCAGAAGAATGTCGGCGGCAATGAGCGGATTGCGGGCACCATGTTCCGCTACTTCCGCTTCCCCAACGATTTCAAGAATTTCGTTTATCTCAGTCAGGTGCAGCAGGCGCTGGCCATACGCACGGCTGTCGATTACTGGCGCTCGCTCAAGCCCCATTGCATGGGCACGCTTTATTGGCAGCTCAACGACACCTGGCCGGTCGCCTCATGGTCGAGCCTCGATTATGGCGGCGGCTGGAAGGCGCTGCACTATGCCGCCCGCCGTTTCTTCCAGCCGGTCACGGTCTCGGCCATCCCTTCAGAAGATGGACGCCGGGTGAAATTCTCCATGGTCAACGACACGGCGGAGGATGTGGAAATTGACATGAACATCGTTGCCCTGACCATGGACGGCCACCGCGTGCCGTTGAAATCCGCCAACGGCACATGCGCGACGGATAAGGCCGCGACGCTGACCGATATCGACATGGACGCCCTGCCTGATGGCGCCCTCCTTGCCTGGAACTTCATTGCCTCCAATGGCATGACCGGCGAAGGCCATCATGTGCGCGACACCTACAAGGCGCTGGAGCTTCAGCCCGCCGGCCTGGAATTTTCCGTTGGCCCGCTGAAAAACGGTCAGTTCGAAATCGATGTCACCGCTGCCGGTCTCGCGCTCTTCGTCATGCTGGAGGCAGATCAGCCCGGACGGTATTCCGACAACCTTTTCGACCTTGCCTCGGGCGAAACGCGTCGCATCATATTCACCCCGAAAGCGGCCGGCCCCCAGCCGCATTTCCGCATCTTCGATCTTCATACCTGCCAATCCGCACCCTATCCCGGCATTGAATCCATGCACGGAAAGGCATAACCATCACTCAAGAGAAAGGCTGGCGCCACGCGCCCGCCCTCGTCCATTCAAAGGGTTGCCGGGTTCTCCGGCAGCCAGTCATCAGCAAGTGGAGGAAGACCCATGGTTTGGCAACCGGCCGAAAACCGATACGCATCCATGAAATATAATCACTGCGGCAAGACCGGCCTGAAACTGCCGGCGATTTCGCTGGGGCTCTGGCACAATTTCGGTAATGACACGCCGCACCAGACGAAACAGGCCATTTGCCGCCGCGCCTTCGATCTCGGCATTACCCATTTCGATCTCGCCAACAATTACGGCCCGCCGCCCGGCAGCGCCGAAACCGCCTTCGGCGAAATTCTGAAGACGGATTTCAGAGGTTATCGCGACGAGATGATCATCTCCTCCAAGGCCGGTTACAACATGTGGCCAGGTCCCTATGGCGAATGGGGCAGCCGCAAATATGTAATTGCCTCCTGCGACCAGAGCCTGAAGCGCATGGGGCTGGACTACGTCGATATTTTCTATTCCCACCGTTTCGACCCCAATACACCGCTTGAGGAGACCTGCGGCGCGCTGGACCAGATCGTGCGTTCGGGCAAGGCGCTTTATGTCGGCATCTCGTCCTACAATTCGAAGCGTACCCGCGAGGCCGCCGCGATCCTGAAGGACCTCGGCACACCCTGCATCATCCATCAGCCGAGCTATTCTATGATCAATCGCTGGATCGAAGAAGATGGTCTCGTCGACACGTTGGAAGAATTGGGCATCGGCTCCATCGTCTTCTCGCCGCTGGCGCAGGGCATGTTGACGACGAAATATCTCGGTGGCGTGCCGCAGGGTAGCCGCGCCTCGCAGAGCAAGTCGCTCAACCCGGCGTTCCTCAATGAGCGCAATGTCGAAAACATCCGCGCGCTGAACAGTATTGCCGAACGCCGCGGCCAGACGCTGGCGCAGATGGCGATTGCCTGGGTTCTGCGCGGCGGCCGCATCACCTCGGCGCTGATCGGCGCAAGCCGTGTCGAACAGGTCGAGGACTGCGTAAAGGCGCTGGACAATGCTGATTTCTCCGCCGAAGAACTGGCCGAAATCGACCGTTACGCCAAGGACGCTGATATCAACCTCTGGGCAAAATCCGCCGAACGGGCCTGATATATGAAGCAAGGCCGTCCGGCGGATACCGGGCGGTCTCACTCCAAGAGCCGGATTGCAATCTGCAACCGAAGAATTAATGTCCGCACCTAACCGTTAATAACCATTACATAAATGTAATTTTAAATTCAGTTTCCGTTCATTCGTTTATTCGTAAGTTCTCCTCATCGAAACACGAGAGGAAACGTCCATGAAAAAGTTCGTCACCATTCTTCTGGCAGCCACCGTTCTTGCAGCCCCGATGGCTCAGGCCCAGAGCCGCCACGACGACCGCCATCGCGGCGTTACCGTCGAGCGTCAGGTCACCACCAAGAAAGTCATCGTCAAGAAGCACCGCTGGGATCGCGGCCAGCGCCTCTCGGCCCGTGAGCGCCGCAACATGGTGGACCGCCGTGACTACCGCCGCTATCGCCTTGCCGAACCGCGCCGCGACCAGCGCTGGGTGCGCGTCGACAACCAGTTCCTGCTCATCAACGCCGTCAGCGGCCTGATCGTCGGTCTCGCCGCCGCCCGCTAATCGAGGCATAGATGAAATGAAAAAGGCCCGCTCGCGCGGGCCTTTTGTCGTTTGTCGTTTCACCCTATCAGAAGCTATCCGCGCCGCTGCCCCAAGGGCCGTGCGGTTTGTCCACACCGTCGGTGCGTTCGAAGCCGTGGGCGCCGAAGAAGTCGCGCTGCGCCTGGATGAGGTTGGCGCTGCCGCGACCGCGGCGATAGGCATCGAAATAGCCGAGTGCCGAAGCCAGCGCCGAAACAGGCAGGCCGGAGAGCACGGCATAGGAAACCACACGACGCAGCGGCGCGTCGGTATCCTTGACGATGGCGGAGAAGGCCGGCGTCACGATGAGGTTGGCCACATGCGGATCCTTCGTAAAGGCCGAAGTGATCTCATCAAGGAATTCCGAGCGGATGATGCAGCCGGCGCGCCAGATACGGGCGATCGTCGGCATCGGCAGGTTCCAGTTGAACTCCTTCGACGCGGCCGACATGATGGCGAAGCCCTGCGCATAGGCGCCGACCTTGGCGGCCAGAAGCGCGCTTTCCAGATCGGCGATAAACGCCTTTTTGTCTGCGGGTGCGGCTGCAAGCTTCGGCAGGCCGAAGATTTTCTCGGCAGCCTCACGCTCGTCCTTCTGCGACGACAGGATACGGGCAGCGACGGCCGCCTCGATGGCGGTGGCGGCGACGCCCATGTTCTGGGCCTCGATGACCGACCACTTGCCGGTGCCCTTCTGGCCGGCCTTGTCGAGGATCAGATCGACCATCGGCTTGCCGGTGATCGGATCGGCGGCGCGCAGGACCTTCTCGGTGATCTCGATCAGGTAGGAATTCAGGCGCCCCTTGTTCCACTCAGCGAACACGTCGGCGATCTCAACCGCGCTCATGCCAAGGCCGTCACGCAGGATGCCGTAGATTTCGGCGATCATCTGCATGTCGGCATATTCGATGCCGTTATGGATCGTCTTGACGAAATGACCCGCACCGTCATTGCCGAGCCAAGCCACGCACGGATCGTCATTATATTTGGCGGAAATGGAGGTCAAAACCTTCTCGACGCGCTTCCAGCTATCTTCGGTGCCGCCAACCATGATCGACGGTCCGTGACGCGCCCCTTCTTCACCGCCGGAAACGCCCATCCCGATAAAGGTCAGGCCGCTATCCTTCAGATTGTCGAAACGGCGGATCGTATCGCGGAAATTCGCATTGCCGGCGTCGATCATGATGTCGCCGTTCGAGAGATGCGGCTTCAGGATTTCCATCTGCTGGTCAACCGGATCGCCGGCCTTGATCATGATGATGATTGGGCGCGGAGGACGAATGGCGGCGACGAATTCCTCGATGGTTTCGCAGGGGATCAACTGTCCCTGCAACTCACCCGCCTCGGCGTAGAATTTTTTCGTCGCTTCAGGGGTTCGGTTGAATACGGCAATCTTGTTGCCCTTTTCCGCGATGTTCAACGCCAGGTTCGAGCCCATGACGCCGAGACCGATCAAACCGATTTCTGCCTGTTCCAAGGGGTGTGCCTCCATCTTGCTTTTTGGTGGTCGTGTTGTGGCACTGTAATCACAAAACGGCAAGGCTGGGGGCGACTGAAACGATTAAATTTTGATGACGCAAGTCAGCTTTGCATATTTGCGGCAGGTCGAGACAGCAGTTCCCATTGCGCTCAACATGGCGGCCGGGGCCGGTCATCGCCGTCTTCTATCGCCCGCCAGGCTGCCCCGTCCATGTCCTCATATTGACCTGAACGTACCGACCAGAGGAAGGCAAAAAGTCCGAGCGCGCCCAGGAACAGCGCGACGGGAATGAGGTAGATCAGCATGTTCATGCCAGTTGCGCCCCCTCGCCCGCAAATCCCACGTTCGTTTCATTTTGAAGGCGGACGGTGTCAGCCGCACCGCCAAGGCGCAACGCATTGGCGACGACGATCAACGAGGATGTCGACATCGCAATGGCCGCGATCATCGGCGTCGCATAACCGGCAATCGCGATCGGTACGGCAACGATATTGTATCCGATGGCAAGCGCAAAGTTCTGGCGAATGAGGCCGCCGGCCCGCTGCGACGTCTCGATGGCGAAAGGCACGGCATCCAAGTCCTCCTGCATGAACACGAAATCGGCGGCCTTCCGGCCGATATCGGCGGCAGTGGCGGGCGCCATCGATACGTGGGCTGCGGCAAGCGCCGGCGCGTCGTTGATGCCATCCCCAACCATCAGCACCCTGCGCCCCTCGCCGGCAAGCGCGGCGCAGCGCGCCGCCTTGTCCTTCGGCGACAGGTCCGCGCGCCAGTTGCCGATCCCCAGCCGCTGCGCCATGGCGCTGACCGCGGCCGCCCGGTCACCCGAGACGATTTCCTGCGCAAGGCCCCGCCCAGACAGGCTGCGCAATGCCGCAATCGCACCCGCGCGCGGCTTGTCCTCGAAGCCGAAGCT
The DNA here is from genome assembly GCF_027956525.1 of Agrobacterium sp. ST15.13.013. NCBI lineage: Bacteria > Pseudomonadati > Pseudomonadota > Alphaproteobacteria > Hyphomicrobiales > Rhizobiaceae > Agrobacterium > Agrobacterium sp. ST15.13.013. The sequence goes on from NZ_JAQKGP010000032.1 coordinate 27,829, forward strand.
CGCCAGTTGATGCCCATCGAGCGACAGCACCACTTCCGACCGGGCATCGCCATTGTCGATCAGTGTCTCATCCGGGCAGGCGAAACGGCGATTACCGAGTCGGTAAGTGCCGGCTTCCGTCTCGGCCTCGACACCCGACCCCGGAATTTCCCGCACCGTCTCATAGGCCGGCAAGGCACCGCTATAGGCGGCATGCAGAGCCTTCGACAACGGATGGCGCGAATGGGCGGCAAGGCCGGCGGCAATCGTCATGATGGCCGGTTTCACATCGCCAGTCTCGACCAGTTTCGGCTTGCCAACAGTCAGGGTCCCGGTCTTGTCGAACAGCACGGTATCGATTTCAGCAAGCCGCTCCATGGCCGAACCTTCCTTGACCATGATACCGTGCCGGAACAGCCTTCCTGCGGCCACCACCTGCACCACGGGAACCGCAAGGCCAAGCGCGCAGGGGCAGGTGATGATGAGAACCGCAATGGCGATCAGCATCGCCTGTTTCCAGTCGCCGCCGAAAATGCCCCAGCCGAGAAACGTCACCAGCGCCAGAAGATGCACGACGGGCGAATAATAGCTCGCGGCACGATCAGCGATACGCCGGTAACGTGCCCGCCCGCCTTCGGCCGCTTCCATCAGCCCGATCACTTCCGAAAGGAAGGAATCCTTTGCGGACGCAGTCACCCGGGCGACAAGCGAACCGGTGAGATTGAGCGTGCCGGCCTGCAGGCTGTCGCCTGCCGCAACGCGGCGCGGCGCGCTTTCACCATTGACGATGGACATGTCGAGATCGCTGCTGCCGGAGACCACCACGGCATCCACCGCTACCCGGTCACCCGCCGCAATCGCAATCGACATTCCGGATTCGATATCCGCAAGCGACCGGAAGTCCCGCACCCCGTCCGCGTCGATGACGGTAGCGCCGCGCGGCGAAAGACGGGCCAATCCGGCAATCGCCGAGCGCGCCTTGTCGCGCATGACATGATCAAGCGTGCGACCGATCAGCAGGAAGAACAGCAGCGATACCGTCGCGTCGAACCACGCGTGTTCGCCGTGATGGATCGTCTCCCACAGCGAAACGGCATAGGAGAGCGTGATGGCGAGCGCGATCGGCACGTCCATATTGGTGCGGCCATGTTTCAGCGCATTCCAGGCCGATCGATAGAAGAAACGCCCGCCATAGATCAGCGCCGGCGCGGCGATCATCGCCGAAATCCAGTGGAACATGTCACGCGTCGCCGCATCCGCGCCCGACCAGACGGAGACCGACAGCAGCATGATGTTGGCGGACGCAAAGCCGCAGAGCGCCACCGCCCTGATAAGCTGCGAGCGCAACGCGTCCGAAGCATCCTGCCCGCTCGAGAAAAGATGTGTCCTGTATCCGGTTGAAAGGATCGCGCGGGCAAGATCGGCGGGATCGGTCTTGACGCCATCGACCTCTTCCTTCCAGACGACCGCCACCCGTTTCGACGACAGGTTCACCCGCGCCCGCTCCACTTGCGGCACGCGGCGAAGCGCAGTCTCGATGGTGGTGATGCAGGCGCCGCAATAAACACCCGGCACGCTGAGATCGGTCTGGCGAAGACCCTGCCCCAGATCGCGGCTCGCCAGCAGCAATTCCTCCGACGATGGCGGATTGACCGGTTCGCCGAGTTGCAGCGACCCTTCCGTTCCCGGTGCGCAGCAGCTCATTTGCGCCCCCTTATGACGGCGATCCGCGTGCCCTCATGCACGATGATCCGGCCATCCTTGACGGCTGTCACTTCGACGATCCATTGGCCGGGCAACATGTCATGCGCAGCAGTGAAAACACCCGTGGAAACCGGGGTCAGCTCCATGTCGAAATTCTGGCTCTCACCCACGGGCCGGCGGAAATGCGCCGTCACCGTATCCGTGTCGACAGGCCCGGCATCCGGATGGAAAACTTCGTAACGCACCGTCTTTTCATCCACCGCCAGCCTGCCCTTGATGCCGGTTGCAGCCCTTGCCTTGGCGGCCTCCGCCTTGGCGTTGAACTGCTGGCTGGCCACATAGGTATTGGGCACCACAAGCCCGCTCCAGCTATGGATCGCGTTCCAGGCCATGATCATGTTGACGGTAATGATGGTACCAAAGAACAGCACCATCACGCCGAGCATGTGCCAGCCTGTAAATGTGAAACCGGAGGCGCGTTGATTGTTCACCGTCATTTTTTCACTCCCGGAGCATTGAAGACCGCATCGTAACGGGCCGTTTCGTGGCCGGCCGTATCGCTGACGATGAATTCGAAATTTTCAGCTACCCGCGCAACATCCGCGCCCGGCAGGGTGACAAATACCTTCAGCGTCGTCGCCTCATCCGGCTCCACGGTCACCTCGAAAGCCCGGGCAGCCGTATCGGCCATGCCGTTTATCTTCATCACCGCATTCGGAAGGCCGTCCATCGTCAGCCTCATTATGCGCGGCTGCGGCACCATGTTGAGGATTCGGACCGTGTAGCCGTTACGGATCGAACCGTTCGATTCCAGCACATATTGCGGATTACGGTCATGCAGGACATTGAGCGCCAGCCGCTCGCGCGTCACCAGCGCAAACAGCATGCCAATGCCAACGGCAGCCCAGATGGCCGTATAAAGCAGCGTGCGCGGCCGGAAGATGATGCGCCAGTTGAAGTGGCGCACGCGCCTACTGAAACGGCCGTCCTCTTCGCGCACATTGGCGGGACGGATGGCGTATTCGCCGTTGCCGGTCGCCAGCGCCATATTGGACTGGTATTCGGACAGCGTCGCATAGGCGATCAGCCCGCGCGGTTTGCCGATCTTGTCCATCACCCCGTCACAGGCATCGATACAGAGCGCGCAGGTGATGCATTCCAGCTGCTGCCCGTCCCTGATGTCGATGCCCATGGGACAGACCGCAACGCAGGCATTGCAATCGACGCAATCGCCGATGCTCTCCCCTGCCGCCGCAGCCTTTTTAGCGTGCCGCGAGCGCGGTTCACCCCGCCAGTCATTATAAGTGACGACAAGCGAATTCTCGTCCAGCATCGCTGCCTGAATGCGCGGCCAGGGGCACATATAGGTGCAGACCTGTTCCCGCATCAGCCCGCCGAAGACATAGGTCGTGGCGGTGAGGATCGCGACGGTGGTGTAAGCGATCATGGGTGCTTCGCCGGTCAGGAACTCTCTCGCCAGCGTCGGCGCATCGGCAAAATAGAAGATCCAGGCTCCACCTGTCAGAACACCGATGACCAGCCAGACCGCATGTTTCAACACCCGCTTGTGTAACTTGCCAAACGTGAAGGGCGCCGCATCCAGTTTCATGCGAGCGTTCCTGTCGCCCTCTATCGCCCGCTCGACCACCAGAAACAGATCGACCCAGACGGTCTGCGGACAGGTATAACCGCACCATGCGCGCCCAACGGCGGAGGTGACGAGAAAGAGCCCCAGCCCCGCCATGACCAGCAATCCGGCGACGAAAAAGAACTCCTGCGGCCAGATTTCGATGAAGAAGAAATAAAAGCGCCGGTTGGCAATATCGATCAGCACTGCCTGATCGGGTGCATAAGGTCCCCTGTCCCATCGCAGGAACGGCGTCAGATAATAAATGCCGAGCGTGACGAGCATCACCAGCCATTTGAACCGCCGGAACCGACCTTCCGCGCGCTTGGGAAAAATCTTCTTGCGGGCTTCGTAGAGCGGTTTGCGCGTTTTTGCGGAATTGACGGCTTCCGCCTCCAGCCTTTCGACGGGCTGTTGCGGGCTGTCCTGTCCGGCGCGATAGATGTTCATGGTAAGATGTCCGTTTTTATCTCCTTGCTTTCTCCCATCTCCCCGGTGAAACATCCTTGACTTACATCAAGTGACGACAAAGTGGCGCAGTCCGGGGAACGCGCCGCCAAGGGAGGATGAAATGCCTGTCATGCAGTCGAGAATCATTCATCTTTCGATCGAAAAACCGTGGGCAGAGGTCTACGATTTCGCCTCCGACCCTCAGAACATGCCTCGCTGGGCCGCGGGCCTTGCGGGCGGTCTTAAAGCCGATGGCCAAGACTGGATCGCCGAGGGCGGGCCGCTTGGCGAGGTGCGCGTCAATTTTGCGCCCGCCAATGAATTCGGCGTCATCGACCACGTCGTGACATTGCCGGATGGTATCAAAGTTTATAACGCGCTACGGGTGACGCCGAATGGCGACGGTACGGAGGTGAGTTTCACCCTGCTTCGCCTTCAGGGCATGACGGACGAGGATTTCGATCAGGATGCAAGAGCGGTCACGGCCGATCTCGAAACGCTGAAGGCGCTGCTCGAAAAGGATTGATGGAGGAAAGATGATCACGAATACAAACGACCGACGCATCGACTATGTCGAATTCAACGTCGCCGATATCGAGCGCAGCAAGGAATTTTACGGCGGCGCGTTCGGTTGGACTTTCAAGGATTACGGTCCGCAATATTGCGAATTCTCCGACGGCCGCCTGACGGGCGGCTTCACCACCACCGCGCCGGTTTCTTCCACGGGCGGACCGCTCGTCATTCTCTACGCCGCCGATATCGAGGATGTGCAACGGCGTATCGAGGCCGCCGGCGGCCAGATTAGCGTCGCGATCTTCGCCTTTCCCGGCGGCCGGCGTTTCCATTTCACCGATCCGGATGGATACGAACTGGCCGTCTGGTCGAAAAACTGATCGGCAGGAACCCGCAATGACTTTGACAACGCCGCCTTTTTCGTTGGTCGGTATCGATCATATCGTCTTCATCGTCGACGATATGGCGCGGGCGCTCGATTTCTACCGGAACGTGCTCGGGTGCACTGATGGTTACTCTTATCCTGCTCTCGGCATGGAACAGGTCTGGTGCGGAAATGCCTTGATCGTGCTGTGGGATGTCACACATCCCGGTGGCACAAAGGCTGCTCCGCCCGTCGCCGGAGGACGGAATGTCGATCACATCTGCATAGCGACCGGTCCCCTGAACCATGATGCGCTTCGCGCCCATCTGGTGAAATTTAACGTTACGATAGAACAGGAAGCCTTTCACGGCGGCGCGAGAGGAATGGGACATTCGTTCTATTTCCGTGATCCCTTCGGCAACAAGATCGAGTTGAAGGGACCAGCCGAATATCCGGATGGACGGGCGGACAACGCCTGATCTGCCCATGATAAAAAGGGCGCCTCCCCGGCGCCCCCTCTCCACATTCTGCTCACCTCATTCACCCCCACCAAGCGAATGCACGAAGATGGCAAGCTGCTTGACGGTCGTATCGCCGAGACGCTCTCCCCAGGCAGGCATCACCCCATGTTTCGGTGACCGTATCTGTGCAGCGATACCTTCTTCGCCGTGGGCCTTCAGCCAGATAGCATCGGCAAGATTGGGTGCTCCGAACTCGCGGTTGCCCTTGGCATCCTCACCGTGGCAAGAAGCGCAATTATCCGCAAAAACCTGTTTGCCAGGTTCCACCAGCGCCGGATTGGAAGGCGTTCCCGTCAGACTGACGACATAGGCGGCAACCTCGCGGATTTCGTCAGACTTCAGAATGTCGACAAAGGCCGGCATTTCCGAAGCACGCGTATCAGCATCGTCGGCAAAACGAATGCCGTGCTTCACCGTTGTATAGATGTCCTCGACGCTGCCGCCCCACATCCAGTCGTCATCGTTGAGGTTGGGATAACCCTGCCCGCCTTCCGCGCCCGAACCGTGACACTGAATGCAATTGACCTTGAAAGCGGCCGCGCCGCCGGAAAGGGCAAATTGACTCAGGGCCGGGTCGGTCTGAATTTCGGCAAGCGACGCATTGGCGATTTTGTCGACAAAGACGCTCTGCAACTGTTTTGCATCGGCAATATCGGCGGCAATATCGCCGCGGCTGTTCCAGCCGAGCAACCCTTGCGTCGCCCCGTTGATCAGCGGCCATGCCGGATAGGCGATGGTATAGCCGATGGCCCACAGTATCGTGAGATAGAAGGTCCAGACCCACCAGCGCGGCATTGGGTTGTTCAGCTCGCGGATACCGTCCCATTCATGACCAGTGGTTTCGACGCCGCTGATTTTATCGATGTGTTTTTCGGACATATCCTAGTCCTCCTTGAGCGGAATGCTGGCGGCATCGTCCGCGGCTTTTCTCGAGCCTGGGCGAAGGGTGAAAACAACGACGCTGGCAAAGAACAGGGTCATGGCAAGCAGACCCCAGCTATCGGCGAAGTGGCGCATGGCCGTGTAGGTTTCCATGGCTCACACCTCCTCACCGGTATCCGGCGGCATCGTCATAGGTCGAGAAATCGACCAGCGTGCCGAGCATTTGCAGATAGGCCACAAGCGCATCCATTTCGGTGAGCTTGGCCGGATCGCCGTCGAAATCGCCGACCTTGGCCTTCGGGTAACGCGCTAGCAGCTCGCTGGTATCGGCATTCGGATCAGCCTGCGCCTTCATGTCAGCGCTCGCCTTTTCGATCATCTCGTCGCTATAGGGTACGCCGACGGCGCGGTTGGCCTTCAGCTCCATGGAAACCTCGGTGACCTTCAGCGTCGTGGTCTTCAGGAAAGCATAGGAGGGCATGATCGATTCCGGCACGACCGAACGCGGATCGGCCAGATGCTGCACGTGCCACTCGTTCGAATAACGATCGCCGACACGCGCAAGATCCGGCCCCGTGCGCTTGGAACCCCACTGGAACGGATGGTCATACATGGATTCCGCTGCCAGGCTGTAATGCCCGTAACGCTCCACCTCGTCGCGGAACGGCCGGATCATCTGGCTGTGGCAGACATAACATCCCTCGCGGATGTAGATGTTGCGCCCGGCCAGTTCCAGCGGCGTGTAGGGCCGCATGCCCTCCACCTTCTCGATGGTGTTTTCGAGATAAAAGAGCGGTGCGATTTCCACGATACCGCCGATGGAGACGACCAGCAAAGAACCGACCAGAAGCAGCGTGGCGTTGCGTTCGACGACGGCGTGTTTGTCAAGAATGGACATCGGAGCCCTCCTTATTCAGCAGGCTGCAGCGAGGGCACTGCGCCTTCGCTGGCGCCCTCCTCGCGTTGATGACCGAGGATGGTCATTGTGACGTTGTAGGCCATGATCAGCGCGCCACTGAGGAACATCAGGCCGCCCAATGCACGCATCACATAATAGGGGAACAGCGCCGCGACCGACTCCGCGAAGGAATAGACGAGGAAGCCCTGGGTATCGTATTCGCGCCACATCAGCGCCTGCTGGATGCCGGCCACCCACATGACGGCCGCGTAGATGACGATGCCGATCGTGGCGAGCCAGAAGTGCCAGTTGACGAGTTGCAGGCTATAGAGACGCTCCCTGCCCCAGAGTTTCGGCGTCAGGTAATAGATCGCGCCGAAGGTGATCATGCCGTTCCAGCCGAGAGCACCCGAATGCACATGGCCGATGGTCCAGTCGGTATAGTGGCTGAGCGAGTTGACGGCCTTGATCGACATCATCGGACCTTCGAAGGTCGCCATGCCGTAAAAGGCCACCGCCATCACCATCATGCGCACGATGGGGTCTGTACGGATCTTGTCCCAGGCGCCCGAAAGCGTCATCAGACCGTTGATCATGCCGCCCCAGGACGGCATCCACAGCATGATCGAGAACACCATGCCGAGCGTCTGCGCCCAGTCCGGCAGCGCCGTATAGTGCAGATGGTGCGGGCCGGCCCAGATATACATGAAGATCAGCGCCCAGAAGTGGATGATCGACAGGCGGTAGGAATAGACCGGGCGGTTCACCTGCTTGGGAATGAAATAATACATCATGCCGAGGAAGCCGGCCGTCAGGAAAAAGCCGACAGCGTTATGGCCGTACCACCATTGCGTCAGCGCGTCCTGCACGCCCGAAAAAGCCGAATAGCTCTTGACGCCAAGGAACGAGACGGGAATGGCGAGATTGTTGACGATATGCAGCATGGCGATGGTGACGATGAAACTGAGGTAGAACCAGTTGGCCACATAGATATGCGGCTCCTTGCGCGTGAGGATCGTACCGAGGAACACCAGCAGATAGGCGACCCAGACAATGGTCAGCCAGATATCCACATACCATTCCGGTTCCGCATATTCGCGGCCCTGCGTAATCCCGAGCAGATAGCCGGTGGCGGCCATGACGATGAAGAGGTTGTAGCCCCAGAACACGAACCAGCCGAGATTGCCGCCGAACAGCCGCGCGCGACAGGTTCTCTGCACCACGTAAAAGGAGGTGGCGATCAGCGCATTTCCCCCGAAAGCGAAGATAACCGCCGATGTGTGCAGCGGCCGCATCCGGCCGAAATTGAAATAGGGCGCGATGTTGAGATCGGGAAAGGCAAGCTGAAGCGCCACGACAACGCCAACCAGAAAGCCGACGACACCCCAGAACACAGTGGCGATGACGCCGTATTTCACCACCTCGTCGAAATATTCCGACTTCAAGTGAGCACGCGTGGCAGAACCGACAGGCGCGAAGGAGACACGGCGCAGCAAAAGCACCGTGCTGACCAGAAGCGTAAAGAACAGTACCCACATATGGGCTGCGAAAAGACTGTCATGGGCAAAGGCTGCCCCAAGCAACGCGAGAAAGGCGCCGAGCGCCACGATCGCGGTTTCTAACGTGTAATTCATTGTTGGTTTCCCCCAACGTGCAAGCCGACCGACGAAAGGCACGGCACGCGCCCAAGAGAGCGGAAACGTGCCTATGCGTCGGTTGGAGCATTGCCACCGGCGGGAGAGCGCCACCTTGATCCAGGTCAAGAAAGCAAAGCTGTCGCAGCCCCGGCAAAACGGGACGCGGCTTTACGAGAGAAATTTGTACAAGAGCAAAAATGCGCAGCGATGCCGGCCCCGCTTGCGCGCGTACCCTTCAGCCCTTCATCTTCAGGGGCAGGCCGGCGGCGACGAAATAGACTTCTGCGGCAATGGCGGCGATTCGCTGATGCAGGCGGCCGGCGTGATCGCGAAATTCCCGCGCCATGCGGTTTTCCGGCACGATGCCGAGACCGACTTCGTTGGAGACGAGAATCAGCTTAGCTCGAGCCGATGCAATCGCCGTCTCGAGCGCCGCGAAAGCAGCCTCGATATCGGCGTTCTCCATCATCAGATTGGTGAGCCACAGGGTGAGGCAATCGATGAGAACGACATTTTCCGGCGCGCCGAGCTGGTCCAGCACGGCGGCAATATCGACGGGCGCTTCATGCGTTGTCCATTCGCCGCCGCGCCGCGCCTGATGATGGACGATGCGGTCGCGCATCTCGTCATCCCATGCCCGGCCAGTGGCCAGATAATGCAGGCTTCCACCCGACTTGCCCGCAAGCTCCTCCGCAAAACGGGACTTGCCTGAGCGCGCGCCGCCAAGAATGAAAACGGAGCGGTTTTTATCTGTCATCTGAAACCTGAAGGAAGAGAATGAAACGGACCGGCATCTTCGCCGTGTCGCAAGCCAGGGGCAGACAGACAGGAAGGGAACGATTCGTAGAAAAAGGCGTTCCCCGGTTGCTCATGCCGGACTGCCGCTGATACCGGGCCGGAGAAAACAAGACCTGCCTGCAGGATGCGGGGCATATCAGCCTTGGCTGCTCCGGATACCGGAAACACCGGTCCAGATAAAAGGCTAGGTGCGAACGGCCATTCTGTCAATCGGCCCTCGCCGCTGGCGAAAAAACGGGCGGAACCGGGACGCAAAACCTTAACCCGGAACCGGCAGACGCATCGTCCGCGACTGGATTGATAAAGCGACTTGGTTACCGGAACGTTAGCGAAAAACCGAATGATGAAACCGCAACGCCCAAGGAGAATATGGAGTGACGGCAGCCGCCGCCATTGCCTTGCCATGGCCTTCAAATCAATATGCTTTCGAAGATTCGCAAACAGCAAGGTGGCCTGCCCGTGATGACCGTGATGGACTATATCTCGATCGTGGTTTTCATCCTGCTATGGGCCGTCTATACCCATGTCACGACGGGCACGAGGTTGTTTTCGAGAGCCAGTCTCAACCAGGCCATGGCCGAGCGCCGCCGCGAGTGGATCATGAATTCGCTGAAGCGCGACCTGAAGATGATCGACACGCAGATCATGGCCGGCCTTCAGAATGGCACCGCCTTCTTCGCCTCCACCTCCATTTTCGCCATCGGCGGATGTTTCGCCCTGCTGGGCGCCACAGAACAGGTCGAATCGGTGTTTCGCGACATGCCGTTCGTGCAGTATGCCGGGCGCACGGCCTTCGAGCTGAAGGTCATCGGGCTGACCTGTCTTTTCGGTTATTCCTTCTTCAAGTTCGGCTGGTCCTACCGCCTGTTCAACTATTGCACCATCCTGTTCGGCGCCATTCCCATGGTCCACGATGTCGGCGCCGATCGCAGGGCGGCCGAGCGGGCAGCCGAAAACGTCATAAAGATGAACATCATCGCTGCTAAGAACTTCAATGACGGCCTGCGGACCATCTTTCTGTCAATCGGTTATCTCGGCTGGTTCATCAGCCCCTATGTCTTCATCGCCAGCACGGTCATCATCATCGTGGCGTTGTTACGCCGCCAGTTCTTTTCCGAAGCACGGCGCGCCATTATGGAAGAAAACAGGCCTTGAAATAGCCGCACTTCAGGGGCCAAGCCGAGCGTGATACCGCCCCCCGAAAGCCGAAAACGGAAACCATGAACACGAACGCAGCCGCAAACGAAAACCGCCGCAAAGGCCGCATAGGCGGTCTCGACACCCTGCGCGGGCTGGCCCTCATCGCCATGGCGTCCTACCACTTCACATGGAATCTGGAATATTTCGGCTATCTGGAACCCGGCACGGCAACCACCGGCCTGTGGAAACTCTATGCGCGCGGCATCGCCAGCTCGTTCCTGTTTCTGGCCGGTTTCAGCCTGTTTCTCGCCCATGGTAAGGGCGTCAACTGGCCGTCTTTCGGCAAACGTTTTGCGATGGTGGCCGGCTCGGCACTGCTCATTACCATCGCCACCTATTTCGCCTTTCCGGACAGCTTCATCTTCTTTGGCATATTGCACAATATCGCCGCAGCAAGCCTTGTCGGGTTGCTGTTCGTGCGAGCCCCCGCGGCCGTGACGTTGCTTTTTGCCGTGATCGCCTTCACCCTGCCTCACTATCTGCAGTCCGAACTGTTCAACGCAAAATGGTTGGCCTGGATTGGTTTTTCCACCACGCCGCCCCGTTCGAACGACTATGTGCCGCTTCTGCCCTGGCTTGCGCCCTTCCTTGCCGGGCTTGCGGTGTCGCAATTCGTCACGCCGCGCGACTGGCTCGACCGCTTTCGAAGCCCGAGTTCGCCTCGCAACCTGATCGCAGGCGCCGGCCGCCACAGCCTGGCATTCTACCTCATCCACCAGCCGGTGCTTATCGGCCTTGTCTATACCCTGTCGCTCATAGCCCCACCCTCGCCTGTCGATCAGGTCGAGCTTTACAAATCGAGTTGTGAAAAGAGCTGCGTCGAGCAGGCCAACGGCCTGGAACTTTGCCAGCGTTTCTGCGGCTGCACACTGGAGAAGCTGCAGGCGGAAAACCTGTTCGACACGATGATGGAAGGCAAGCTCAACGCCGATCAGCAGACGAAGGTCAGTGAGGTGGCGCAACAGTGCACGGTTGAGGCACAGTAGGGAGACGTCAGGGCTTGCCGCTTGTTTCTTCTCCCCGAGGGGGAGAAGGTGGCCCGAAGGGTCGGATGAGGGGGCAACGTTGCCGAATATCTCTACCCTAGCCCCCTCATCCCGCTGCCGCGACCTTCTCCCTGGCGGGGAGAAGGCGACAAGCGGCACATACTCGCTCCAACGCGGCCCATCACCACTCTGGCGATCGTCCCCCAAAGGAATGCGGTAAAGATAGAAGGCTTAAGGCCTGTTTTCGGCATTAAATCACTGACGCATCAAGCAGCACGAGCTGCTTTCACGTCCCAACGCCGATTTCGGCAAGCCGCGTTAGACAGGCTTCTTCGACATTGTCGAGTTCCGCCAGCGTCTCTTCGATGTCCTTGCGTTTTTGCCGAAGCTCGGCGCGCTTTTCATCGACCTTCTTCATCAGAAGCACCAATTGGCCCGATTCGCCCGGCGGTTCCTTGTAGACGTGAATGATCTCGCGAATTTCGGAGATCGTGAAACCGATACGGCGGCCGCGCAGGATTTCCTGAATGAGGCGGCGGTCTGCAGCCCTGAAAAGCCGTGTGCGCCCGCGACGTTCAGGGTGAATCAGTCCCTCGTCCTCGTAAAACCTCAAGGTGCGGGTGGAAACACCGAATTCGCGTGTCAGTTCGGTTATGCTATAATACTTGTCCAAGGGCCTATCCGATTCATCACCGGAAGATATTATTTGACCTTCACGTAAAAGTCAATTTTCGGCCGTCTGGCCCTATCCGGAAATACCGTACCACCAGGTCGCGATCCCCAGAAAGGCGAAGAAGCCGACAATATCGGTAACCGCCGTCACGAAAACTGCCGACGAGACCGCCGGGTCCGCGCCGAACTTGTCGAGCACCAGCGGAATGAGAATTCCCGCCAGCGCCGCCGCCAGCATGTTGAGGCACATGGCCGTGGCGATGATGCCGCCGATATGAATATCCTGAAACCAGATACCGGCAACGATGCCGATGGCGCAGCCGAACAGCATGCCATTCAGAATACCCACGCCCGCCTCGCGCCGGATGATGCGCGCAGCGTTGTGAATATCGAGGCTTTTGGTGGCGAGCGCCCGCACCGACACCGTCATGGTCTGCGATCCGGCATTGCCGCCCATACCGGCCACCGCCGGCATAAGGATCGCCAGCGCGACGATCTGCTGGATCGTTGCATCGAACAGGCTGATGACAGAGGCGGAGAGAAAGGCGGTGATAAGGTTAACCGCAAGCCAGGGCACGCGCGAACGGGACGTGCTGGCAATCGAGTCCGACAGCTCTTCGTCACCGACACCGCCAAGGCGCAGCAAATCCTCCTCGGCCTCTTCCTGAATGACGTCCACCACGTCATCGATGGTCAGCACGCCCACCAGTCGGCCGTTATCATCGACCACAGCGGCGGAGAGAAGGTCATATTGCTCGAAAAGCTGCGCGGCCTCTTCCTGGTCCATCTCCGCCGGGATGGAGTGGTTGGTCTCGTGCATGATCGTTTCGATCTTCACCTGACGTTTGGCGCGCAGAACCCTGTCGAGATCGAGCGCGCCGACCAGCTTGAAGGTGGGATCGATGACAAAAATCTGCGAGAAGGATTCCGGCAGCTCCTCCTCCTCGCGCAGGTAGTCGATGGTCTGCCCCACGGTCCAGAACGGCGGCACGGCGACGAATTCCGTCTGCATGCGGCGACCGGCCGAACTTTCTGGATAATCCAGCGCCCGCATCAGCCGCACGCGTTCGGTGAACGGCAGTTGCGAGAGAATATCCTCGCGGTCTTCGTCGTCGAGGTCCTCGAGAATATAGACGGCGTCGTCCGAATCCAGCTCGCCGATACCGGCGGCAATCTGTTCATTCGACATCTGGTCAACGATATCGAGACGGATGCCCTCATCCACCTCGGTCAGCGCCGTCATGTCGAAATCGGAACCGAGAAGCCGCACCAGCGCATGGCGCTGTTCCGGCAGGATGGATTCCAGCAGGTCACCGAGTTCCGATTCGTGCAGCCGCGCCACATTCTTGCGCAGGAAAAGCAGATCGCGGTCAGCGATCGCCGCACCCACCATCGTCAGAAAATCGGAGCGTACCGAACCGTCTTCGGCGTAGATATCGGAGGGCGCTTCCGTCGGCTTCATGTCCTCGGGCGCGACAGGATCGTCGTCACGGTCTGTCATCTGGCGTCCCCTTGTATTCAAATATGGCAGTGCACGGATGCGCAGGCAGAATGGCGTTAAAAGGTATATTGTCAACAACCGGGTAGCAGCAAATACGCAAGCTCTCCGGCCGCGGCAAAAAATCCATTCGACATTCCTCTTCCTATTGGCCGGCAGGGTCTCAGCCAGCGGCCATAAGCATGTTTAGCCAATCTGCGCGGCTTGTTTTACGACAACGTCCGCCCCCTTTACGCCGTTCCCGTTTTAAATGTCGAATGGGCGAACAAAGGTTTTGCCGCAATGCACAATTAAGACATTGACAGGCGGTGCGGATCAGCGCTTTTGAAGATGCTTTTGACAAACGGTAAGCGCCGTCGGGCGCGCGCAAGAAGACACATCCCGGGAATCACAATCATGAGCAAGACGGATTTCATAGGCAAGGCATCCTCCGCCGCAGGTGGCTGGGGCGCACTCAAAAGCGTCGGCAAACGCCTCCTGGAATCCGGCGCCCCGATTTCCGGCGCCCGCACGCTTTTGAAGACCAACCAGCCGGATGGATTCGACTGCCCGGGCTGCGCCTGGGGAGACCCGGAACATGGCTCCTCTTTCGAGTTCTGCGAAAACGGCGTCAAGGCGGTGTCATGGGAAGCAACGGAAGCCCGGGTGCCGCCGGATTTCTTCGCCAGCCGCACCGTATCCGAACTGCGCAGCTGGTCTGATTACGATCTGGAAAAACAGGGCCGCCTCACCCATCCCATGCGTTATGACCGGGCGAGCGACAGATATCTGCCTGTCTCCTGGGACGATGCCTTTGCCGAAATCGGCCGTATCCTCAACAGCCTCGACAGTCCCGACCGGGCTGAGTTCTATACCTCCGGCCGTGCCTCCAACGAGGCGGCCTTCCTCTATCAGTTGATGGTCAGGCTTTACGGTACCAATAATTTCCCCGACTGCTCCAACATGTGTCACGAGGCGAGCGGCGTCGGCCTGAAAGAATCGATCGGCGTCGGCAAGGGCACGGTGCTGCTGGAGGATTTCGAGCAGACGGACGCCATTTTCGTCATCGGGCAAAATCCCGGCACCAACCATCCACGCATGCTTGGCGACTTGCGCCGCGCCGCCCTTCGCGGCGCCCGCATCGCTGTCTTTAATCCCATTCGGGAAAAGGGTCTCGAGCGTTTCGCCGACCCCCAGGACAAGATCGAAATGATCACCGGCAGCAGCACGAAAATCGCCACCAACTATTACCAGCCGCGTCAGGGTGGCGATATGGCGGCAGTGCGCGGCATGAGCAAGGCAGTCTTCGCCGCCGACGATGCAGCAAGGGCGGCGGGCGAGCCCGCCATCATCGACTACGACTTCATCGCCGAACATGCGGCCGAATTCGATGCCTATCGCGCCGCCGTCGATGCGACGAGCTGGGAGAGCATCCTCGACCAGTCCGGCCTCACCCGCGCGGAGATCGAGGAAGCCGCCCGCATCTACATGAACGCCGGTTCCGTCATCGCCACCTGGGCCATGGGTGTCACGCAGCACAGGCATTCGGTCATTATCGTTCGCGAGATCACCAATTTCATGCTGCTGCGTGGCAATATCGGCCGTCCGGGCGCCGGCCTTTGCCCCGTGCGCGGCCATTCCAACGTGCAGGGCGACCGCACCGTCGGCATCGATGAAAAAGCCCCGCCCGCGCTTCTCGATGCGCTGGAAAAGGAACTTGGCGTCCCCATGCCGCGCAAGCCCGGCCACAATACCGTCGAAGCCGTCGCCGCGATGCTGGACGGCAAGGCTCAGACTTTCATCGCGCTCGGCGGCAATTTCATGCGGGCGACGCCCGACAGCCCGCTGATCGTCAAGGCTTTCGAAAAGCAGAAGCTGACCGTCAACATCGCAACCAAGCTCAACCATTCGCACTTGGTGCCGGGCGAAACCTCCTTTGTGCTGCCCTGCCTCGGCCGAACGGAAATCGACCGCAATTCGGCCGGGCGCTCGCAGATCGTCACGGTGGAGGATTCCATGAGCATGGTGCACGGTTCCGGCGGCATCAATCCACCGGCCTCGGATGAGCTGCGCTCGGAAGTGGCCATCGTCGCTGGCATCGCCGAGGCGACGCTTGGCAATGCCCATGTCGACTGGAAGGCGCTTGCCGATGATTACGACCTCATCCGCGACATGATCGAGCGGGTCATTCCCGGTTTCGATAATTTCAACGAGCGCGTACGCGTGCCGCGCGGTTTTCATCTGCGCAACGCAGCAGCCGAACGGGAATGGAACACGCCGGCGAAAAAGGCCACCTTCTATAGCGGTCCGCTACCTGAACAGACCGAACACCAGCAGGCGCTCACGCGCGATGACCTGTTTGTCTTGCAGACCTTCCGCAGCCACGATCAATACAACACCACGATCTACGGCATGGACGACCGTTATCGCGGCGTCTATGGCGAGCGCCACGTCATCTTCATGAACCCGAAGGACATGGAAACGCTCGGCGCCCATTCCCGCCAGCGTGTCGATGTCATCGGCGAATATGGCGACGGCGTGGAACGCATTGCGCGGAATTTCCGGCTGGTGCCCTATAATATCCCGCAGGGCAGCGTCGGCGGTTATTATCCGGAACTGAACGTGCTGGTGCCGCTATCGAGCTATGGCGAAGACAGTTTCACGCCGACATCGAAATCGGTGCTCGTCTCCGTTCGCCTGCGCCCGGACGCCTCCTGATGGACGAGGCGCAGTCCGCCGCCGCGTTCATGGCCGCGGTGGAGCGGGTTCAGGAAAGCTCCTCACGGGCGCTGACAGCCACGGGCGCGGCGATCCTTCTTTCGCTTCGTCTCAACATCGCCGCTGACAGCCGCAGCATCGCCAATCGGCTGGGGCTTGCGCACGCCCTCATTCTGCGCGAAATCACTGCCCTGTCGCCACGTTTCGTGCGGGTGACAAAACGCGATGCCCGCACCCAGCGCAGCTTTCTGGAGGCAACCGAAGAAGGACAGTCCCTCGCGGCGGCGTCCCTGCGGATTTGAAACGAACGGAGCATTCCTTGGCAATCAGGCCGATCCTGCCCTACCCTCATACCGGTTTGTCCGAAATCTGCGCGCCGGTCACGGCTTTCGACGGGCAATTGCAACAGCTGGTAACGGACCTGATCGACACGATGCGCGCTGCACCCGGCGTCGGCATCACCGCCGCCCACATCGGCATAAAACAGCGGGTTTTCGTGTTGGAACTGACACCGGGAACCGTCCTGACCTACATCAATCCCGAAATAATCAGCCAATCCACGCAGACCATGCGCCATATGGAGGGCAGCGTCTCCATGCCGGGCTTTACCGACGAGGTGGAGCGGCCTTGCAGTGTCGAGGTGAGGTTTCAGGACATATCCGGCGGCGAACACCGGCAGACCGCCGAGGGATTTCACGCCGTCTGCATCCAGCACGAGATCGACCAGCTGGATGGCATTTTCTGGCTGAAGCGCCTCTCGAAGCTCAAGCGCGACCGGCTGGTGAAAAAATGGGAAAAATCCCGGAAGCCTTGATCGTCAACCGGTAACAGACATCGCGAATTCCGCATCGCCCTTCAGCGTGTTGCTGACAGTGCATATATCCTCGGCAAGATGGGCAATGGCGTTGCGGCTATTCTCATCGAAATCGCCGCTCACCGCGATGCCAATGTCGAAACGGACAATGCTGTACGGCTCCTCGGCGGATTTTTCGCCCGTGACTTCGACAACCACACCATTGAAGCGCTCCAGCAAACCTAGCCGACTGGCGGCGATCCGGGCGCTGAGCGCAAGACAGGCGGCGAGTGACGAATACAGTAGATCAATCGGATTGAATCCCGGCTCTGCAACGCCGGTCACGAGATCCAGTTTACCGCCTGTCACCGTCGAAATGGCGGGGCGACCGAGCCGCCCCACCTCGGCCCTCGCCCCCACGGGACGCAACTTCACCTTCCCACCATCTGCCATTCAGCAAGTCCTAATTTTAATCGCGCGCAATCAATTGCATGGAACAAAAATCTATCTGGCGCTTTTTACTCCCACAACGGTGAACGACCGTTGAAGCCTTTATTTTACAGGGAGCTGGGACATATGGTTACATCTACGCTCGTCAGCATTCTGATCACCTTCCTGGTGATTGTGCTCGTCTTGTGGCTTATCGCGCGCCTGCCGGTCGGCGGCGGTGCGAAACAGATTGCGCAGGTGATCGTCATCATCATCGGCATTATTTCGCTGCTGAAATATCTTGCCGTCTTCTGATGTCCAAGCACGGTGCAGACGAAAAAAGGCGGCGAAGGCCGCCTCAGACTGCTGACAAACCCCTGGCGTGAGCTGGGGGTTTATGATTCATTGGGACATGTTGAAGAAACCTGCTCCTGAACAGACCGCTCTCGAGATGGTGA
>NZ_JAQKGP010000033.1:0-44796 GCF_027956525.1 Agrobacterium sp. ST15.13.013
CCGACGTCACCTTCGCCAACATGGAAGAATTAACGACCATCATTTCCAGCTTGGAGGGCTAGCGTTTATCAGGCGACGTGCCAGTGAAACACCGCTTACATACATAGTAGCGTCATGACATGAGCAACAAAAAGCCGACGACGGCCTCGAGCTAACACGCTTTATTTTAGTCTGGTCGAGCCTAAGCCCGGTCTTCGTGCTGTGGGCTATTCCCGAAGCCAAGGGGTCAACAACGACCGCGAAAATCCAAAACGCCGCGCCGTCACCGAGCCTTGGCAAGGCTGAGAGTGATCTGGTCGATGGCTGCTGCAACCTCTTCCATCGAAGCCCCTTGCTACCCTGCCCTACCGGACAGATCTTCAGCACTGACACGAAGCTCACGGCTGCCATGGTCAAGACCGTAAGCAAGAAACTTGAACTTCGGAAATACGCAATCTTCAATGATCGTCGGGCTGGAGTAATTCCAGAAGAAAAGCAACAGCTTTTGGCCGTGCCGGGATAGCTTCATGCAAAAGCACTATGTTGCGGGAGAATGTCGTGCCGGACGAAGCGGAGACGATGTTAAAACCCGTTGGCACCAGGCCTTGCCATGCCGGAACGAGAGCGTTTCCCAGTCCCTGGGCCACCAGGATCGCAATTGTCTCCAGCGCATCGAGATCACAAACGACATCGGGCGAGAGATCGAAAGTCTCCATATATCTCCCAACGATGCGGCCTCCCCAGGATACGGGATCATACCGGATGAACGGTTCCCCCGCAGCATGCTTCAAGACATCATCCGCAACTATCTCAGCCCTGGTCATGTAAACTAGTGGTTCGCTTCTGATTCTGTGGCCAACGAGTGATTTAGGCAGCGCAAAAGGCGGCTCGACAAGAATTGCGATATCGAGAGCGCCAGCAAGCAGTTGTTCGAATAGATATAGCGACGATCCCGGGACAAGCCGCAACTTCAGATCGGGAGCTTGCCGTGCCGTTTCGCGGATAAATGCAGGCAAAAGTCCGGTTAGCACCGTCGAAATCGCACCGATCTTCACCTCGCCTCTCAAATCTCCATCAAGCGCATCATCCATGAGATGAGCACTCTCCCGGACCAGAAGCCGTGCACGAGGCAGCAATGCCAGACATGTTTCGGTCGGCTGGATGGAATGCGCTCCGCGCGAGAAAAGCTTGCAGTTCAGGCTGCGTTCCAAAGCCTGGATACGTTGGCTGATCGCGGCAGGCGTCAGCTTCTCCCGGCGGGCTGCACCCGTGATAGAGCCCGTTTCTATGACAGCAAGCAGGCTTTGCAGGAAGCGAATGTCCATATAGAGATGCTTATCCTCAGAGACACAATTTCATAGTTTCACTTGCCCTACGGTAAACCTATGATGGGATCAACATCATTCTGGAGAACCGCCAATGAGATCACTTTTTCACCTCGCCTACCACGTGACCAATCTTGACGAAGCACGGAGTTTTTACGGGGATGTCCTTGGATGCGAAGAGGGGCGCAGTACGGATACCTGGGTTGATTTCGATTTCTTCGGACATCAGATTTCGCTTCATCTTGGCAAGCCCTTCGAAGTATCGCGCACAGGAAAAGTCGGCGACCACATGGTAATGATGCCCCACTTGGGCGTGGTACTGCCGCTGGAGGCATGGTTTGCGCTTGCCAACCGGCTGGAGACGGCAGGTATTGCTTTCGATATTCCGCCCGTCGTGCGTTTTGAAGGAGAACCAGGCGAACAGAGGACGATGTTCTTCTTCGATCCGAGCGGTAATCCCATCGAAGTAAAGGGTTTCAACGATTTCGACAGCGTTTTCGCCCGTTAGACCGGTTGCAGCAGCGCTTCCCAATCCGTGAGGCACTGCATAACCGCGCGGCTTTCGGCATGCCCCCCGGGGCTAGTGAAGACGGCCTCCATGACGCCGGCTGCAATCATGGCTTGCAGTCGCTTTCCCTAATAACTGGGAGTCATCTTCCGTTGCCACAGTGATGGTCTCGGCGACATTGCCCCCAAGGATATGCTCGCCCACGCCGGCAACCCACGGCCCCGTGCCGAATCTCCGTGACGCCCTGATGCCCGTTACCATCGGGTTTGCAGCGCGACCGTAAGTCTGCGATATCATGATGCTTGAAAACACACCAACGGCAAAACGCATTGCGGCAACGGCCTCGCTAATGTTGCCATTTTGCGGCGACGGTTTTCGCATGAGCGTTTCATCCCGCCCTGCACCAGAGACAAGAGTGGGACCGTCGCTTATCTCTACCGCCCGCATCATGCTTTCGGAAATGTCGCCAGTCCGGAAGTTCCCAACGGATCACTGATTCTATTACCGTCATCTGAAAATAAGCAGCCGGCATACGCGCTTTTCGCGTGACGATACGCAAAATCCTCCCGAGGGAAGTACCAGAGTCTGTTCAGTCGGCATGCAGGGCACGATCTGTCGTGCATCAAATCTGTTCCCGATGATGAAAAACAGGGCAGACAGGGCCACGATCCATGCGTTGCCTTTTCGGCAAGTAATGCGGCGAATAATTGTTCTTTATTAGAACGCCTATGTTCGGCATGATCCCCTCAACGGCGGATAAGCCGTAGCACGCTACCCGCGAAGCTAGTTCTTATAAGGGGAACATACATGAGCAGTTTTTTAATGAATCGCCGCCGTTTCATTGCGAACGCCGCCATTTTGGGTGGCGCGGCGACAATGCAGAATTTTATCAGCGTTCGCGCCGGAAATGCAGTCGATATAGCCGACGTCAAAATGCAATTGGGCTGGCTTGGCTCGAACGGCGTTCTTGGCGAAGTCGTGGCGAAGAAAAAGGGATTTTATACCGAACAGGGCGTCAACCTTGAAATCGTACCGGGTGGCCCGAACATCGATGGTGTCGCGGGTGTGGCGTCCGGGCAGGCTGCCGTTGGCCAGACATCGTCCAGCCCGGCCGTGATGCTGGCGCGTGGCGCGGGCATTCCGATCAAGGCCTTTCTCGCCGGTTATCAGAAACACCCTTTTACCTATTTCTCGACAGATAAAAATCCGATCCGCATGCCACAAGATATGATCGGCAAAACCATCGCCACCCAGCCAACTGCCGTTATCCTACTCCGCGCACTGCTTGCCAAAAACGGCATCGCGGAAAACAAGGTCACCATCGTCAATATGGGTTCGGATATGAACCAGCTTCTGACGGGTCAGGCACAGGCGGTGACCGGCTGGAATACGAATATCAACGCCATGAAGGTGCTTGGCACGGACTCCGTACAGATGATGCTGTGGGATGCGGGCCTCAAGCTGTACGCAAACGTCTATTTCACCACCGACGACCAGATCGACAAGCACGGCGATGTTCTGGCGCGCTTCACAATGGCGACGGCAAAGGGCTGGTCCTATGCCCGCGACAACCAGGCAGAAGCGGTTGATATTCTGGTCGAGGCATTCCCTAATCTCGACAAGGCCAGCGAGCTTGAAGCTGCCGTACCGGTTCTCGGCTATTCGTTTGGCGAAACCACCAAAAAAGATGGCTGGGGGACAATGAACAAGTCGACCTGGGAAGACCAGATCAAGGCTTATGCCGATCTCGGTCAGTTCAAGCAATCTGTCCCCCTACTCGATGATGTCGTGAGTTTCTCCGTACTGGAGGCAACAAGCGATTTCCGCAAGAATCTGGGCTGAGATCATGCTGGCAATAAGGACCATCCAGGAAAGCCCGACCACCGCGAAAGCGGCAATTTCCATCAGAAACGTCTCTGTGCGTTTCGGAAAAGGCCCGAGCGAGTTTACCGCTCTTTCGGATGTCTCTCTGGACATTCCGGAAGGAGGCTTCGTGACCATGCTCGGGCCGTCAGGCTGCGGAAAATCAACGCTGCTGCGCTGCATGGCCGATCTTGTACAGCCATCGCATGGGCAGATATCCGTACTTGGCCAGACTCCGCGGGCCGCACGCGGGAATAGAGATTTCGCGTTTGTTTTTCAGGACGCGACGTTGCTTCCATGGCGCAATGTGATCGACAATGTATGCCTTCCCCTTGAAGTCGGGGCAGGCAAGGCACGCGATCACGCCGACGCGCACGATTTGCTGGCAATGGTCGGTCTCGGCGGGCGCGAGAAAGCGTTGCCGCATGAGCTGTCTGGCGGCATGCGCCAGCGTGTTGCGATTGCGCGGGCGCTGGTGACCCGCCCGCGTATTCTGCTGATGGACGAGCCGTTCGGCGCACTCGACGAAATCACCCGTGACAAGCTCAATGAGGAGCTTCTACGCCTCTGGCAGGAAACGGGAACGACAATTGTCTTCGTCACCCACTCGATCCCTGAAGCCGCGTTTCTTGGCCAGAAGATTCTGATGCTGAAGGCCAACCCAGGTCGCGTAAAGGAGTTTCTGGAGGTGAACCTTCCTGCGGGACGGTCGCTGGCCATACGCGATACCATCGATTTTATTCAGGTTACCGCCCACCTGCGCACATTGCTGGAGGAATGCCTGTGAGCAATTCCATCTCGACCAGAGACACGATCGAAATACAAACCGCGTCCCGGAAGGCGATGTGGGCTGATATGACCATTGGCGTCTTTAGCCGTAACATGCCTGTCATCCTGACGACGATCGGTCTCGTCGCAGCTTGGCAAATCGGGGTGACGGCCTTCGAAGTGCCGACATTCATGGTGCCAAGTCCGTGGGAAATCGTTCTTGCCTTCAGGGACAATGGTCCCATCCTGTGGAAGAACTTTCTTCCGACATTGCTGGAAGCATCGTTGGGCTTTATTTTCGGAAACCTGATCGCCATTCTTCTGGCTATCTGGTTCGTGCACAGCAGCGTGGCAGAACGGGCGATCTATCCGATTGCTGTCTTCATCAAGGCCATTCCGATCATAGCCCTCGCACCTATCCTGGTGCTGATTTTTGGCAACGGCATCGCGCCCAAGATCATTATCGCCGGTCTCATCTGTTTCTTTCCCACACTCGTCAACATGGTTCAGGGGCTCAAATCCGTCAGCCCGGCCATGTTGGATCTGATGCGGGTTCTGTCGGCCAACAAGCGGGAAGTCTTGTGGAAAGTTCAGCTCCCGGCATCCCTGCCCTTTCTGTTTGCCGCGCTCAAGATCGCCGCCACCAGCAGTGTCATGGGCGCGATCGTGGCGGAATGGATCGGTTCGAGTTTCGGGCTTGGCGCCCTCATCATCGAGGCCACCTATAATTTCCGCTCGCCGCTGCTTTACGCAACCGTGGTGATCGCAGCCCTGACTGCGGTGGTTCTGTTCTCAATCGTATCGCTGATCGAAACAAAAGTTGTCCGGTGGAAGCCGGCTGCTGCTCACTAAAGCGGCTTATCTGGAGGCAAATGAAATGACATCGATAATTGAATTGCCAGCGCGCGGCGTAAAAGTCGTGGATCGCTCGGATGTCGTCGTGGTCGGCGGTGGCCCTGCGGGCATTTCAGCGGCCGTCTCGGCAGCACGCAATGGCGCGAGCGTGACCCTGATTGAGCGCTACCCGTATCTCGGTGGCCTCGCATCTGGCGGCATGGTGCTGGTGCTTGACGATATGGTCAATGAAACCGAAGTCACCGTGCAGGGCATCTGCGTCGAGATGATCGGGCGCATGCAAAAGCGTGGCCTTTGCGTGGTTCCGGATGAGCGTGACCGCATGATCGAATTTCGCGATACGCCGGCGGCCTGGCAACGCTGGGCGCGCTGGGGCCTGTTCGATTTCCATACGCAAACCATGCCTCACCCCATCTGCTATTCCGCGGCCTTCGACCCCGATGCCTTCAAGCAGACCTCCTACGATCTGATTGCCGAGTCGGGTGTCAAACTCCGTCTGCACAGTTGGTTCTCGTCCGCTATCATGGAGGGCAACCGTATCACCGGTGTGGTCTGCCAGACCAAAGCTGGACTGGAAGCCATCTTGGGTAGTATCGTCATAGATACGACTGGCGATCTCGACGTCGCGGCCAATGCGGGTGCGGCAAACACCGAATCCGATTTTATTCTTACCACTGTGTCGCGGTGGGGCGGCGTCGACACCGATGCCGCTGAGCGTTTCGAGCGCGAGGAGCCCGAAGCATTCAAGCAGCTCGATCATGAAGCGAAACGCCTGATCGGCGGATGCTGGTCGTTCTGGTGGTTGAAAACGCCACTGCCGGGTGTCGTATGGCTGAACTGCCCGCATATGCCGAAGCTCAGCGGCCTGAAGGTTGACGACCTTACCACTGCGGAGATCGAAGGCCGCAGCCGCATCGGCCATTTGCTGGATTTTGCCCGTGAAAAAATGCCCGGCTTCGAAAATGCCTATGTGGTTGATTTTGCACCGCAAACAGGCGTTCGCCAGACGCGTCTTCTTGAAGGCTCCTATGTCGTGACAAAGGATGACGTGATGAATCGCCGGCATTTCGCAGATACGATATGCCGTGGCCGCGACTATTACACGCCCTATCGCGCCATGCTGCCAAAGGATGTGGAGCAGATGATCGTCGCAGGACGCCACTATTCGGCGACACCGCAGGCCCAGAAATCAAGCCGCGAAATCCCCCCCTGCATGGCCATGGGCGAAGCCGCAGGCGTGGCTGCAGTGGTTGCTCTTAATGCCGGTGTCACGGCGCGACAGGCTGATATCACGAAGATCCGCAGTATGCTTCGCAATCAGGGGGCCGACCCCGGTGATATCCCCTCTGCAAATGCAAGCTATCTGGAGGCAGCAGAATGACAACTCTTCCGCTCGAAGGTATCCGTGTCGTGGACTTCACGCAGGTGATGCTTGGCCCTTGCTGCACCCAGATGCTGGCCGATTATGGCGCCGACGTTATCAAGATCGAAAAGATGAAAATCGGCGATCTCTCCCGTTGGTCAGTAGGGTCGGACCCGGACGGGCTGAATAATCCGGTCTTCACCTCACTGAACCGTAACAAGCGCAGCCTGTCCGTCGATCTGAAGGACAAGCAATCTTGCGATGTCGTTCGGGAACTGCTTCGCCATGCCGATGTCGTCGTGAACAATTTCCGCCCCGGCGTGATGGAGCGCATGGGTTTCGGATACGACGATCTCAAAAAGATCAATCCGAAGCTGATCTTTGCCGTTGGCACAGGCTTCGGCCTCGAAGGCCCCTATCGCCACAAGGGTGGACAGGACACCCTGGCGCAAGCAATGACCGGCGTCATGCAGCGCAAGTCAGATTATACCCATCCAACGGCGATCTATTCGACGACGATTGCCGATTATTCGGCTGGCATGCATCTCGTACAGGGCATTCTGCTGGCACTCCTGCATCGTGAAAAAACCGGGGAAGGCCAGCAGGTTGCCGTCAGCCTGTACAGTTCGCTGATTGCCATGCAGATGCAGGAAGGCACCATGCACATGATGCGTGGCAAAGAACTCAACTGGTCGTCCTTTCCGCTCAGCGGTGTTTTCGAAACCACCGATACCGCAATCGTCATGGTCGGCGCCTTCAAGGAAAACCCGCTTCGCGATATTTGCAATGCACTTGAGATCAATGATCTCTCGGCATTGCCCGAACATGCGGATTTCGATGCCCAGGCGCAGACACGCCCCCAGTTACACGCCATTTTCCGGGCGCGTTTTGCCACGAACTCCACAGCACACTGGTTGAAGCGGCTTGAAGACGTCGATATTCTGTGCGCGCCAGTGCGCTCACTTCCCGAAGCGCTCGAAGATGAACAGACGTTGATCAACGGCCTGATTCTGGAGGTTGGCGAAACCGCCGCTGGCCCGGTTCGTGTCATCGGCTCACCCATCGAAATGTCTGCGGCGAAGGTTTCTGTTCGTTTGCCGCCACCAAAACTTGGCGAACATAATGATGAGATCATTCATTCGCTGGGTCTGCTCACAGGAGACGCAGCGTGAGCGTTGTCTTCAATATCGAGAACCGCATCGCTCGCGTGACGATAAACCGACCCGAGCGCATGAACGCCATCGATCCGGCGACAGAGCTTGAGCTTGAGCGTATCTGGCACGACATCGAGAAACGCGACGATATCAGTTGCGTGGTGCTGACCGGTGCGGGCGAACGGGCATTTTCCGCTGGTGCAGACCTCAAGGGCGGCGCGACCGGCATCCAGAAAACCGGCCTCGAATACTGGGCCGAAAGCCGCCCGAACGGGTTTGGCGGTATCGCGTTTCGAAAAAGCCTTGATATTCCCGTCATCGCCCGCGTCAACGGTTTCGCTCTCGGCGGCGGCTTCGAGATGGTGCTGGGCTGCGATATCGTTATCGCCAGCGACACCGCCCGTTTCGGACTGCCGGAAGCCCGCGTTGGTCGCATGCCGCTGGACGGTGGAATGGTCATGCTACAGCGAAAGATTCCGTTTAACC
The DNA here is from genome assembly GCF_027956525.1 of Agrobacterium sp. ST15.13.013. Lineage (NCBI taxonomy): Bacteria > Pseudomonadati > Pseudomonadota > Alphaproteobacteria > Hyphomicrobiales > Rhizobiaceae > Agrobacterium > Agrobacterium sp. ST15.13.013. The sequence goes on from NZ_JAQKGP010000033.1 coordinate 8,302, forward strand.
AGGCCATGGGCGTCATGCTCACGGGTCGCCAGTTCAGCGCATCGGACATGCAGGCATTTGGGATCGTCAACGAAGTCGCCACACCCGAAAATCTGGACGAGGCGGTGAACCGTTGGGTTGCCGACATCGTAGCCTGTGCGCCTTTGTCACTCAGGGCGATCAAACAGACGGTCAACCGCACCGGGCATCTCGTGCCTTCCGAAGCGCAGGCGCTGAGAACCCCCGCCTTGCTGAAAGCCTTGAGTAGTGAAGATGCGCAAGAAGGCGTGCTGGCATTCCAGGAGAAAAGACCCCCCGTTTGGCGAGGGTGCTGAGCGTGTTATTGATTTCCGAAATGCGCACTGATGCTGACCGGAGATAAGCATGCATGCAAGTATCCTGAAATATTTTACGGAAGTCGCGCGATCCGGCTCTATCCGAAAGGCGTCGGAAGAGTTGAACGTCGCGACATCCGCCCTGAGCCGACAAATCAAGAAGCTGGAGGATGAGCTGGGAACTCCGCTGTTCGAGCGGTTCTCCGATGGTCTCCGGCTGACCATGGCGGGTGAAATCGTGCTCCGCCATGCCCGCGAAACGTTACACGACTATTCGATCATGAGATCCGATCTTGGCGACCTGACAGGCAAGAAAACCGGACGGGTTCACATAGCCTGTCTTGACAGTCTGACAGTGCAGTTTTTGCCGGAATTGGTGCGTGGGTTCCACACACGCCACCCCGCGATCGATTTCCGCGTCCGAACAGAGAGCTACAACAACATCTTCCGGTTTTTGACAGAGGGCGACTGCGACATCGGCGTCACATTCGATCTGGCGCGACCCAACGATATCGAGTGTGTCTTCAGCGTCAAAATGCCGTTGATGGCAATCGTTGCCGCGCACCACCCGCTATCCAGACAAAAGAGCCTTACCCTACAGGAATGCGCCCAGTTTCCGCTTTTACTACAGCTCGATAACGAGGTGATGAGTTCTATGGTCGCGGTCGAACTCGGCGCACTCGATCGTGTCAGCCGGACGTTCGTTGCCACCAATAGCCAGATGATGCTGAAACCGCTGATCCTTTCGGGTGCAGGAGTGGCATTCTTCACCCCGCTTGGTTTTCTTCGTGAACTGGAGGCTGGCGAGGTTGTCGCGATCCGCATATCCGGCTCGCGCGTTAATGATATCGAGGTCGGCATCGTCACGCCACGGCGTCGACAACTGACCCGTGCGACCGAGCTGGTGATCGAGTATCTAAGCACCGAACTTGAAGAATTCACATCCAGATTAAAAGTCTACATAGGGGAATAGCCTGATGCAACTGAGCCTATTGCACGTGCCGGCCAAGGGTAACCCCACACTTGAAGACGTGCAGGACGCTTCTGTTTCAGACCGGTCAGGCGCACGCGGCGGCGACCTGATCATGCCAGCTCCGATCAACGCACATGACCACGGCTACGGCATCCGGACACTCGATTTTGCTGCATTCGATGACGCACTGGAAGTTTGGATTCCTTGGCTACGCCTGCGCCCACGCACTGACCCTTATCTGGAAGCACTCGTCGCCTTCTCCCGACTTGCTCTGAATGGCGTTGGCGGAACGATGCATTGCCACAACTCGCTGAATGCGGAAAGCCTGATCACCGAGGCCGCGCTTGTGTGCAAGGCGGCGTCGGATGTTGGCATCCGGCTTGCTCTTTCCTGCCCCATGCTCGACTTCGATCCGTGGGCCTATGGCGGCGGTCCACCGCGGCTCAGGCCTTTTATGTCGGCAGACGAATGGGACGCAGTTGAGGACACCATCCCACGCTACGCTTCGATCGCGCGCCAGCTGGAGGCTGTGGATATTGTCGCAGCCGAAAATAAAGGGGGGCTGTTTGATATCCAGTATGGACCGATCGGGCCGCAGTGGTGTTCGAATGCCCTGCTTGAAGCCATCGCAGATGCATCTGCAAACAATAACCGCCGTGTGCACATGCACCTGCTGGAAAGCCCACGGCAACGCGCCTGGCTCGACCGCCGGTTTCCGAATGGCGTCGTCAGATATCTCGATGATATTGGCTTTCTGTCTCCGCGGCTTGCCGTCGCGCATGGCGTGCAACTGACACAGGCCGAATGTGAACTGCTCGCCGAACGCGGCGTCCAACTGGTTTCGAACCCGTCTGCCAATCTCCGCCTGCGTTCAGGTATCGCACCTGCATCAGATGCGATGCGCGCCGGTCTGAAAGTCGCCATTGGTCTTGACGGAACGAGCCTGGATGATGATCAGGATCTCTGGCGTGAGATGAGACTTTTTCGCCTTCTGCAGGCAGGGTGCGACCTGGATGAGAAAATGACAGCGCAGACCACATTGAAAGCCGCCATTCATCACGCAGCACAGGTTATCAATGCACCCCCCGCCCGAGACCTTGTCTGTATCGACTATCGTGGTCTGACGCAGGACGCGATTTTCACGGATGTCGATGTGCCTGAGACGCTCATGACGCGAATGACCGGCCGGTATGCCCGAGGGCTGGTTGTCGATGGGTCGACCGTGATGAGAGATCGCAAGCTCGTCAATGTGGATTTTGATAATGCCCGCAGCGAACTCCGCGCTCAGGCAAAAGCCGATCTGCCACGGCTCGAAAAGCAGCGTGGTCTGGCAAAGTCACTCTCCGATGCGGCCCGTCGGTATTATCGTGAACAGATGGCCGGCGCATAGCTCTGCCTGAAGCCCCCTATCGTCCGAACTGCTCCACCTGCGGATGATCCATGGCGGTAGAACGCCACTTTTCCCACCCCCCGGGTGAGCCAATATTACTAATATCGGCACCGAAGAAGTCGCGGTTGATAGCCATAAAATCCATTCGACCAGCTGCGGCGTCATCCGAAAGAATGGCATCGACGGGACAGACAGACAGGCAAAGCCCGCAGTTAATGCACTCATCGGGATGAATGTAAAACATCCGGCCACCCTCATAGATACAATCCACCGGACAGACCTGCGCACAGGCTCCATCCTTGACGTCGATACAAGGCTCCGTGACGATATATGCCATTGAAATTGCTCCTTTTTGGCATAGTGTCAAAGGAATGCGTTCTTGAACAGACCAATGTTTAGCAGGCTATGTTGCCGAAATGGCAATGCCCATCCCTGCCTTTCAGCAAGTGTATGCACTGATCCAGATAACGCTGTTTTCCTGCTGACTGCATCGCGAGCTGTGGGTTCGAGAATGGCTGTTGAGGGCCAAGCTCTTGAACTAAATCGAACCTTCGACCACTGCGCGCCGCGTTCTCTAAACGACTGATCTTTCTTATTTTCCATGTCTTAGGCCGCATTCTTGGATGCCTGTGCGATAAACAAATATCTAGATGCTCAAGTCCGGCCACATAAAAACATGAGCAATACTCCCTAGTTTAACTGCCCCGCCTAAGCTATGTGTTGCCGTCTGTGACTTGGTTGAGTTCTGCCGTGCCCGGTTGCGTCCATTTGAACCCAGTGTCGATGGCCCATTTGTGATGGTTTGGGATATTCAAGACCTGTTTGAGCGCTACTCGAAGGAGCTTCGAAGCTTCCTGCGTAACCGTGGCCTGACGGAGGACACCGCCGCAGATCTGACGCAGGACAGTTTTCTAAGGCTGATAACGGCCAAGCCGACCGCCCTGGAACACAACCCGCGCGCCTATATTTTCCAAATTTCCCGCAATGTCCTGATTGATCACCGTAGACGAGAAAGCAAGGCGCCTTTCAGCCAGGTCTCGGAGGCCAAGGCCAACGCGGTTGCCGACCCCAAGCCGTCTGCGGAAACTGTCGTCTACGACAAACAGCGTCTGGCACTCTCGGATGCAGCACTCGCGGAACTGCCCGAACGGACACGCAGGGCGTTTGAACTTTACCGGCTGGAGGAAATGACCATCGCCGAGGTCGCAGAGACGATCGGGCTTTCGACCACCCGAACCTGGTCTCTCATCCGCGAGGCCTATCGCCACATCCGCGCACGGCTGAAGGATGTCTAACATTCCGCGTCAGACTGCAGAAAAAGCCGCCTTTTCATTCGTTATCCCCTATGCGGGACCGGAAATGGCGCAGAAATCGTGTGGGGAAAAATGTCGTTGAGTGATGATGAAACCGACGAGGATCGGCTGTTCGAAGAAGCGGTGGATATACTGATCCGTATCAAGAGCGATCCGGACAATCCGGTGGCGCTTGACGTTGCAACCCGTTGGCTGGGTCGAAGCGATCTGCATCGTCAGGTCTTTGCAGAGGCGCTCGAAATCCACGGCATGACAGGCAAGCTTCTGACGGACAAACGTCGAACCGAACGCAGCCATGCCTATTCGATGTCGCGGCGCACCCTTGTCGTCGGTGGTCTCCTCGGCGCTGGGGCGCTAATGGCGGCTGGCTATTCCGCTCCCGGTCTGATCCTTCAGGCGCGCGCCGATGTCATCACTTCGACTGCGGAAATCAAACGCGTGGAACTTGCCGATGGCAGCATCGCGACGCTTGGGCCAGACAGTGCCATAGCCTCTCGCATCGACAGCACACGACGCGACGTCGAACTGATCCAGGGCATGGCATTTTTTGAAGTCGCCAGAGACAGCGCACGTCCATTTGCCGTTCAGATGGACACCATGATCGCCACGGCACTCGGTACCGCCTTCGATATCAGCGAAGACGGCGGCCAGTTCAATCTTTCGGTGAGCCACGGGATCGTTCGGGCCGACCTGCCGCCCGAGATCAAACGGCCAGCTATGACCTTGAATGCCGGAGACTGGCTAAGCCTTTCGACATCCGACGGAACGCTTTCCACCGGAACACGTGATGTCGGCCAGATTGGCAGTTGGCGTGACGGCATGATCGTTGTCGAAAAAGAGAAGATCGCTACCGTTGTGACAAGGATCGCCCGCTGGAAACGTGGCCGGGTGCTGATTGCGGACACGGACCTGGGAATCCAGCCGGTCAGCGGTGTCTATGACCTCAGAAACCCGGATCTGGCGCTCGAAGCCGTCGTCCGACCCTATGGCGGCAAGGTCAGGGAATTATCCCCTTATCTCACCATAATTTCGGCCTTCTAAAAAAACTTGAGAAAAAAGAGAAAATTTTGCGGCCCCTTCCGTTTTCTGTATCGGGGCGCCGATGAAAAAGCTTCATCGCGCCTTGAAACTGCGTATTTTGAAGGGGCACCTATGGGACTTTGGGGCAAATTGGATGTCGATTACAGGCATCGAGGTCGAGTTTCGGCAGTAACGCTGCTGTTGTCGTCGGTTGCGGCAATCGTGACGATGACGGCGGAAAAACCTGCCATCGCGCAGACCGCCGAAACGACGTACTCAATCGCACCCGGACCTTTGAACCAAGCTCTGGCTGCCTTTGGTCGCCAGTCCGGCATTCAGGTCACCTATGCCCCATCGAATGCAACAGCCAAACAGTCTCCCGGCGTCAGCGGGCGCCTGTCGGCCGATACAGCCATCGCGCGCATCCTTTCAGGCTCCGGCCTGAGCTATAGTTTCACCAATTCCAGAACAATTGTCATTTCGCCTGCGGCCGCCGGCACAGCAGATGCACGGGGCGGCTCCACAAACCTTGCACCGATCGTCGTATCCGGCGAGAGTGCCTTCGGCCCGGTCGACGGCTATGTGGCAAGAAACGCCTCCTCGGCAATGAAGGGTGACATCTCGATCCTCGAAACGCCACAGGCGGTGTCCGTTGTGACCGCCGACCGCATCGAAGATCAGGCGGCACAGAGCGTCAACGAAGCGCTTCGCTATACTGCAGGTGTCCGATCGGAAACGAGCGGCGCGCAAATGATGGACAATCCGCTCTATCTTCGCGGCTTCCAGCAGAGCAGTCTGGAAATGTATCAGGACGGCCTTAGGTCCGTCACCCCGGGCTATTTCGGCTTCTTCGCTGTCGAACCATACGGCCTTGAACGTGTCGAGGTTCTCAAGGGGCCCTCTTCCGTTCTTTATGGTCAGCAGGCTCCGGGCGGATTGATCAATGTGGTTTCCAAACGACCGACAGAAAACCCGGTCAATGAAGTCGAAGCAACGGTCGGCAGCTTCGATCATTATCAAGGCGGTTTCGATGTTGGCGGCACGACGGAAGAAAAAAACATCATGTACCGCATGGTCGGCATGGTGCGTGAGGCCGATACACAGGTCGACTACGTTGAAAACAATCGCCGCTACTTTGCCCCGAGTATCACCTGGGCGCCGAATGAGGATACCAAGCTGACCGTTCTCGGTTCCTATCAGCGCAACGAGGGAGATTTCTACGCGCAGGTTCCGGCCACCGCCGTTCTCTTGCCGAATCCGAACGGCCACATCCCATTCAGCCGGTTCCTCGGCGAACCGGATTGGGAATATGAGACATCCGAACGAACAGCGGTCGGGTACGAGTTCGAACATCGTTTCAACGATACCGTAAAGTTCGAGCAGAATTTTCGCTACACACATATGTCCAACCATCGCCAGTACCTGCAGGCCAGCGGAGCGCTGGTGGACAACCGGTTGCTCAACCGCACCTATAACCTGCGTGACATTGAAAACGACGGCATTGCCGTCGACAGCCGCTTCCGGTTCGATTTCGACACCGGTCCGATTGAACACAAGGCGATCGTCGGTCTGGATTATCTCTGGGGCACATCACGCTGGTTGGAGCAGCGCGGCACTGCAAGCGCGATCGATATCTACAACCCCGTCTACGGATCGTCCGTCAACACTAACGTCTATTCGACCAAGTCACTTTCGGACATCGACGCGTCTCAGGCAGGTCTGTACGTTCAGGATCAACTCAAGCTCGACAATCTCATTCTGACACTCGGCATGAGGCAGGACTGGGCGTGGCGCGATACGGAAAACCTCATCGCCGGAACGTCGACCAAACAAAACGATCATGCCTTCACCAAAAAGGCCGGTCTGACGTATCTCTTTGACGGCGGCATTGCGCCGTACGCCAGCTATTCCGAGTCCTTCAACCCTGTCGTCGGCACCGACAGCCTCGGCAATGTGTTCGTTCCAGAAACGGCTCAGCAATGGGAGGTTGGCATCAAGTATCAGCCAGATGGCTTTGATGGCATATTCACCGTGAGCGCCTTCGATCTCGCACGCCAGAACGTCCAGACCTACGATCCTGCCGATCCGCGCTATACCCTGCAGACCGGTGAAATCCGCGCCCGTGGTTTGGAATTCGAGGCCGTTTCCAATCTTGATAACGGCATCAGCCTCGCGGCAGCCTATACCTACACGGATGCAGAGATCACGGAAACAAAAACGGCAAGTCAGCTCGGGAACACGCCTTACCGTGTTCCCCGCCATGCGGCGTCGCTCTGGGTGAATTACGAGTTACAGCAGGAAGCGCTGGAAGGTCTCAGTGTTGGTGCCGGTGTGCGCTATATCGGCGAGACCTGGGGCAATGACGATAACACCTTCAAGGTGCCGGGGTTCACACTCGTTGACCTTGCACTCCGCTATGACTTCGGCAAAAAGTTTCCGGAAGCCAAGGGGTTGAGCGCGTCGATCAACGTCAGCAACCTGTTCGACAAGTATTACGTGCCCGGATGCTTCACCAGCAACGGCTGCAACTATGGTTCGCAGAGAACCATTTTCGGCAAGCTCAGCTACCAGTGGTAAGATCCAAGTATCATCTGCAAGGTCGTATTTGCCGACGCACCGTCATTTTCGGTGCGGCGGCATTTCTTTTGCAAGGCCTTACGGCGCGCGCGGCGTCTACTGACGCCCCGCGCGTCGCCGCCATTGACTGGGCCGCTGCAGAAACTTTGATTGCAGTCGGGATAACGCCGATTGCGATTGCAGACCTTGCGGGGTTTCGCGCCAGCTTCGCACATCTTCCGGACACGGCCGGCACCATAGATCTGGGCTCGACCTGGGAGCCGAACTTCGAGCTTCTCGATCGCTTGAAACCTGACCTGATTTATCTTCCATCGTGGAGCAGCCTGTCACGCGCCCAGCTTGACCAAATCGCCACGGTTCGTCTTTGCGACATCCACGGTAACGGTGGCGATCCGATAGAGAAGGCCAGGAGCTTTGGCGAAAGCGTCCTCAATGAACTAACAACAATGTCAGAGCCTTCCGCGATCAGGCAACTGGAAGCGCGCCTACAACGGATCACCGGCCAAACATCACCGCAACCCGTGTTTCTTCTTAATCTGCGCAGTACCAGCCGTTTCGTAAACGTCTACGCTGCCGGCAGCCTGCCAGACAGCGCATTGATGCATGTCGGTCTTCAGAATGCCTGGCAAGGCCCCGTAAACGGCTTTGGTTTCGCCTCGATCGGAGCGGAAAAACTGCTCCAGTCTCCCGATGCGTCGATCGTGATCCTCAATCAGAACGATCGGACGACCGAGATGCTGTCGCGGCTCGAACGCAACATTTTCTGGGCGTCGATGCCGGCCGTGCGCGCGGGCCGTATTCATGTCTCGCCGCCGATCTCGGTTTTCGGCGGATTGCTGTCAGCGACGACCTTTGCAGAATGGCTGGCTGATACGTTCGACAAGGCGACATAACATGGCAAAGGCACTCGAACGACGCTCCCGAATATCGTCCCCACTTCCCTTTTTCGTGCTGCTGGTCGGGTTGCTCAGCCTCCTGCTGGCAGCAATCAATCTCCAACGCGTCCTGCCCGTATCTGAGTGGCTCAATGCCCTGTCATTGCAGCAGTCGGAATCAATACAGCAGCTTCTTTTCGCCTGGGCCGCACTTCCGCGTCTGGCCGTTGCATTTCTCTGCGGGACGGCGCTTTCCCTATCGGGTCTGCTGTTCCAGCAATCTCTCCGCAATCCGCTGGCCGAGCCGACGACACTTGGAACGTCGGCGGGTGCGCAGGCAGCCTTGCTCGCATCCCTGGTATGGGCCCCCGGCCTACTCGGTATCGGCCAGGGCCCGATAGCCATAGCCGGCGCTGCACTTGCCACCGCGGGGGTATTTGGTATCTGTTTGCGCGCGGAACGATCTCCGATCGTAATCATTCTCGCGGGCCTCGTCGTCAATCTAACTCTCGGCACGATTTGCGCAATCATCATCCTTCTCTATCCGGAACGGAGCGAGGATCTCGCACAATGGCAAACCGGACGGCTGGAACAAACCGGCTGGATACCTGCGCTCTGCCTTGGTCTATGCCTGTTCCTCGGATGGGCGATCACCGCCTTTCTGTGCCGAGCCCTTCGCCTTCTCGAAATGGAGGATACGGTCGTCATTTCGCTCGGGATGAAACCAGCATGGCTGCGCGGCATATCGCTCGCCATCGCCATTATCATGTCAGGAACGGTGGTTGCCACGATTGGCACGATCGGCTTCATCGGCCTTGCAGTGCCGGCCCTTGCCCGTGCGCTCGGAGCACGGGAGTTGCGCACGCTCGTCCTTTGGGCACCTCTTCTAGGAGGCCTGCTCCTCGTCCTGGCCGATCAGATCGTGCAATTACCGGCCTTTTTGAACGGCCAATTCCCGACAGGCACATTCGCATCGCTTCTGGGTGCGCCGGTATTGCTTGTGCTTCTATCCGGAACGAGATCCCGCACGTTGCAATCAGTCGCGAGGCAGATGACATTCCCACGCGTCCTGATCAGGCCGCGGCATCTGCTCGGTATTTTTCTCATTATGGTCGCCGTGCTCGCCGTGAGCCTCGCATTTGCCCGCGGCCCGGCGGGATGGGAATGGTGCACCGATATCGAGGTGATCAAACGTTGGCGCGTCATGCGGGTCGAGGCTTCGCTCTCAGCCGGCATTCTTCTCGGCATTAGTGGTGTTCTCGTTCAGCGCGTAACAGCTAATCCGATGGCAAGCCCGGAGGTTATGGGAATATCCGCCGGCGCAGCACTCGGAGCAATCGCGCTTCTTTTCGTCTCTACGACATTCACCTCGGGCGACCTGTTCACTGCATGTGCCATCGGTTCGCTCCTCGTGACATCCGCGATCGTCATTCTCGCCGGACGCGCCAACTTTGCCCCAGACAGAATCATCCTGATCGGCATAGCCCTTTCTTCGATCGTCGGTGCCATAGGTTCCTTTGTGATTGCCATGGGAGGACCCGCACGCGGCCTGCTTCTGACATGGTTTTCCGGTTCGACCCATCGTGTAACGCAGGATCAGGCCGTGCTCGTGGCAGCCGCCGCAACCCTGGCAATGGCCGTGGTGCCGCTGTTCAGTCGTTGCCTGGAGGTACTGGAGCTCGGAGAAGACAATGCCCGCGCTCTTGGACTGCCCGTATCGGCAACACGGGGCGCCATCATCCTCTACAGCGCAATTTCGACCGCCGCAGCGACAATCATCGTAGGGCCTGCAACCTTTGTCGGCCTCCTGGCCCCCCACATGGTGCGGCAATTCGGTATCCATCGTCCTTTGCCCCAGATCTTTGCCTCCGCTTTTGCCGGAGGCGCCTTGATGCTTGTTGCCGATTGGCTCGGCCGGACGCTGATCTTTCCGTGGCAGATGCCCGCCGGGCTCCTGACCGCCCTGATCGGTGGGCCACTATTCCTCTATTCCATTCGCCAGCGACGTTGAATCCAGACCAACACTTGAAACGGGAGACCCTACCCCATGAAACAATGTTACCGCGCTGAAGTTCTCGACAAGCATTGGCTGACACCATCAATGATACGCGTTGAAATCGGCGGCGGGGATATGGCGCAGTTTCAATCGAGCGGATTTCCGGATGAATGGGTGCGGCTGGTTTTTCCAGCGGAGAACGGGAAAGTCACGATGCCTCGGCTGGTTGATGACCGTTGGCAGATGCCGACCGACCTGCCAAGGTCGCGCCTTAGACCTTACACGATCAGGCAGGTGAACGAGGAAACGGCCTCCGTTACTGTCGATTTCGTGGTCCATGACGGTGGACTGGCCTCGGATTGGGCTCGTTTGGCACGCACGGGTGACGAGATCGGCGTCACCAGTCCGCAGGGCAAATATGCACCGCCTGACGATGCCGAATGGATAATTCTCATTGCCGACGCAACAGGATTGCCCGCGGCCGCAAGGATACTTGCCGAGAAGAAATGTAATCGCCCATGTGTCTCTCATATCGAGATCCCGGACATGCATGACGCGCTGCTCGACCTCGACGCGCTTTGCGACATGAATTGGCACACCGGATTCGGCAACATTCCAGGATCGACAAACCTGCTCGAGATCGCCCAAGCCGTTCAGCTCCCAGCGGGTATCGGATATATATGGGTTGCGGGAGAAGCAAAGGTCACGACAGCGGTCCGCCGGCTTCTATGCGACGAGCGAGGCATGCCCAAAGATTCCATCACGGCAATCGGCTATTGGATCCTGGGAAAACCGAGGGATTGAAAAGTATGAAGGTTTAGATGTGAATCGAACCGTCGGCCCCACGCGATCGTGATCGATCAGTTTACCGGCAGATACACTGGTTCGCCTTGAAGGGATCGTAAGCGCCGTTTTGAGAGCACGTCGGTTTACGCTTGAGGGAATGGAATAACGTTGTTTCCGCGCATGAACGCAAGGGCACCCTCTGTCTCAATGGCTTGCACCGCTACGTCCCGTGCCTCTGCGTCGGATCGGAATTGCTCGTCCCAGACGTGACTTGTGTTGTTGTAGTCGACCACCTCAAGCGTCCATGTCGTATCGGTTTCCAGTCGGAATATGTCGATGGAGAACGGATAGCCATCAACGACGATCCTCTTACTTTTGCCAGAAGTCACCAGATTTGGTTCGTCGTCTTCGATCATTTCGCAAGTCCAGCTCCTGTATCACGACGACGAGTATGCCGGTGGAGATGAACCCGTCAAGTGGCTGGCTTGATGGTACTTTTGAATGCCACGGCAACAATTCATCGTTCCGGCTCTGCCTGTGACCATTCACGATGGCGGCGAGTGTGCCGGTCAAGTAGGCCGTGGACTCATTATGGCGGAGAGTAAGACGAATACACGCCAGCTTGGTCATGGCGAGAAAGGTCACCTGATCGTAGAACCCAGAAGATGCCGTTGAGCACCCGTCGGTCATCGACGCGAGGCACGCCTCGCGGCTTGTTAGGCACGAGTGTCGAAATCATGCGCCATTCAAAGTTGGTCAGATCATAATGGCTCATCCCTGAATCTGAATCAGGTGATACGACTACAGGAAAGGCACGAAACTGAAGTGGGAGCGCCAATCTAGGCCATCAACTTGGGAAAAAAGACCAATCCTCGGCCATGAATTCGAGCGTTTCGTCGCGGAAATAGTATAGAAAATGCCGAGAACTGACGGTGTCTGCACCGATATTTTCCCAAGACACGGCATCGCGGTCGGGGTCAGGACCGATTAACTCATAGAACTCGCCCCAACGAGGAGCAACGCCGCTGTAGCGGCCATGGCCGTCCGCCTTATACCATTCATGATCGTTGGTGCTGTCCCAGCGCCAGCGGCTGCAACCAGCAAATCTCAAAGTGCCCCGTGTTTCTTCAAATTTCGAACTGGGCTTCGAAAACAGGGCCAAAGCCCTGCGAATACCCGTTGGCTTTTTGTCGTCCACGACCCTGTACGAGCGGAAGCGGACGTTGGCGGAGGAGGCCTCAACTGAAACCTGCAGCTCTGGGGCATTTGGATCGGCCACCCAACCCTGGCCGAGTTGCAATTTGACAAACTTTAACATGCATTACGATTAGCCAACTTGCATAGCCTATACCACTCAATGAGTTCACGGCCTAATCGAGAAGAGAGGATTTTCGGCTCATCGTAGCTCACTCAAAGGAAGCGAAGATGAGACAGAAAACCGGGCCGCAGACATTGGCGGCCGAGAAGACGGTCAAGGACATCCGCTGGGCCACACGCAAGCACCATTCGTGGGAGGAGAAGATCCGCATCGTGCTGGAAGGCCTGCGTGGCGAAGACAGCATTGCCGCGATTTGCCGCCGTGAGGGGTCTATCGACACCGCAACCTTGTCGAACGGTTCTTCAACAGGATCAAACAGTTTCGAGGCATCGCAACCCGATATGACAAGCGTCCGGAAAACTACCTCGCCGCCATAAAGCTCGTCGCCGCAAGGATCTGGTGCCAGAGTTTATGAGTCGACGCCGTAGTTCTCCAGCTACTTACGAGACTGATTTCCAATTGGAACTCCAAAACGGCAATGCCCACTGCTATTCTTCACTACGCCATCACATGTTTTCCAGCCATCAATCGCGTGCCAAGGCTTCAATCGGGTCAAGTCTCGCCGCGTTTCGGGCAGGAAGGAAGCCGAAGACGATTCCGATCAGGGTGGAGCAGGCGAAGGCCACAATAATGGAGCCAGGAGAGAAGATCATTTTGAAGTCTGGGCTCAGTAAATTAAAAAGAGCGCTGATCCCGAGGGCGAGGATCACTCCCATGAAGCCGCCGATAAGGCAGACCATGACGGCCTCGATCAGGAACTGTGATAGGATGTCGCTGCGGCGCGCGCCAACCGCCACACGAACGCCGATCTCCTTGGTGCGTTCGGTCACGGACACCAGCATGATATTCATCACGCCGATGCCACCGACAATCAGCGAGATTACGGCGACAGACGAAATCAGCAATGTCAGGGTTTGTGTGGTGGCCTCGATAGTCTCGCGAATGGTCGCGGAGTTGGTGAGGAAGAAGTCTTTCGCCCCATGCCGACGCTCGATAAGGCGCGAAACTGCGGCCTCGACATTGCCTGGATCGACATCGTCGCTGATACGGACGGTTACGCCGTCGACGTTCGAACGACCCAGCATGCGGCCCATGACAGTTGTGTAAGGCGCATAGACGGTCAACGTATCAACCGCCGGGCCGAAGGAGTTTTCCCGTTTCGTCACACCTACGACCCTCGCCGGCATTGTGCCCAGAAGGATGACCTGCCCCACCGGGTTTACCCGGTCTGGAAAGAGGTCTCGCGCGGCGCTTGCGTCGATCACCACGTTCTGGCTGTAGGCGATAACATCCTGGGCGTCGAACAGTTGTCCGTGTGCCAGCTCAAGGCCCCGTACACGAAAGAAGTCCGCGCCAACTCCGGTGACTGACGCATTGACGGCCACGGCGGCACGCTTGACAGTTACGCTCGTCGTGACGGTTGGTGTCACGCTGTCGACATAGGGCTGGTTCTCCAGCGCTTCTGCATCGGCGGGAACCAGGGTCCGTATCTTGCCCGCTTCCAGATCGCCGAAGCCTTTACCTGCCCGCACCTCAATCGTGTTGGTGCCGAGCGAACTGATACTACTCAGGATTTGTTGCTGCGAGCCGGCGCCCAGTGCCGAGATTGCCGCTACCGAGGCGATACCGATGATGATACCGAGCATGGTCAGAAGCGAGCGCATCTTGTGCGCCCATATTGCCGCGCCCGCCATACGAAAGGCCTCGGCCATCCGGTCAATTGCGCCACGCCAGCCAGCGCCCGGCGCGTGCTCGCGGATGGGACGGGCCGTCGAGGCGGATTTGGATATATTTCGCTCGTCGGAAATGATAACGCCGTCGCTGATCTCCACGACCCGATCCGCATGTTCGGCGATCTTCTTGTCGTGAGTGACGAGGATGATGGTATGCCCCTCGGCGTGAAGCTCGCGAAGGATCTTCATGACTTCGGCACCACTGTGCGTATCCAGCGCTCCGGTCGGTTCGTCGGCCAGAATTATCTCGCCGCCATTCATCAGGGCACGGGCGATCGACACCCGCTGCTGCTGGCCGCCCGAAAGCTTGCCCGGGATATTGCCCGTCCGCTCGGCGAGGCCCAGTCGGGTCAATAAGGAGATCGCTCGCTTGTGCCGGTCGGATCGGCTGCGTCCGGCATAGATGGCTGGCACCTCGACGTTGCTGGCCGCGCTGAGATCGCCAAGCAGATGATAACGCTGGAAGATGAAACCAAAACGCTCACGGCGTAGCGTCGCCAGTTCGTCCACGGACATCTTCGACGTCTCGCGCCCTTCGATCCAGTAGCTGCCGTCCGTCGGTCGATCGAGGCAGCCAAGGATGTTCATCAGCGTCGACTTGCCGGAGCCAGAAGCCCCGATGATGGCCATCATCTCGCCGGCCTCGATGTCGAGGTCGACGTCTTTCAGCACCCGCACCATCTCGTCGCCAGCGGGGAAAGCGCGGGATACCCTACGTACGCGGAGCAGTGGTTCCGTCATAGCGCGCCCTACCGCTTCGCCGCGGCCAGTTGAGCCTGGCCATCCATGCGTTCGTCCGTGGATGCTCCCAAGACGATGGTCTCGCCTGCCTGAAGACCGCGAAGGATCTGGATGTCCGCGCCGTTATCGATGCCGACCTGGACCTGTCGAATCTGGACCTCGCCCATCGCGTCCAGTATGCGCACACGCGCCGTATCACCGGCCCGGCGCGCCCCTTCCACTGCACTGAGCGGAACCAGCACGGCGCCACCGACGCGGCTCAAGACGATGGACACCTGCGCCGTCATGGAGGGTCGCAGGACCCCATCCGCATTCGCCACGTCGATCAGCCCGGTGTAATAAACCGCGCCGTTGGTTGAGCCAATCCGGCTAGCGGCGCTGTTGCTCTCGTTGGCGATGGAGGCCGGGGCCGGTTCCACCTGTCGCAACTCCCCATCGAAACGGCGCTTCGGATCGCCAAGAATGCTGAACCAGACCGGCAGGCCCCGCCGTACACGCACGACGTCAGCCTCGGAGATATCCGCGCGCACCGTCATTGTGTCCAATCGTGCGATCATGACAATCGTCGGCGCGGTCTGCAGGGCATTTACGGTTTGGCCTTCGTCGGTGACGATCGCGACCACTGTGCCGGCGATTGGGGCAGTGATGCGGGTATAGTCCAGCTCTATACCCGCAGACTCCAGCGCGACCTGCGCTTGGGCGACCTGAGCGTCCAGCGATTGAACCTCAGCCCGTGCTGTGTCTCGCATCGCAACCGCAGCGTCATACTGGGCGCGCGGCGTGGAACCACCTGCCAGCAGGTCACGCTCGCGCTCGAAATCCTTCTCGGCCTTCACCAGACCGGCGCTGCGCGCGGCGTGAACGGCGCGGATGTTGGCCAAAGCGGCCTCGCGGTCCCGCAAGGTGTTGCGCCGGGTCTGAGAATCGATCTCGGCCACCAATTGGCCAGCCTCGACGATGTCACCGATCTTGACAGCCAGATGCTCAATGCGACCCGACGCCTGGGCGCCGACACGCACCAGCTCGAGCGGTTCGAGAACCCCGGTCGCCAGCACCACCTCTTCAATGTCACCCGTTCGCGCCTGCGCCGTCACCAGTTCAGGCTTCGCCGGCGAACGCAAAAACAGGAGCCAGACGACCAGCATACCGACAAGGGTTGCCGCCGCCAGGATGAAATGCTTGCGGGTGATGTGCCGTGTCATGTAGTCGTAGTCCATGCTATTGAGATTTGCGGGCTTTCTCTGTCACGAGAGTTACCTGAAAATTACGGGGAGCGGTCGTCGGGCGTATCCGTTTGGCACGCGCTGTAAAACCAAGCGATCGGCACAGAATGCTCGCAATGGCGATGGTGTGCCAGCGATCGCCCGCCACACATCACGCGATTGCGGACGTGCCCAGCCAACATCGACGAATAAGATGCGTTGACCCACTGGCGCAGGCGACGGTCCCTACCGCTGCTGGAAAACGCGCTTCTCGCGCCAGCGTACGGCAAATGTGCTGCCCTTGCCTGGAGCGGACGAAAGCTCAACATAGCCGCCGTGACGGGTGACGATCTCGTTGACCATGCTGAGCCCCAGGCCCGCACCTGAGCCGTGAGGGCTGACCCGGTAGAACGGCTCGAATATACGCGACTGCTTATCCCCGGCAATTCCGCAGCCCTGATCGGCGACGGTCACGCTGCCGTCAGCCTTAATACTGACCGATATCTGTCCTCTTCCGCCTCCGTACTGGACTGCATTACGGACCAGATTGACGAATGCACGCTCCAGAGCTTCAGCATCCCCGGGAACGAACAGCTTTTCCGCATCGCTATCGAACGAAACCTCGTAACCTTCGGCGATTGCTAAGGGAGCAAGGTCCGCAACCACCTTAGACACAACGCTGTTGAGATCGACAGGTGCATTCTGCTGGGGCTTCTGCCGGTACTTCTCGGTGTCGAGAAGCTGGTTTGCGATCGCTGTAAGTCGCTTGATGGCAGTCTGCAGGTGTGTCTTATCCGCACCCGGTGAAAGCGTATCAATTCTCACCTGCAGGACAGCAATCGGCGTTCGAAGTTCATGGGCCGCGTTGACAAAGAAGCGCTCCGTCGCCTCGAATCCGCTATCGAGACGGCGCAGCGCCCTGTTGATATCGCGCACCAAACGAAGCACCTCAGTGGGCAAGCCCCGCTCTTCCACCAGGGCGCCACGTGTGTCGAGATCGATCCTGTCGAGACGCCTGGTCAGGTCGCTGAAGGACCGCAAAGCCCAGCGTGTGACAAACGGGACGCCAATCAGGGAAATGGCGACGAGGATCAGCGCCGGCACGCCGATGGCAAGGTTCCCCAACAGCACGGTCACACCATATTGGGACATCGAAACACCACCTGCAAAAATCGTTGCCTCACCGGCCTCTGTGTCGAAACGCTCCATGCGGGCGACACTCAGCGGATCGTTCAGGTCACCATGCAGCTCGACACTTCTGAACGCCCGCAGGAATGGCATGTTGTCGGCAATTTTCTCAGGAGGCGTACCGTGTGCAAGGACAATATCTTTTCCAAGGTCTGCCACGAACCAAAGGTCAGGCGCTTCTTGTATAATCTCTTTAAGCTCGGCCGTCGGAACCAGATGGGGTCGGCCATTCGGCTCGAGACGAACCGAGTCTGCGATTTCCTGAGACAGCCAGATGGACGTGATCGCCACATCGGGCTTGAGGCCAGAAAGGAGATAGAAAACCAGGCTGAGCGAGGCGATGACCGCGCAGAGCTGCAGGACAATAAAACCAAAAGTGAATCGCCAGCGAAGGGATGTGCTGGTCATCCTATTTCTGCTCATGAAGGTAGTAGCCTATGCCACGAATGTTCTTGATAACAATGTCGGCCTCCGCTTCGCCAAGCTTTCGGCGCAGGCGAGACATATTGGATTCCAGTGAGTTCGACTGGATTTCGTCATCAAAGGAATAGACCTGCCCCTCAAGAGACGAGCGCAACACGGTACGACCGCGGTTTCTCAAAAGAGTCTCGATGATGAGCAGTTCCCTTCGGGTGAGCCCAAGCCGGACGCCGTTGACATGCACATCGCATGACACCCGATCATAGGTGACGTTTCCTGCCGACAGGACGGACGGGCCTGCTGTCGGCACCCGCCTCAGCACAGCGCTCATTCTCGCGACCAGTTCGGGGATTTCGAAGGGCTTCGGTAAATAATCATCAGCACCGTCATTGAGCCCGGATATGCGCTCGTCGGTAGACCTCAGAGCGGAGATGATGATCGATCGCGTGTTTGAACCTGCGCCACGCAAATCCGCAAGGAAGGTACTGCCATCACCATCAGGCAGTTGCCGGTCGATAAGGACGATATCGTAGTCCGCCATGGCGATCGCTTCCCGCGCCGTTGCCAGATCGCCAACCGCATCAAGAACGATGCCATGCTGCGAGAGGGCCACCCTCAAGGCATCCGTCATTTCTGGATCGTCTTCGATAAGTAGAAGTTTCATAGTCGCCTACTCAGTCAAGTCGGACTATCGGTTCCGATCATCCTTACAGCAAAACGACGGCCATTGGTCGAGATAAACTCGACGTTCGCGATGTCATGACCGTCAGATTACCGGATGTCATAAAACTGCTGCGGACGCGGAAACCGAAGAACCGGAGTCCGTCGGTATCACTCTAACCTTTGACGTGCGGCAGCCCGGCTGCAATCTCTACCGGCAGCGACCGTAATAATCCCGGTATTTGCAGCTGTAGTCGCGGCGATCCCGTTGTCCCCAGCGGTCGCGGCGGTTCCTGTCGTTACGTTCGCTGATGTTGCCTATCACAGCGCCACCCGCGCCGCCTGCGGCGGCTCCCACTGCTGCGCCTTCCCAGGTACCGCTTGCCAGCCCACCGATGATAGCACCGCTCGCCGCACCAATGCCGGCGCCCTTTTCCGTCTGGCTGCACGCGGTCAGTGCCACACAAACGAGTACGCCCGAGATAATCTTTTTCATGCCTGTCCTTCCATTCACCGCCACGGCGGCCGTCCATCGACCGTTGAGGCAGAGACGTATGGCCGCCGAAAATTACGGGGAAGTTACGCAGAACCGGCGCCGTCGACGCCTGTCGAAGGGGGAAATTCTTGTAGGACGCGCGTCTTCGCGATCACCCATTCTCAAGTGACCGCCGTCCATTTATAGGCTCCGGATTCTCGCTTTTCCTCACTGCGTTTCAGGATGAAGAGCCGAAATGACTAAGCGCAGTCCCTCGCCAACGTTCTTGCGGCGCGCAAACACGACAGTGAAACCTTGTCGGTGCAGATTAACGAGGGCGACATGCTTCGCACAATCGATGAGTTCGCCAGGACGAGATCACATTGATCGATGGTAGCCCCGAGCTGATCTTGCCTGCTCTTCAGCCGCCTTGACGGTCACGTTCCCAAGCTCTGACCCGCACGCGACGCAGTGGGCGGAATGTGATGTTTCAAGTGGCTTTTTCGAATACATCTGCCTCACTCTGGGTCGTGAAGGTGAACGTGACCTGTTCGCTGTCATCGTCCTGTCGGAGACCCATTGCAGTTACAATCAAACGCGCGATCTCGTCCTGTGCTTCACGTCCCGAGCGGTACGACCCCACCGCCTTCTCGATGGCGGGACCGAATACCTCGCTGATTACACCGAGGCGCATATTGTATCTCATGATGATGTCTCGGTCCTCGATGATCGCTGCCTGTTCGGCCTTTGGGATGCCGGCGTTCTCCATGGCGGTTATTGTTGCGTTGGTCGCGAGCTTGATCGGACCTTCGTCCAGCCACCGATCAACCATCTGATGGAACTGGCGCATCCGCTCGGCAGGAATTGTTCTCTGTACACTGATCGACATCCGGATTCCTTTATCAGCTTTCATGCGAATACACTTTTTGCTTCGCTTCAGCTGCGACGCGCTACCCTGATAGTCAAAACACGTCGGCAATTCCAGATGGAGTCCACGCAGAACCGGTTTGTCAAGAATGTCGCATCGGGTTAAGCGGTCCAAGAGCGTGAAGATGCCTCGTTCGCTCTACAAGGAAAACTTCAGGCCTTTCTTCCTACAGCACTCCCTTGAAGACCCTGCGCGAGCTGTTCCTAAACTAAAGACCTGCGTTGGTCGGCCTTAAATGAGCCGTGGTCTTCGAAGACCCCAATGGCTCCACGCTGTTGCAAGACGTACCGACTTTCAGCAAGAATTTCCCGATACCTCTGGACCTTTGCGGCGCCCATCCTGCGCAAATCGACCCTCGATGGAGGTGCTGACTGGACTGGAAAAGCTGCTTCGTTTTCCAGAAGGTCCAGCAGAAGATTACGCATGACCGCATTTGCCTCTCGCAGCTTCGCCAGTTCGATAACCTTTCCGCTCGATTCAAACCGCCTTGCGATGGCCTTGTCGATTTCGCTTTGGACAAGCAGAGCCTTGGCGGCGAAATGCCGACAGGCAGAGAATGTTGCCGCAAGCGCGCAAAACGCGAAAATAACGGAGATCATTTCGACCTCCAGGTTATCACCTGAAATCGATACTCTGTCGCCGATTTTCAATATGGATTCGGGTCACTCAACTGAAAAATCACTTGCCGCTGAGACCAGCAACTTGTGAATTCCGAAGACGGCCCTCACTCCGAGGCTGTAACCCTCAGGCGGTCCGCCGTCCGACGTTTCGTGATCTCGTCACCATGAAAGGTAGGTCGCTTTTTTTACAGGGTATGCGAAAGGCTCACCGTTCTCTACGACGAAACCCTTGCTATACATGCAGCTGCGCACCTGGGCGGAGCCATAGGCACCTACATAGAAACCCACGTCGCCATATGATCGGTAACGTTCGATACTGCATCTGTCGAGGGCTGCCTGATAGGCCATCTCCAGTACACGGTTACCCGTCACCGGAACGGTGCCGTAAAGATGCAATTGGGTCCGCGCTTCCGCCGCTGCCGCAGTAAAGGTAACGCTTAGAACCACGCTTAAAGCCAGCTTGAGTCTCATGACGTGCCTCCAAAGAAATTATTGTGACGAGCAACGGGAATTTTGTCCTGTTTGTTCCCTCAATCAGAAGTTTCTCTACATTCTGGTGGGGGCGGCTTTCGTTACGTCCCGGCCGGAAGTCTATGCCACCTTCCATTCCGCGAAGGGTCGACCCAGGCCCGCGGCCACGATCGATGCTGCGTGATAACAACAGAACGTTCCGTAACGCTGGAGGGAGAGCCTCGCGAAATCGCTGGAGGCACCATCTTATCGACGACCTTGGGTCCGATTGCTTATCGAAGGAACCCATCCCGGTCGAACTCTCCCCATCCATGAAGGTCGGCTGCGCCTTCGTCGGCCTTATGACCCGCCTTGTCTCCCGGTGTCATCTTCTTTTTGAGCGATCGAGCCAGCCGCCTCTGATAGGCCGCTTTCTGTCGTTTCTCTGCCTTCGCCTCCGCATCCTCCACCCGCCACTCTTCCACGACCCCGCGATCGAGGAGGTCCTCGACCACCTTCGGATCGAAGACATGGAAGGTGATCCGCCGGGCACGGCCGTTCAGCCGCACGGTTCTTGTCCCGGCGCTCTTGAGACGCCCATCCGCGAGCCAGCGATGTCGCTCGCTCGTCTTGATGGCGAGGATGTCCTGTATCTCTCGCGGAATCACCGGAAGAGTTTCGGCTTCCATCATCACGCCGGCCACGATCCTCGCAGCTGCGTCGAACGCGTTTTTGTCGCGGGCTGGCATCGCGAGCGTGATCTCGTTGCCCTCCAGGCTAATCGCTTTCTTCAAAGCCGCCGTCAGTCGGGCCTGCATTTCCTGCAGAATGCCTTTCGCTCGAACGGACGACCCGAGCGTCATCGCAGGCGACAACACCCACGTTCTAATCAGTTCGATATCGCTCTTCTCGAGTTTCCGCATCTCTCCTAGATAGTGCCGATCTCTTTTCGTTCAACGAGGTGAACTGTTCGGCAACCGTAGATTCAAACCATCCTACGATTAGCGGAAACGCCCTGCTTAGCGAGCATGGCTCTCCGGTTAAAAACGACGAGCCTTCCGGCCAGCATGTGCTCAAGCGGCCATCGCGATATCAGCGATGATTTGCCTTGTTGTCATAACGCAGCGCAGCCGCCTCGACCTTATCGCCGTTTGCTGCTGCCCATGAGCACAGGGCCTCAAACGGTTGCCGCAGCGAATGGCCCAGCGGGGTGATCGCATATTCCACACCCACAGGCTGGGTCGGCAGGACAGTCCTCGTCACAAGACCGTTCCGCTCAAGCCTCTTTAGAGCATCGGCCAAAGCCTTGTGGGTGATGCCGTCGAGACGGCGCTTGATCTCGTTGAAGCGCGAGGGCCTGGGACAAATCACCGTCAGAATCAGGATTGTCCATTTGTCCGCGATCTTGTCGAGCACGGGGCGAACCTGCGCCATGTCTCTAAGGGCGCACTGAGAGAGCGCTTCAAGGTCGGTATACTCGTCCATATCTAGGCTACTTAAGGTGCGTAATTGATACCAGATATCTAACGTATATCATGCAGAGACCATCAATTGAAAGGACTTACGATGGCTCGGATGAGTAACAAGGTTGCCCTGATTGTGGGGGGCGCCAAGGGTATCGGCTTGGCAATTGCAGAGCGGCTTTCGGCCGAAGGAGCGATGGTCTTCATCACCAGTCGTCGAAGCAAAGATGCCGAAAAGGCGGCAACTGCCATCGGTCATGGTGCGGTCGGCATTGTCGCCGATGCCGCGCTTCCCGAAGATATGCGGGAGGCGGTCGAAAAAGTGAGACGGGAACACGGCCGTATCGACGCGCTGGTCTTGAATGCCGGTCTTTCTGAGCCCGCTCAGATCACG
Source organism: Agrobacterium sp. ST15.13.013 (assembly GCF_027956525.1). Classification (NCBI taxonomy): domain Bacteria; kingdom Pseudomonadati; phylum Pseudomonadota; class Alphaproteobacteria; order Hyphomicrobiales; family Rhizobiaceae; genus Agrobacterium; species Agrobacterium sp. ST15.13.013. The sequence continues at coordinate 31,138 of NZ_JAQKGP010000033.1, forward strand.
GAGATAACGCCTGAACACTTTGACCGCCACTTCGACGTCAACGTTCGAGGAATGGTCTTCGGGTTCCAGGCGGCTCTGCCGGCGATGAGGCAAGGCGGCTCGGTCGTCCTTGTCGGATCAATTGCCGATAGCGGCGGTTACACTTCCTATGGGACATATGCTGCGACCAAGGCAGCGGTGCGTTCCTATGCACGAACCTGGACGGCAGAACTGGCATCCAAAGGTATACGCGTTAACGTCGTCGCACCCGGTCCAACCGATACGGAAATGATGGCTGCGGTGCAGCCAGACATGCGCGCGGCGATTGTCGCTCCGATCCCGATGGGACGAATGGCGCGCCCCGCCGAAGTGGCTGCAGCTGCCTTGTTCCTGTTGAGCGATGAGGCGAGTTACATCGCCGGTGCCGAACTGTGCGTCGATGGTGGCCTGCGGCAGGTCTGAGCCAGAATTCGAAACGCTGTGCCCGATCTTGAATGGTCGGGTACAGCAAACACTCGACAGCAAATCCACGGATCGCAATTTCGCTGATTACAGACCCGCCTCAGCCATCCATTGCGCTGCATCTGCACCTGCCGGTATACGCAGTGGCGCAGACGGATCGGTGGCAGCCTTCCAGATCGCTTCGGCGACGTCGCGCGCGTGGGTTACGGGGCCCTTGTCGTCCTGAACATTCCTGACGAACTGCTGCAGAAGAGGCGCATAGTCCGCATCGTCCATGCCGCGCAGGTGTGGGCGGGCACTGGCGCCGAAACTCGTTTCCGGCGAACGTCCGGGCAAAACGATGTGGACGCGAACGCCGAAGGGCTCCATTTCAATAGCAAGGGACTCGCTGAGCGCATTCACTGCGGCCTTGCTGGCGCGATAAACCCCGATGACCGGCAGCGGCTTCAGTGTCACCGATGACGTAACGTTGATAATGACGCCGGCCCGGCGACGACGCATTTGCGGGGCGATGGCCTGGATCATCGCCAGAGTGCCTATCGTGTTCGTCTGAAAGAGTGCCTGTGCGGTCTGGGATGCAGTCAGTTCGACAGGAGATGGTGCTCCGAAGCCGGCGTTATTGACGAGCACATCGATTTGACCCGTTGCCTCCGCAAGCTGTGAGATGCTGTCCGGGACGGTGACATCGAGTGCTAGAACACGCAGACGCCCGGACGCAGGGAGTAAGCTCTCGTCGGGCGTTCTCATCGTCGCGATCACGTCCCAGCCTTTTTCGAGGAACAGTTTTGCAGTTTCCAGGCCAAAACCCGAGGAACAACCGGTTATCAGAATTGCGGGCATTATTTTCTCCATAAGTGGTGTGTCATTATGGTAGCGACCCGAAATAAGACTTTATATATTCTCACGTCCTCATTTCTTTAGTAGTAGTCCCGATATGACAAGAGACCCGCTCACTGAGATCGTCACACTCCTGCAACCCGCCGCCCGGGCGTCGAAACTGGTGGAGTGCGCCGGTACATGGCGTATACATCGTGAGGGCACCGGCGAGCCGTTTTATTGTGCCATCATGGAAGGGCAATGCCGGGTCACTTTCGGTGGCCGACAAACCTTTATCCTGCAGGCCGGAGACTTCATTCTCGCGCCTGCTATGCGCGATATCATCAATGAAAGCTCCAACGCCACAGCCGACTTGCCGGCGACGGTTCCGACGAAGATCAATGAGGGACATTTTCGTGTGGGACCACATGACGGCCAACCCGCACTACGAATGCGTATCGGACATTGCAGCTTCGGCACACCGGATGCGGCCCTGCTCGTTTCCCTGTTGCCGGACGTGATTCTGGTTCGGGACAAACCCCGACTTGCGACGTTGATGCAGTTGATCGACGAAGAGACGCAGGAACGGCGCGCAGCGCGCGAGCCCGTTCTTGAACGACTTATTGAGGTGCTGTTGATCGAGGCACTACGGTCCTCAACCGACATCAATTCGGCACAGGGCCTTGGCAGAGGGCTTGGTGATGAGCGCCTTTCGGCGGCACTTCGGGCTATGCATGACCGTCCCGGCCATCCCTGGACCGTCGTTGATCTGGCGAAAGAGGCGGCACTCTCCCGTTCGGCATTTTTTGCGCGCTTCAGCCGAATAGTCGGAGTTGCGCCGATGGAATACCTGCTGACATGGCGTATGGCGTTGGCAAGGCAGCTCTTGCGGAGCGGTGATCTCGCAATCGAGGACGTAGCCGAACGGGTCGGATATGGATCAGCAAGTACGTTCAGCGTGGCTTTTGCCCGACGCACCAGCATCCCACCTGCTAGATACGCCCGTATGGCAGCACAGAACGGCGAGGCAGGAGAAAACCGGTTGATACGGCCACTGACAGAATTATAGCAAGGCAGTTGACCTATCGGTGAGTTCGTTCCTGGCCCGCCTGCTGAACGGCTTCCAAAACTTCGATACCGGCAACTCCAAGCGCCATCAGTCGATTGTGTTCCGCCTCGGACGCCGCGTAGGATTTACCATCGACTTCGATCAATCGATTTCAATTCCTGACCTTGATGCAACTCCTGTTTGCCCTGATAAGCTTGTCGCCTTCAAATATGTGAAGAACATCGGTAACGGAGGAGCGCCTGACGCCAAGCATAACAGCGAGATTCTGCAGGGCTTCGACCACGAAGAGATTTTCCTCCCCGGAGATGCCAAGAATTTTTTTCTACGCGCTCATTCTCAAGGGCCCGAACGAACAGTTCCGCGCCAGTCATGTCCAATCTCCAAAGTCACCGAGCCTTAGACGCGGTTTCAAGACACACAATTTTGTGGAGATCTCACTTGAGGAGGCTTTTGACTTCCTCGATTGCGACGTAGGCGCAATCTTCGTCCAAGCCGCCATCCGGCGCGCCCGCAACGCCAAGCGCGCCGATCGTCTCCTCGCCGGCTTTGATAGGAACGCCCCCGGAAACAAAGTAGCCTGAAGTATCTGTGAATGCTGCCTCATGCGGGCTGTCGATGAAGTTCTCCACCATCGCGCTTGTGGGGCTGTGCAACGATACCGAGGTGACTGCCTTCTGCGCAGACGTGTTGATCGTGCGTGGATCGGCTTTCTCATAGCGTATCAGGGCGAGGAGGGCTCCAAATCGATCTGTCACCGCCGCCGACACGTTGTAACCGTCTACCTCACAAGCCGCGACGGCCATCTCAGCGATTTTGACCGCAAGCCTCGCTCTGACGCCGGTCTCATGCTCAGTGTCGTGGCCAAGTACAGAATGGCGCCAAGCGCACCTATGGCGGTGGCCAGTAATAAGGTCTTCTTGTGGGATCTCTTTAGATATCGACCGCTGAGCGGCTCCGTTGCGGCAGATTACGTCGTCGCAAAAAACCACTCGGGTTATCGCGACGACGATGAATTCCCGAAATGCAAGACGTCCGCAGCCCGCACTCCCGCCATAGCGGTGAGCCTGCAGATAAAATGCCTCAGGTCAAGGAGCAGCGAGAGATCAAAGCGACCCGCTACCCGAAGCATTATCGTCGAGCTTCTTTCTATCGGCTGCCAATCGAGAATGAAGTTGATCGATTGCGCGTTGGAAGACGGCGGGATCGTCGAGTGCCCGGGAGAGGATGATCGCTCCCTGGATGGCGAGAACGGCGTCCTCCGAGAGGAGGCGTGCCTGCTCAGCGTCACGGCCTTGCCGGACGAGCGCTGCTTGCAGAGCGTCCACCCAAGCGACGAAGTAACCTCGGATGGCTTGGGCGAATAGGTCTCGGGTATTGGTAACAGCCAAAGCGCCGACGAGACAGACGCGCCTGCCCGACCTGAAGTATTTCGCGGTTTCATCGAGCATCGCCGTGATCGCGGCATCGGCATCGTCTCCGTCTCGCAGTGGAGAATAGACGGAATCTTCAAACCATTGCTCGATTTCGACGAGCACAGCCTGGAGCATTTCCTCCTTCCCATTCGGGAAGAAGTGGTAGAGGCTGCCCTTGCCAAGACCAGTGGCCTTGCCGATCAGGGCAAGGCTCGCACCTTCGTATCCATGCTCGCGAAATACTTCGGCCAGGGCGGTGATGGCGTCGGATCTTTCAGCGACCATGCGGGCCATGATTAGAGACCCAGATCGCTGAGGCTGGCGTGGCCGTCCGGACGACGGCCGAGCGGCCAATGGAACAAGCGGTCGCTTTCAGCAATCGGCATTTCGTTGATGCATGCGTGGCGGTGCGCCATCAGGCCGTCCTCTGCGAATTCCCAGTTCTCGTTACCATATGCACGGAACCATTGACCACTGTCATCGCGATATTCGTAGGCGTAACGCACAGCGATGCGGTTGCCGGTGAACGCCCAGAGCTCCTTGATGAGGCGATATTCATGCTCCTTGTTCCACTTGCGCTCCAGAAAAGCCTGGGCTTCTTCGCGGTTGGTGGCGAATTCGACGCGGTTCCGCCAGCGGGTGTCCAATGTGTAAGCCAAAGCGACCTTGGCGGCGTCGCGGCTGTTCCAGCCGTCTTCGGCCAGACGGACTTTTTCGATAGCAGTTTCGCGTGTGAAAGGGGGGAGCGGAGGACGTGACATGTTGGTTTTCCTTTGTAAATCGTTGGTCTGTACTGCTTGGTAAACTCTTTACTGATTGGTACAGTAGCTACGGCGATTTTGGGTGTCAACGATTTTTTGAGGCGGAACGAATTTTTCCCGACGGCCTTTTCCTGTCGTGTACCGAGGGCGCCGATGTCTAAATTGGCCAGACAAGAGCTGGCAGAGCATGCGGCCGCGCGCTGGTTTATTTTCGGCAAACCTCAGCCGCCTTAGGCATGCGCCGCTCGATAGCACCACGCGCGGTGGGCGGGGGGTTTGGTGCCGAAAGGGGTGGAGACCTGGGAAGACACTGTCCGTGCGACCAACACATTTCTGCGGAAATTGCATCGTCATCGGACACAAAAGTAGAAATCGAAAGGTAGATGGGGGCTAACTCCGCATCTGTGCGGATTGTACCAACCGGATAGCATCGCTCCATGATCTGACGAACCACATCGCGCTTAAGCGCTTCGCCAGGGTGCTCTTCGAGCCGCAATTAGAAGAGAAAGTTTCTAAAATTCAGTCTTCTCCGCCTTGATGAAAGTCGCACCTTCGGCCCCTCTATTTGTCATGAATTGAGAGGCAAGGGATCGGTGCCTTCTCCTAGAATCGAAAGGTATCGTTGATAGCTGAACACCCGGCCACGCTTGCGGCCGGTAACCTCATCAACGATGCCCAATCGCTTTAGGTCGGCGAGTGCGGCGTTGACCGTTGGCGCGGACAAACCCGTCACCTGAACAATCTGGTTCGCTGTGTGAAAAGGATCCTGCTGGAAAAGCGTTAATACGAAGGGTCGACCCTGCTCTACCACTCTCCATGGTGATCCGCTCGCGATCTTCCTTGAAAAGATCGACGATCTGAATAGCTGCCTCAAACGCTTGATTGCCAGTGTCGGCGACGCCGGCTAGGAAAGTCCAGCCAAGCTTCCCAGTTTCCATGCTCACGGACCTCTTGCAATAACCGATAGTATTCACTCCGATGGGACTTCAGATAAAGGCTGAGGTAGCAACATCCCGCCATGCGCTACGATACCAACCGGTCAATGGGCACGTTTGATGCTTCCGCCCCATTCCTCGCTTGGGGCGTAGCAAACTTGCTCACCTATACACAGGTGCCACTACCCCGCTGATCGGATGGACTATAGCCGTTGCCTCATCAAGGAACTCGCCACTGATTGCAGCCGTATGTGGTTCTGGGGTCCGGCGCGGTCTGCCTACGACCGCCGTCACCCCATGTGCTGGCGATTAATATCGCGCTCCCCTCGCGCGGCTCGTGCGGGTCCGGTTGCTGCGTACGACGCGGAACAACATTCTCAAGGCGAGAGGATCGCTGCTGAAGAGGCAAGGCGTTCCAGTTTGCCCAGCGTTTGCTGACCCAGCTCCACGGCGCCGAAACCCTTCGCTTGCTGGAACTCAGCTTCCGTGCTGAACACCATGCCCAGCACAACTTTTGTCCCGCCATCCTGATCTTCGAAGGAGGCCCAGGCGTCTGCATGTTTCGGCCCGTTTTCGCCCCACAGCAGCGTATAGGCAAGCCGCTCTTCGGGCCGGATCTCGACATAGCGATGATGGTTCGGGAACACTGTGCCGTCAGGGCCGATCATGTCAAAGACCCATTCCCCGCCGGTTCGCAGGTCAATTCTCTTCGTGCGGCAGGAAAACCCTTCAGGGCCCCACCATTGCGGTAGCGTCTTCTCGTTCATCCAGGTTTTCCAGACGATGTTGCGCGGCGCCTTTATCACTCGTTCCAGGACCATGGTTCGCCCGGCCACGCTGGCCAAATTGTTGAGACCGGCGCTGAAACCTTGTTGATAGCCATCGCGCATATCCTCGGCCAGCGAGGAAAGCTGCACCGTTACGGTCAAGCGGCTACGCTCTTCCGCAGCCTGAAAATCGGCGGTCACCAGCGCTGCCGATTGCGTTACGCCGCCGGATGAAACCACCTCGTAATTCACGCTGCGGCGGGTTGGCTGCAACTCCAACCAGCCGCACTCACAGCGAATATCCGGCTGGCCGGCGACCTTGCAGAGCGACACTTCGCGACCGCCCAGCCGGCTGTCCGCCTCCAGGAATTCCACTGTGACCGACGGCGAGGGAGAGGCCCACACCGCCCGAGCGGCGGGTGACAGCCAGACCTGCCAGAGAGCCGATAGCGGAACGGCGATTTCCCGTTCGAAGCTGAGCGTCGCAAAACGGTCTTGCGGCTGATGCGGTTCAGCGTGTGCGCTTTTTTGACCTAATTTCGTTGTCATTCTGAATCCTCCTTCATGGCCTGCATTGCAAATGCCTCCAGCCGGTCAAGCCGGCTCTCCCACACGGCCCGCTGCTCATCGAGCCATGTGCTTACCGGCTCCAGCGCTTCGGGCACGATGGCGCAGGTGCGCACCCGCCCATCCTTGGAAGTGATGATCAGCCCCGCCTCCTCCAGCACGGAAAGATGCCGCATCACCGTGGGCAGACGCAGCCCCGTGGGTGCGGACAACTCCATGACCGGTGCCGGCCCGCCGCCGAGGCGCGCAAGGATCGCCCGTCGCGTCGGATCGGCCAGAGCCTGGAAGATCAGTGAAAGTTCCTGATGATGCTTAGTCATGTTGCTAACTATCATGCTTCATCGTGACGGGGCAAGGGAAAACTTAGTAAGTTAACTAAGTTTTGTCGCGGGGAATGGTCCTTGGGATGAAATGCCGATGCGTCTCCCGGCCGTTTCATTTGCGTAACCGGGCCTTTCCCCCTTCAAGCGCCTTGCGTTCGGCAACGGGCAGCGGATGCAACTGGAGCGCCGGAAACGGGCCATCAAAAGTTGCAGAAAAAGATTGACTCTCGCTGCCGCCTGAGTGAGCTTCGCCGGGAAAAGACGGGGAAAACATCAAATCATCATGTCACCAGAACGCTTTAATCAATGCCTGCGGGTGATCCGCTGGACGCCGATCAATATTGCGTCCGCGCTGCAATGCGAACTTTCATGGATTGAGGCGCTGGAAGCGGGCAACGAGGAGGTTCCCGCTGGCCTGGCGACATGGCTTGAAACGCTGGCTCAGGCCCATGAGGCTCTTCCGCCTCCGTCCACCTACAGAGGAAAACGGTCGACATTCTGATGCGGCCGGCAGTTTTCAGCCCTTACCCACGATTGGATTATCCGAAATGAAATATGTCATAGCAGCTCTTGGCCTGATCGCCTTCTCAAGCCCTGCCCTCGCCGCATCCTGCGAGAAGAACTTCACTGTCTCAGGCGTACCGATGGTGACGGCCGTCTCATACAAGTCCTGGCAGGAATTGCCGAAGGCGAAAGCGCCTGCCGTGCTTCAAAAGCTGGCTCAGGCCGTGGCGGCGGAAGGTTTTTCAGGCATCCAGATCAACAAGGCGCTGTCTTCCATCGATGCGCACCAGGAGACCAGCGGCAGCGGCAGAATTCAGACGCTGCGGGTCGTGGCCCGGCAAAAGGGCGCCGCGGTGCGGATTGATGCTGTCTTCAACATTCAGGCAGGACAGATCGCGGACAAGAACGTCATCCGCGAGGGCATCTGCAATATCATCAATGGCGCGTGACGCACGGTGTATGAACTGCCGCTTCGCGGTCTTGATGCCGGTGCTCACCGACATCGAGTAGTGGCGGCTAAGCGAGTGCGGCGCATCTGTGGCGTAGCGACCGTGCCGGCTGGCGCGGCCCGGGCATATGCGGGTTCATGCCGTTGATGGCGCTGCTTATGGTATGGCGGGCAACCCCGGAATCTGCGATGGGTGCAGACAGGGATAGTGTCCGCAGCCGGAAGCAGGCTGTGAATCGACGGGGAAAATATGCCGATCTATGAACTGGCTGCCGTGGGCGCCGCGACGTGCTGGGCGATAACCGGGCTTCTTGCCGCGGGTCCGGCGGGGCGGCTTGGCGCGCTCGCCTTCAACAGGACGCGGCAGCTTTTTGTCGCCGCTCTGCTCGGGGTCTATGTGCTCGCGTCAGGCTCCTGGCGGGAGCTTCAGCCCGAAGCATTGTCGTCGCTTCTCCTATCCGGCTTCATCGGCATTTTTGTTGGCGACACGCTGCTCTTCACCTGCCTCAACCGGCTGGGGCCGCGCCGTTCGGGAATCCTGTTTGCGCTGAATGCCCCGATCGCCGCGCTGCTGGCATGGGTGGTGCTTGGCGAGCAGCTTCCCACAAGGGCCATTGCCGGCATAGGCCTGACACTCAGCGGCGTGCTGCTGGCAATCCTCTTCGGCAAACGTAAGGCCCAGCTGCATGAATGGGAGAGCGTTAAGGGGCCTCTGTGGCTTGGCGTGCTCTTCGGCCTTCTGGCGGCGCTCAGCCAAGCGGTCGGCTCACTCATCGCACGGCCCGTGATGGCGACCGGGATCGATCCTCTTGCCGCTTCCATGCTGCGTGTCGGGGTGGCCGCCCTTTGCCTCACCGCGTTGACCATGCTGCCCATCGAAGCTGTCAGGCCCAGAGGCCCGATGACCAGAAGCCTGTTCCTGCAGACAGCGTTCACGGGCATCATCGCCCTGGCTTTCGGCATGACGCTGCTTCTCTTTGCCCTTTCAGGCGGCAAGGTCGGCATCGTCTCGACACTGTCGGCGACGACGCCGGTGATTATCCTGCCGCTTCTTTGGCTGAGAACACGGGAAATGCCGGCGCCCGGCGCATGGGCAGGCGCCGCCCTTGTCGTTGCCGGTATGGCGCTCATGTTCTGGAGATAGCTTCAACCCGATGGGGTACGGGTGCGGAAACACATCATCCGCGTCGAAACATTTCACGCCAAGATTCAGACAGCACGGCCCCTTGCTAAACAACTTTTGCGTGCTTAAAAGGCCCAGAATATCAGTTCGTTAGAGAGGACTCACTTCGTGGAACAGGAAACCATCCAGACCGGCAAGGGTCGAGGCAAGGCGCTTTGGGCGGCGGTTGCAATTATTGCCGTTGCTGCCGCAGGCGTCATCGGCGGCAAGACCTTCTACGAAGCAAAGGTGAAAGAACTTGTTGCCCGCAGCGGTGCGACGGCCACTTCCATCGAGGTCGATTTTCTCGGAAAAATTCATGTTCGCGATCTGACGTTGCCGCTTGAAGATGGCAAGAATATCAAGATCGCGGCTATCGACGGACGTCCGAAACTTCCGTTTCTGGACGGCGCGCTTGATATGAAGACCATCGATATCGATGTGCCGACCGGAAAGATTTCGATGGCGCAGGCCCGCGTCGAGAATGCCGCATTCGAAAAGCCGGCACAAGCTGAAGAAAACGGCAACTCCCTGCCCCGGCGCATCGAGCGCTTCGCGGCGACAAACATCTCCACGCCGGAGGTGACGTTTACCCAGTCCGTCGCGACCACCGAGCAGAAGACCGTTTACAGAAACCTTGCTTTCTCTGGGATCACCGGCGGTCGCATTGCCCGATACTCTATCGACAATGGCAGCTACGACATCAAGATGCAGCTTCCCGACAGCGAAGGCGCGATAAAGGACAAGCATATGGTTGTGTCGACCGGCGCAATCGCCGGCGAGAACATCGATGTCGCTTATCTCGCCCGGCTCTATACGGAAAAGGCCGGCCCGGACGACAAGGAAGCGAAGCCGCTCTACGGGCCGCTCTCCGTCAAGGCTGTCTCCTTTTCTGACGGAGACGGTCATTTCAGCTACGATGAAATCCGCAGTGACGGCTTTACCGCCCGGATGCCAGCCGAGCCGCTACTGGAGACCCTGAAAGTACTGACAACGACCCAAAATCCTGACGAGCTTTCACCGGAAGCGCGCCAGGCGCTTTTCTCAAAGGTCGTCTCAATTCTCGACATGGTCGGCAAAAGCGACATGCAGCTCATCGGCTTCAAGGTCGACGCACCGGATGAACAGCAAGGGGCGGCTGACAAAAGGGTCAAGGCCACCATCGACCGTATCGACATGCAGATGGACAGCCGCAAGCTCGACTTCGGCTTGAATGGCATGTCGATCGGCGACGACGATGGCAAGATCGAAGTCGCGGAAGCAAGCCTCAAGGGCTTTGACTGGAGTTCGACGATCAAGGGAATTTCCGAGATCATCGCGCTCGACGAGACGCAGATCGAGACCTTTCAGTTTAACCGCCTGATACCGGAACTTGGCCGGGTGCGCGTCGGCGGCATCAACGTCGACATCGCCGCGCCGGAAAAGCCGAAGGAAGAAACGACGGGAACGCCTGAGCGTATCAAGTTCTCACTCAAGAATTTCGAGATGGGGCTGACCAAGCCCTTCAACGGCATCCCCACCGATATCGAGATCAGGCAGGACGAACTCACGCTTCCGATCCCCGCGGACTCGCAGGAGGAAGTTTTCGTCGAAGCCCGCAAACTGGGTCTTGAAACGCTCGCCTTCTCTTATGGCCTTGCGGCCGGCTGGGACGAACCGAACAGCAATCTGGTGATCCGCGACATCTCGCTAAGCAGCAAGGACTTCGGCAGCGTCAATTTTGCCGGTCTAGTAAGCGGTTTTACGGAAGAGTTCTTCTCCTTCGACGTCAATCGCGCGCAGGCGGCGCTCTTCGGGCTCGCCGGCCGCGAAGTGAAGCTCACGATCAAGGACGAAGGTTTGATGGCGAAGGCGATCAAGCTTTATGCCCTGCAGAACGACATGACGGAAGATCAGGTACGCGCCACTCTGACTCTGGTGGCGAGCATGATGCTGCCGCAGGTGGCCGCTGAACAGCCCAAGCTGCAAAACGCCGTGGAAGCGCTCGTGCAGTTCATCAGCAAACCCGGGACCCTGACGGTCACGGTCAAATCCACCGGCGCAAACGGCCTCGGCATTTTCGATCTGGTTGCCGCCTCCGACAATCCGATGGGTCTTCTCGACAAGGTCGACATTCAGGCGACGGCCGAATAAATCGGGCGACCTCTGCCCCTTCAGTGGCTGCACAAGCGTAGCTAGTGCAGCCACTCACAACTATAGGCGAGGACCGGCTCGGCAAAGCCTTTCAGCCTGTAACGATCGCCGTGCACGAGGACATCGGCGCCGCCATATTCCTGAAAAGTCTTGTCCGATATCAGGATCTGGTCGCTCCCGGCGGCGGCACAAAGCCTTGCCGCCAATTGCACTGTAGTCCCGAAGAAATCATTGCTGTCCTCGACAGGCTCCCCGCAATCCAGACCGATACGGATGTGAATGGGCTCGCCCCTGTCGCTGTTGTAGCGATGGAACTCGCGCTGGATATCGATGGCGCAATCCACGGCGAATGGCGTGGAGGAGAACACGGCCATTATGCCATCGCCGGTGTGCTTGACTTCCCGCCCCGAGCGCCGCCCCAGACAACCGCGCACGAGGGCATCGTGTGCCCGGATAAGTTCCGCCGCCATGCGATCCCCGAGGCGGGCCGTCATTTCGGTTGAACCGACAATGTCCGTGAAAAGGATCGCGCGGTGGCCGGGGTCCATATTTCTCGAGGCGGCCCCAGGCGCCACCGGATCCTGTATTCGCCCGAGAAACGCTTCCACGGCCGACAGGGCGACTTCCACCACCTCGCTGGCGACGAACCCGTGCGCTTTCCGATGCACGCACTGCGCGGTTTCGGCGTCCGGAGCGTCCATAAGGCAAAAGGCCGTACCGCGCCTTTCATCGAACCAGTAGGTCAAGAACCTGACGCCGTACCGATCCTGGATGTTAAGATCTTTAAGATGTGCTGCGGCGATATCCGCAGCCGAAACGCCGGCAAGCTCGTGCCGGTCCATGAAGATAGGCATTGGTTTCCTCCCAAGAGTATATCGTTGCCTCCTCTGTCAGCCATTTTATGACGTCGCCGAATTGCCGTCTACCGTTCTTACGGGTGACGCCGGACAAGGCGGGAACACCGGAAAGGGCGAAATTCCTTCGCCTTAGAATGCCGCAGGCTGTATGCCCGCAAGGCTTCCCGACAGCCGCAGCGACTTACCTGCGCTTGACCATGCGCCGAAGCAGGGAGCGGGATCGGACTTTATGGGGAATGAGGTGGATATCGCTGACCAGCTTTGCGCCGCCTTCGCGTCGCTCCAAGGTTATTTTCCGGCTATGGAAGGCCTCCAGTTCGGCACGATGCGCCACGCTGATGATGGTGGCGTCGGGCAATTCATCGATCACCGTCTGCATCATCCTAGGCGGCAATGACGCCCGCCACGAAATCCACGGGCGCTTCGGTGGCGATCCGCATCTCTTCCGACAGCCGCGCCTCCGGATTTTGATGGTCGCCGTCGATCAGGTTGAGCTGGTAATAGCGGCCATTTGCGATCCATGGGGAGAGAAGCACCTTGGTCAGCCACGACCGCCAGCGCCGTTGAATGCGCATTCGGACGTAGACCTGCGAGGTCACAATAAAAACGCTTCCAAGAACCAGCGGCGGGAATATGGAAGCGAGAAAGTAGACCGTCGACGCATCCCGTTTTTCAATCGCGTCGAAAATCCCGCGATTCCAGATGTTGATGCCATATTGGAAACCGACATTAACGCCGATCATCGCCAGAAGCCCGATGGAGAACGGCCAGGCAAGCCCATCCCCATGGCGGCTCCAGAAACCCCGCGCGCTGATCAGGAACCGCTTCAGAAGATATCGCTTGCGAAGCTCTTCGGTCTGCTGCGGCGTCAAGCCCAAGACGGGCCCTATTTCCTCCGGCGGGAGTGGATCATCCGGTGCGTCATTGGCATGAACGTTCTCTGCACCCTTTTGGCCGGCGCATCGACTTGTTCAGGATTTGCGTCAGCATCGTTCATGGATGGATAAACGGATGACTGTTTGAAAAGTTGCCGGCCCGGAAGGGTTTGCAGTCGGGCAAGAAAGCTCCGCTGGCCCTGTCTCCGTTGCAAGGGCGAAGCATGTCGAGACCGGACGCCTTGTTTCTAGAAGGTGCGCGGGCGCCAATATCTCGTACGCACTGCCTGCCAACGTTGTGCAACGCACAAAATTCGGAGGAATAGGCATGAAATTCGGATTTTTAGATACATATCATCCGGAAAAATTCGTCTAAAACTCTCCCAACTCAAGGAGAGAGACCATGACGGACACGACATCAGATTTTGATGGGTCAACAATTGCCCTGGCGGCCGCAGAAGAACCCGCATGGACAGCTGCGACCTGGTTCGCGGTTCTTTCGATGGCGGCCACCAGTTTTGCGCTGGTTTCGGCCGAGTTCCTGCCAGCGGGATTGTTGACGCCCATGGCGCGCGATCTCGGCATTACC
>NZ_JAQKGP010000034.1:0-42881 GCF_027956525.1 Agrobacterium sp. ST15.13.013
AACCCGCTTGCCCTTAAGGTCCGCCACCGATTTGATCCCGGCATCTTTCCGGGCGACCAGATGAATTGTTTCTGGATAGAGGGTGGCAATCAGTCGAAGGTCCTCGACCTTGCCTTTGCCTTCGTAGAGACCTGTGCCGCTATGTGCCCAAAAAGCGACATCCGACTGGGTGAAGCCGGACTCCATAGAGCCGCCCTGGATGGCGTTGATATTGGCAACCGATCCATTCGAGGCGACTGCAGTGGACACCAGTCCAGTGACACCCTTATCGCCAGCACCCGAAATGGCATTGGCGATCAGCCCGCCAATCGGATAATACGTCCCAGCTGTGCCGCCGGTACCAATCCTGAAAAATACTGGCGCCTGGGCCCCTGCCAAGCTGACGCCGAGAGCAATTGCGCCGACGACCGCGCCTATCGACAGAAAACGTTTGCGGATGCTCATGGATGTTCCCTTTCTCCTGTTTTAACCAGCATGAGAAAGTGCCTGTCCATTGTCAACCGTGAGTATGACCCGCAGCAGTTGCCTGTTGCCTGCAGGGGATTTACCGCAGTCGTTAAGAGGTGAGGCTCTGCGACGTCAGATTGAGTGTCCTTGGGATCAAAAGCTTTTCGGGTGGCCAGATCGTCACTTTGGTCGAGCCGCAAGAATACACCAACTACTTCAAATCGTGCGGATATGACCACGAGTAAAGTGGACGCGCTCTAGGTGTCTTGCATTCTACGAATCTGCCTCGATCGGGCACTTTGCCCGTCGGGGTTCGTTCAACGCCAGACAAGAGGCTACCAAAATTTTGGCCAGACCGCCTGACGCACCGGTTACTGGATCGGTGTTCGGCTTGGGTAACGACCTTATTCTTGCGCACATTTCTGGCGTTGGCGTTGTGCTCTGCATGTCAGCCTGCTGCCCGGCAGGATATGCGCTCACGACCTGAGAATCCGCGGACGATTTGAGCCTTTTGTGGCCGGTGCCCGCTGACCGTGGGGCCGCCGATCTGCAATGTTGCTAGACCACGCCCGATGCCGAGAACCTCACGCGCGCCGCTGTGGTAGTGGTGATAGTCGAACACGCCGTTTCGCCAGATTCCTGTCCAGCCCTTCCGAGAAAACATGGCTTCAAACGACCCGGTGTCCGGTTGCGGATCGACCTGTCGATAGATGATCACGGCAAATGTCTGGTTATTGGGTATCTGATCACCGGCCTCTGGGAGGATATTTCGGTTCCCATGCCTGTCTCGTTGTGTCGCTTGCCTGGCGCCGAGGGACATTTTATCGCGACATCGGCACGAGCCGGCGACGCCCATGCCTAGACGCCGGCCCATTACGCATCTAAGAGACGCGTGCAGCTTTCCCAATATCGAAAAGCGGGCCGTAGGGGCCGTTTTTTTGCCGCTTTAAACAATATCGCCTCGTGACGCTGTAGGTTGGATGACCTCTCCATGCCCTCGCTTCGGCTTGGAAATCCCCACCCTAGGTCAGCAGATAGCTGGCGTCGGATGCGCGTTGAACAATTGCCTGCGCCGCAAGGACGATCGTGTCGCCTGCAATGGATTGATGAGGTGGCAGCAGGTGTTTGTCGATCGTCAGTAGGAAATGGGATGACTGCTGTTCACCGGGCGAAATGGAAATGTAAGACCAGCGATGCCAGGCAAATGGCATGATGGCGAGTGTCATTCCCAAAAATCCTTTAAGACGCATCGACCATGTTTCCGAGGATTTGGCGTGGCGGGCGGCATCGGTCTCATCGACAATATGCACACGCTGAAAGGCGGTTTGACAGTGATTGATCTTCCATGCCTCGGGGTCATCGTTGGCCAGATCGATCGTCGATTTTACCGGCTCGGCGATCAGCGCCACGTTCGGGCTGAGCAGGCGCGGAACGAAAGAGAAAGGCAGGCTGCGGATTTCGCGCAAGGGAGCGTTGACGCGAATAAGCTGCGCCAGACACCGCCAGTCGAAGCCCTGATGTGACGTGTGGTGCGCGGGCACCCGGTCCAGCCGGTATAAGCCTGCCCAAAAAGTCTCTTTCAGGTTGCCCGATTGCCGGTTGTAGCCCATCAGGGCGGAACCCCAGTTCTTGATCCATACCGCTGGCCCAACTTCGACCGGCACTGTCACCAGGAAAATCCGGGGACGGACGATCGTGCAGACATGCTCGATGACACGGACCGTGCGGTTGAGGTGGATATGTTCGAGCGTTTCCAACGCAATGACGATATCGGCCTCTATCGTTTCGTAAAGGTTCTCGTCGGTGGCGTCGCCGACGATGAAACGGCAGTTTTCGTGATTGCTGTAGCGATTGCGCGCGGCCTCGATGAAGATTGGATCGTAGTCTATACCGACGTAATCAACGTCGAATTTTTCCAGGATATGTCCAACAGCGGTTCCGGGGCCGCAGCCAATATCCAGTATTCTGACCTTCCGATTGCCGACGTCCTTCTGCACTGTTTCGAGGACCTCAAGCAGCTTTCGATAGCGGCCTGCATGCAGAAAGCGCGTCAGCCAGTTGAAGTTCTGCGTTTTCTCGTAAGTCGTCGCGAACGTACCCATCCAATCCGCCTCCATGAACCGTAGATGATGTCGTCTCGCGCTGCCTGCAATTGGAAAGATCGTGCGCGACCCGGCGTTGCATTTTTGAAGTCTGGCACGGCCTGCGTGACCTGCAACCCGACCAAAAGGCTTAAGTCGGTAGCGGGGATACCCACCCTGCCTCCTCTTAAAGGCAGTAATCGACGTGGTGGACGGTGAATCAGCCAGTCCTGACCAGCTGTCCTCTCCCTTTTGGTATGCTGCCGATGCGCAGGGCCTCGTTATACCTTTCAAGGAGGCGCCATCCGGGGCCTGAACGGCTGGGAGATGTGGTGGATGGTAGACAAGAGAGCCTTGATTATCGGCGTAACCGGGCAGGACGGCGCTTATCTCAGCGAATTGCTGCTTGCCAAGGGGTATATCGTGCATGGCCTGAAAAGGCGGTCTTCCTCATTCAATACCGGCCGGATCGATCATCTTTATCAAGACCCCTTCGAGGAAAACCTTCGCTTTCGTCTTCACTTCGGTGACCTCACGGACGCCACGAACCTGTGCCGGGTCATTCAGGAGGTGCAGCCTGACGAGATCTACAATCTCGGCGCCCAGAGCCATGTTCAGGTCAGCTTCGAGACGCCGGAATATACGGCAAATGCGGATGCGCTTGGCACGCTGAGGCTGCTTGAAGCCATGCGCATCTTGAACCTTGGCGACCGCTGCCGGTTTTACCAGGCGTCTACATCGGAACTGTTCGGGGGGATGGGCACGGTCGCTCAGCACGAGGGTACGCCGTTCTATCCGAGAAGCCCCTATGCTGCGGCAAAACTCTACGCATACTGGATGACGGTCAATTACCGGGAAAGTTACGGCTTTCACGCATCCAACGGTATTCTCTTCAACCATGAGAGCCCCATTCGCGGCGAGACATTCGTCACCCGGAAGATCACGCGCGGCGTTGCGGCCATCGAGCGCGGTCTCATGAGCAAGCTGCGTCTTGGCAATCTCGACGCAAAGAGGGACTGGGGGCATGCGCGCGACTATGTTGAAGGCATGTGGCGCATCGTGCAGCAGGAAATACCCGAGGACTACGTGCTCGCAACCGGCGAGGCACATACGGTGCGGGAATTCGTCGAGCTTGCTTTTGGCGTGGTCGGCAGGACCATCGAGTGGCATGGCGATGGCCGTGACGAGGTGGGATACGACGCCAAAACCGGCAATACGATCATCGAAATCGATCCCAGATATTTTCGTCCGGCGGAAGTGGATTTTCTTCTTGGCGACCCCAGCAAGGCGCGCAGGAAGCTCAACTGGAGCCACTCGACTTCCTTTGGCGACCTCGTTCAGGAAATGGTCGAAGCGGATCTTCGCCTCGTGATGTTGGAAGAGGGAAGAAATGAATTCGTCGCATAAATCGAAAGAAATCCCGTTCCGCTTGAATGGCAAGCGCGTTTGGGTTGCCGGCCATACCGGAATGGTCGGCTCGGCACTCGTGCGACGTCTCCAGCGCGAGAATTGCGAAATCCTGAAAGTTTCTCGCAGCGAGCTTGATCTGACCCGACAATACGAGACCGAACAGTGGATGGCGGCGGCAAGACCGGAGGTCATTTTTGTTGCTGCCGCCAAGGTTGGAGGCATCGCAGCAAATGCGGCCTATCCGGCGGACTTTCTTTACACCAACACGCTCATTGCGATGAACATCATGAAATCGGCTGCCGATATCGGTGTCGAAAAGCTTCTCTGGATGGGGTCTAGCTGCATCTATCCGAAATTCGCGGCACAACCGATCACGGAAAATGCGCTTCTGACAGGTCCGCTGGAGCCGACCAACGAGGCCTACGCGATTGCGAAGATCGCGGCGCTCAAGCTTTCCCAATTCTATTCCAGTCAGTACGGCCTGAATTGCGTCTCTGTCATGCCGACCAATCTTTACGGACTGAACGACAATTTCGATCCGCAAAGCTCGCACGTCATTCCTGCGATGATCAGGAGAATGCATGAAGCGAAAATCAGCGGTCAGAACAAGATTATGCTATGGGGCACGGGCAGTCCTCTGCGTGAGTTTCTCCATGTGGACGATCTGGCGGATGCCTGCTGTTTCCTCATGAAATCATCGGCGCATTTTCCGCTGATCAATATCGGTTCGGGGCGGGAGATATCCATTCGCAATCTCGCCCATCTGATTGCAGGTATCGTCGGCTACGAGGGGCAGATCGTTTTTGATACCAGCAAACCGGATGGAGCCCCCAGAAAGCTGCTTGACTGCTCGCGGCTCAACGCGCTTGGCTGGACCTCGACAGTCGAACTCAGATACGGAATTCAGGATTTATATGAGTGGTGGCGACAACCGAAGTCGCTGCAATCGGATATGTTACGACAAGCCATTTGACAAGGCCTCATGGGCCGAACGACCCGGGTCCGGTTGAGCCCTGCGAGTGACCGAAGACGCTCCAAGTTATCAAGGGGCGGACTTAAAATCTGCGTTTATCGGATCGGCTCAATCTGACAGTCGGTGCAAGAGCCCAACAGATACGCTCGCTTCTAGTTGACACTTCCTGTGACGACCGCTGCCGAAACCGGATCTCTGCCGGATACCGACAGGCGGACGCGCACGACGTCTCCCGCGCGGACCTGCGTATGCTCGTCAGCAGCGATTTCGCTGTATGTGCCTGCAACCTGACGCACGATGAAGAATTTGGTCTGGATCATGTCCTCGAGGCTAGAAACCCGCCGCGCCGTCGAGCCAATCTCGGCCATGGATTGAAGGCTGAAGGCCAGTTTTTTCTTCAGGCGCATGATGTCCAGGGATGTCTCTCGCAATTCGGTTGCGGCGTCATTGTGCCTTTTGCTCTTCAGTTCCAGAATACGTCGCTCCACCTCGCTTTTGTTTTGTTGCGCGCGCGCCAGAAACGATGTCGATTCCAGCACCTGCTGGTTCATGGACAGCAGTTCGCGCTTGCGCTCTCTCAGGGCAGATTCCGAAGCCGCACCGCGCGTGACAAGTTCCTTCGAGGCGTTGACGTCCATGTCGAGCAACTCAAGCTGCTGGCTGCGCATGACGTTGCTTTTCTGAAGCGTGTCTATTTCCTGGATGAAGTTCTGTCTTTGGACTTCGAGATTGGTTTTTTCGTCCTGCTGCGCCGACAGGCGAAGGCGAAACAGACTTGTTTCAGATGCGACGATCTTCTCCAGCGCCGCGCGATCCCGCACAAGTCCGATTTCGTCCCCCTTATATTCGAATTCTGTGTCGTTCAGTTCCGCTTCCAGCCGGACGCGCCGGATGTCCTGCGACAGGAGCTGCATCGACATGTCTTCATATTCCTGCTGGGCAGCGATCAACTGTATGCCCGAGGTATCCCTCTGTGTATTCGACTCGCGCAATCCCCCACCGAGTGCGAAGAGTTCAAGGACGATCATGCCGGGACGATATTCATATTTTCCCGGCTTCTGGACGTCGCCGACAACGAAGATCGGAGCATATTCCTTGACCGCGACGGCAACGGAGCGGTTTGCCACATGACTTGCCAGATCGCGGCTGATCCGCGCACCGATTTCGTTCACCGTCTGGTCGATCACGTTGACGTTGCCAAGAAGCGGATAACCGATCGTTCCATCTGCACTGACAGGGAAGAGGCCGGTCAGGCCCGGGTCGCCATAGACGGAGATCGTCAGGACGTCGCCGGTAGCGACCTTGTACTCGGTGCCATCTGCCGCGGCCGGCAACTGGCAAACGGTCAGAGACAGGAAAGTGGTGCTGGCAATCATCAGGGAAAAACCCCTGGACCCTGTCACGAAGCGCATGTTTCACCTCTCGTTATGGACGACAGCCGGGGGGCGTAGACTGGTTGCCCGTTTCCGCAGCTTGAAATGAGGATTCCAGTCCCGGAAAATCCTTGGCCAGACCGGGGGCTGACGCTTTCTCGGGCGCCGTATTCCGTTGAGGATGATGCCCGTGATCGACCGACCCGCGACCCGCAGCTTGATGACGGCGTTTTTCATGCCCGTGCCATCGGCGACGTCCTGTCGGACCACGAAGGATACGGCGTCCGACAGACTGGCGATCCGCAACAGGTCGAGGTCATGGGCAACGGATGGGGCCTCGATCAATACCAGTTCATATCGCTGTCTTGCCTCTGCAATCAGGCCGGCGAAGCGCTTGCTGCCAAGAACAAGATTTGGCGGCAGGTCGCTTTTCTCGGCGACGATGATATCGACCCCGGAGGCCTGATCGCGTTGGATGACGTCGTCCAGGGACACCTCACGGTTGACCGCCTGGGCGACATGCGACGTCAATCCGACATCGAATTCCGCCCCGAGAGCCGGGTTGCGCAGATTGGCGTCGATCAGCAGCAGTCTCACGCCACTCATCGCAAGAGATCTGGCAAGGTTGGCAATTACGAACGTCTTGCCTTCCCCATCGGCCGAAGAGGTGAAGGCGATCACGTTCGCCTTGCTCTCGGTCAATTGTATGTAGGTCTGAAGGTCGGCAAACGCGCTGTAGAAATCCGCAGCGCCGCTGCTGAATTTCCCGGGCGTGTTCTGGAACTCTCTGAAGGAAATGCGCGGAATGCGTCCAATAACGTTGAGGCCGGTTTTCTGCTGAAGAGACGTGATGGAGCCAACGGACCGGTCCGTGTAATTCAGGATAAAAGCCGCCGCCAAACCGGTGCTGCAACCGAGAATAAGCGCAACCAGACCCCACAGACGCTCGTCAGGACTGGTCGGTTTACGGGACGGCATGGCGCTCGATATGATCCGCGCCTCGGCAGTTGCGATACCGTCCTGTTCGATGGTCTGCTTGTAGCGTGCGAGGTATGTCTCGTAGATCGAGCGGTTCGCTGCTGCTTCCCGGTCAAGTTGCCCGGATTGAACCATTGCCATGTCCGTCGTGGAAATGGCGCGTTGCACATCATTGAGGCTGGCCTCGACTTCCTGCCGCTGTTTTTCGTTGACCTCGATCTCGTTGCGCAAGGCAGCGATGATCTGCGCGATCTCAGAATCGATCTGCTTGTTGAGTGAACTGAGCTGGGAGGATAATTGCGGCCGCTCCGGGCTCATGACGGCGCCGCTTTCATCGATCTGGGCAATGGCTCTGATGACCCTTGCCTGCTCGGCCCTCAAAAGCTGGATCGATGGTGAGGACAGAACTTCGGTGATCCCGAGCCCATCGCCGCTTTTCTGAAGTTCGAGCGCTGTGGCCAAGCGCGCCCTTGACCCCGCCAGCTTGGCCTGTAGCGTCGTCAGCTCGACATTCAGACTTGAAAGACGCTGCGACTGCAGCGGAAGACCACCCGTATCTATCAATCCGGATTTCTCGCGAAATTGAGACGCCTGGCGTTCGGACTCCTCAAGTGCGGTCCGCAGACTGACCAGCCGCTCCCCGAGCCATGTGCTCACACGCCGGGTCGCTGTTGTCTGGAGGTCGATCTGATAGTCGATATAGGCTTCCCCGAAAGCATTGGCGACTTTCGCGGCAAGCGCCGGATCACCGGCATAATAGGAGATGTAAATCGTATACGACCGGCCATCGTTCATCACACGAACGTTGGTCATGAGGTCATCGATCATTTTCGATGTCTCGGCGTCGTTGCCAAGCACGATCGCGTTGGCGTCAGCCCGGTCGGATTTGGTTTGCCGCCCTTCGAGCAGTCGATCTTTTTGCAGGATGACGAGAACCCGTTCGGCCATCGACCTCGAGCCGATGATATCAAGTTCGGTTCGAAGCACCGGGCTTTCCTGAGGCAGCGGAGAGACCACGGATTCGGTGGGGAGCGCCTGAAGCTTTCGGACATTAAGCGCGAGGGTCGCCTCGGCCTTGTAACGGATGGGGGTTCGCACATAGCCAATTGCCGCGATTGCGAAACTGGCGAGAAAGCAGATGAAGACGGCTCTGCGCCGCTCCCGCAGGATGGTTATGAAGCGTGAAATACCTTCCTGCTCAACCGGAGATGATGACGACTGGATCATGACGGTTCCTGCTGTAAGCGGGGCGTTCGGTAACGGTCGGTGGATGGCGTGTGCTTAGCGGTCGTACGCCATGTCACCAATCTTGCAGGCAACTTCCGTGCGGTTTGTTGCTCCAAGCTTCTTCATGATATTGCGGATATGCACCTTGATTGTGCTTTCACACAGGTTCAGCTCCAGAGCGATATCCTTGTTCGCCTTGCCACACCGCAAGGCTTCCGCAATAGCCGACTGACGGCTTGTAAATTTCGTCGGTGGAACGGATGCGTGCGCCGTAAGGCCAAACAGACTTTTCATGTTCATGACGCTGCTTGCCGGTATGAAACGGCCGCCCGCGATTGCAAGACTGATCGCTTGGCCGCAAACGTCGACGCTGACGGAACTCGATATATAGCCGCGCACGCCAAGAGCAATCGTATCGAGGATGGTATTGATATCCTGATCGTCGGAAAGCACGACGACGGCGGCCGGGGAGACCGCAGCGACAATCTCTGCAAGCTCGCGGTTTGTTTCCGCCGATTGACCGGGTAAGACGCTGACCAGAACCGCCGCAGGCATGCCGATTTCCGCACGTGCCTGCTGCCATTCGCCGAGGTTGGAGAAAGTCAGGATGCGCCTGTCCGCATATTGATAGTTGAGACTATGGGCGAGGCATTCCCGCTCGAGCATGCGACGATCTATGATGCCGATATAGCCGGCGGCATCGGCTGTCGCCTGCGGCGCGCCTTCCGGCGGGTTATCGGAGATGTGGTTATGGATCATGACGAAAATGCCCCCTGTATTGTTTTTCGTTTCTTTTAATTTCCGAACAACGCCGATTTTGTACCGTCAAAAAGGCTTTCGCCTGTTTCATGCGAACGTCAGCTTTCTGACGGTAAAGGCTTCCGCAAAACGTGTAGGCGCACGGCATTCCATCCCCCGCAGCCGCGCAAGGCCACGAAAGGTATCCGCATCGAACCAGTCCTTCGATCTCTGTGTTCCAAAGTGTTGCAGAAGAAGCTCGACCTTCATGTTCATCGCGTCTTCGCTCAACGGCACGTAGGCGTTTCTTCTGCCGAAATCGCCGTCCCATTTCGGGATTTCGTATTCCATGATCAGGTGATTTCTGAAGATGTTGGATGTGAGCCTGTTGATTTCGCGGTGATCCTGATGCGCATCCTCGCGGCTATGCGTGAATATGACGTCGGGGCTGACTTTGTCACGCAATGTCAGCAGCCATGACTTGATCTCGCGGCTCTGCGAGGGAAAGTAGCTGTCCTGAAACGATGCCAGCTCAATCGAGTAGGATGCTGCTTTTGCCAGAAAAGCTTCGGCGGAACTGCGTGCCTCCAGGGCCCGCTCGTTGCCGGCACTGAGGACGCACCAATAGACATCAAGCAATACGCCCTTTGATAGCAGGCTGAGGACCGTGCCTCCGACGCCGATCTCAATGTCGTCGGAGTGAGCTCCCAGACAAAGGATCGACAGCCGATCACCGGCGGAGGCGAGGGACATGTTTTTCATGGCAGCAGCTTCGTGTTTGACGATTTGCGTGCCATTGACGCATCGTCGCCAATCCATGGCATGTCGCCACGCTCGACCATCGCCTCCAACGTCTGCCAGTCGCGCAGCGTATCCATTGACCTCCAGAAACCCTCGTGTTTGTAGGCCATCAATTTGTCTTCAGAAATCAACCTGGAGAACGGTTCCAGCACGAGTTCCTCACCCTCGCGCATGTAGTCGAAAATTTCCGGCCGCATCAGGAAGTAGCCGCCATTGATCCACATGTCGGATGTCTCCGACGACCGAAATTCCCGGACCCTTCCGCTCTCGTCTATTTCCGCAAGGTGGTAGGTGAGGGGCGGTCTGACAGCCAGAAAGCAGGCGAGCTTGTCGCTCTTTTCGAACTGGGCGATCATGTCGTCGAGATCGACGTCGGTCAGGCCGTCGCTATAATTGGCAAGGAACATCTTCTCGCCCTTGAGATGATGACGTACGGCCCAGAGGCGCTCGCCTATATTGCGCCATATCCCCGTATCGATCAGGGATACCCGCCAGTCCCTCGGCAGTTCTTCGAGCAACTCCACGCGTCCGGGGCTTGATATGACGCAATCGGCATAGCTTTCCGGCCGACTGTTCAGGAAGAATTCTTTTATGACGTGCGCCTTATAGCCGAGGCAGAGGATGAAGTCCTCATGCCCGAAACGGGCGTAATATTGCATGACATGCCGCATGATCGGTTGAGACCCGAGCGGGATCAGCGGTTTCGGGACGCTTTCGGAATATTCCCTTATGCGGGTTCCCCTGCCGCCGCAGAACAAGACGACCTTCATTGTGCCAACTCCTTCGGATCAATGATGGATATGTCGGGAATTGGAACGATGAATTTACCGCCCCAGTTTTTGATATCGTTCATTTGCGCAACGATCTCATTCTTCAGGTTCCAGGGAAGAATGAGGACGTAATCCGGCTTCATGCGCTCGATTTCGCTGACGGGCCGGATTGGGATATGCATTCCCGGCGTGAGACGGCCATGTTTGTAAGGATTGCGATCGACTGCAAAATCGATGAAATCGGTGCCGATGCCACAATAATTCAGCAGCGTGTTGCCCTTTCCCGGTGCGCCATAGGCGCAGATGGATTTGCGCAGCTCCTTGAGGCGGATGAGGAAAGACAGGAGGTTCCGCTTGGTCTGGCGCACGGCTTCGGCGAAGGCCGTATAGGTCTCTATTCTGTCGAGCCCGGCATTCAGCTCTCGTTCCAAAAGGCTATCCACGCGGGCTTCACGCGGAAACTTGCTGTCCTCGTGCGAGAAAAAGACCCGCAGCGAACCGCCATGTGTGGGGATCTCTTCGACATCGAATACCCTGAGCCCGTGACGGCGGGCCATTTTTTCTATTGTCAGCAGTGAGAAGTAGGAAAAGTGCTCGTGATAGATGGTGTCGAACTGGTTTTCCGCGATAAGTTTTTCGATATGCGGGAATTCGAGGGTGATTACGCCTTCAGGCTTGAGCAGGACCTTCATGCCGGCAACGAAATCGTTGATATCAGGCACCTGGGCAAGGACATTGTTACCGATGATGAGATCGGCTTTTTGTCCCCTGGTCGCCATATCGGTCGCCAGAGCCTCGTTGAAAAATTCCGTCAGTGTCGGAATACCTTTCCCGATTGCCACCTTTGCGACGTTGATCGCCGGTTCAATTCCGAGCATCGGGATGTTGCTGGTCATGAAATGCTGCAACAGGTAACCGTCGTTGCTGGCAAGCTCGACAACGAAACTGGAGTCATCGAGCGCGAAGCGCTCGATGACCATGTCGCAATACCGCTTTGCGTGGGCGACCCAACTGTCCGAGAACGAGGAGAAATACGCGTACTCCGTGAAAATATTCTCGGGCGCGACATATTCCTGAAGCTGAACGAGCAAGCATTCGTCGCAAACGAATGCGTGAAGCGGATAAAATGGCTCCAGGTCGTTGGCTGCATCGGCTGCGACGAAGCTTTCGCAGGGAGGAGACATTCCAAGATCGACAAAGGTATGCACCAATGGCGAGCTGCAAAGACGGCAAAGCCTGATATTATGCGTCTTGTTCAATCGTGCAGAAAAAACCGCCTCATTATTCATCTGACGTCCCCTGATTTCATCGCAATGTCTTCGAGTGAATTTGGGAAAATTCTTTTATTAATTGGAAAAAATACTATGGATCAGGGTGAGTGACGATACTGCATTCGGCTCGAAAACGTCATCCATAAGCCGTAGGTTGATATGATAATCCTCTAAAATGCTCTTCAGCCGTTGGTTTCGGCAACCAAAAGGATGACTTATTTGCCAAGCCGGCTTCAAGGTATGGTGCTGCCTGTGGGTGTATTCCGGAGCCGCTGAAATGGCGGAGAATTCGTCTTGGATAAGGGGTTGCATCAGGAGCGCCGAATGCTGTTTGAGAAGACGAAGATCGAGGGGCTTTGGATCGTCAATACGGTGCCCGTCCGGGACAGTCGCGGCTCTTTTGCCAGGACGTTCTGCAAGCATGAATTCGATAGCAACGGGCTGGTGTCTGATTTCACTCAGCACAGCCTTTCCCTGTCAAAGCTGAAACACACCGTCAGGGGGCTGCATTTCCAGCGACCGCCACATCAGGAGACGAAGCTGGTGTCCTGCGTCAAAGGATCGATCTGGGATGTCGCCGTCGATCTGCGCCGCGGTTCGCCAACCTATCTGCAATGGGTTGCTACGGTGTTGTCGGCCGACAATGGCGCGCAATTCTATATTCCCGAAGGTTTTGCGCATGGTTTCCAGTCGCTCAGCGACGACGTTGCTGTGTCCTATCTGATTTCGGTGCCCTATGCCGAGGCGAGCGCAGCCGGGGTCCGCCATGACGAACCCGCGATCGGTATTGAATGGCCTGCGCCACCCTCCGTCATATCGGAAAAGGACCTCGGTTGGCCGGCTTGGCAATGAAGGGCTAGCGCGTCAGGAAGCCGAGGTTCGAGACAAGGCCTGCCTCAAGCAGCCTGCCGGCAGCGCTCGCAATATCGACAAACGGCATTTTAGACCTTTCGGCGATATCGAGCAGCGAGTTGGTTCCATCGGCGAGGTTGAGTATCCAGAGATAGGCCATGGTCCGGTCGTCATTCGTCTTATGGCCGCCTATCGCAGGGAAAAGCCCGTATTTCCCCAGCTGTGGCTCACCCTTGGGCCGAAGGTTCAACGGCGTCCAGTTGTCTTCGAGAGCGTCGATCATGTCCATGATCATCCAAAAGGATGAGTCGAGATGTTCGGGCCGTATGAAGTCGAGATTGTCGGCCGAGGTGTGATATTCGGGAAAGGTTCCGAAAGCACTTCTCTGCAGCAGTCCGACAGGAAGATTGAAGCCAGGCGAACAGAATTGGCGCTCGTCGTAGCCATAGGGAATGAAGTCGGCGATTGCCAGATGTTTACGATCCGCTCCGCAGCGGGTGCAGGCGGCGATACGGTCGATCAATGCATCTCCCCTGCGGCTGCGCTTGTAGTTCGGCCCGCCTCCGTCTCCAATGCATGAGACTACGAGACCATGCGCGATGTTCGATATCGCGTCTTCGTTCCGGGCAAGCCATGACAGGGAGCCGATCGTTCCGGGTGCGAACACGAACCTGTAGCTGTAATGTGTGGACCTGCTTTTCAGGCCGGCAGCAAGACACGTCAGCAATGCAAGGCCGGAACAATTATCGTTAGCGAGCGACGGGTGACAGATATGCGCGAAGAGAAGCACCTCTTTGGTGCTTTGTCCGACATGCAGATATTCGCCGTAATACAGATTGCCTGACACCTTTTCGGTGTCGATGACGACTTCATAGTCGCCTTCCTCTAGCTTGAGGAATTCATGATGCGACATGCAAAAGCCCCAGGCATCCGTGTAATAGGCTGTTTTGTAAGGAATGAGATCGGGTTGTGCCGGCAGGGTGTAAATATGCGCTTGCAGTTCGGCCAGCGGCATCGAGCGACGTTGAGGAATGCTGTAGTTCATGAGATGCAGGTTCGACATTTGAAAATCGATCACCTTGCGTCCCGCTGCGTTCTTCACATAGGCGTCCCGGACGACCCATTCCTGGGGCACCGTCCAGTCGAAAACCCGCGTCCCGCTCGGGACCGCGCGCTGCTCGATATCGATATAGTCTCTAAGGATATCGATCGTGTCGCACACGCCCTTGCCGGTGATGCTACGACAGATCGGAAACAGGCGGGAAGCCAGATCATGAATGGTCTGGCCCATACCTTCCTCTCGCCAGGCTTCGCCTGTCAGCCTGGCACCAGGCTCCATCTTGCCCATCCGGGCCTCCTGTTCAAACCGGTGCCGCGATATCGGCGTTCTGGCGCGTCGCGGCCATGGGGCGGCGCAGGTTGATGTCGATATCCTTGTCGCCGATCAGCTTCTGGAGTTGGCCGATCCGCTGATAGTGCGGTCCCTCGAATTCGGCCATTGTCAGGCCGGCGCTCTTGTAGGCCCGGTAGAGTTGCTCGGCACCTGCGGCCGCCGTCCATGTCGGTTTGAACGCCGGAAGCGCACGGGCGATCTTGCCAAAATCGACGCGGTAGGAACGGGTATCGGGGCTTGCATCGCTGGCATATTGCAGCCGGCATCCGGGCACCGTGAGAGCGACGATTTCGGCGATCTCCCGGATCTGATAGTTGTGGGCATCCTGTCCGACGTTGAAAGCCTGATTGTGTATGGCATCAGTCGGCGCTTCGAGCGCAGCCAGAAAGGCGCGTGAAATATCCTCGACATGAACGATTGGGCGCCATGGCGATCCGTCTGATTTCAGGAGGATCAGTCCTTCCGTCACCGCCCAGGCGGTCAGGTTGTTGAGGACGATATCGAAACGCAGCATGGGCGAAAGGCCATAGGCTGTTGCCGGACGCATATAGACCGGTGAAAATCCGGGGCTCGCGAGGCTTGCAATCTCCCGCTCCGCCAAGACCTTCGACGTGCCGTAGGCCGATACCGGTTTCAGCTCGGCCGTCTCGTTGACCAGTCCCTCGCCGGCAGCGCCATAGTTGCTGCACGACGAGGCGAAGATGAAACGCTTGACGCCCGCCTGCTTTGCGGCTCGCGCTGCCTGAACGCTGCCGCGGTAATTGATCTCATAGGTAATTTCCGGATTGAGATTGCTCAGCGGATCGTTGGACAGCGCCGCAAGATGAATGACAGCGTCGAAACCTTCCATATCCGAAGGCTGGATATCGCGGATATCCTTGCAGACGCCGGGGACCTGCGGCAAGGGGCCGCCTGGAACATAAGCGCAGCGATGGTAGAATTCAGTGTCGTAGCCATGTACTTCGTGACCCGCCTTGCGCAGGATGGGTACCATGACGGAGCCGATGTATCCGCGATGCCCGGTGACCAGAACGTGCATGAAACTTCCCCTCAATATCCATTTTCGATTGCAAAGAGCGTATCTTTTCAGGCGAGATCGATGCACCGCGCAAAGCGGCTGTAGCGATAATGCGAACGGTCTAGGTGCCCCGTCCGGTTAAGGCGTTCGGATGCTTTCCGATATGTCGGCCATGGCCAGCTCATGGCTGGCCTGATGCTGCGCATTTCCGTTAAAACGTCGGAAGACGACCTCGGATGGGCGTCCTGTCAGGAATTTGTCGACGCCATATTCCAGCGCTTTACGGTAGACGGCCAGCGCTCCATCGATGGCGTCAAGCGTTATGGCTATATCCTCATCCTCATGCGTGTAGCTCACAACGAGAGACGGTGCGAGAAGGCCACGACGGATGGTTTCCTGCAGAAACAGCGAACGAAAAGCCTGCGACGGCTTTCCGGTCTGGTCCAGCGTGAAGTAGCTGAGGCAGGCAGAATGGCCCTGAATGCCGAAGTAGGAATCGAGCCCGTGCGCAATTGCGATCTGGCTAATGGCGGCACGCAACGCATTTCCCTGTCGGACCAGATGAGGGACCACGGGCTCCCGCGTGTAAACCTGCATGGTTGCGATGGCCGCCGCCATCGCATGCGTTTCCGCGCCATGCGTCGTCGAAAGCAGGAAGACGCGGGGGGCGTCGGTTTGATCGATACCGCCCCGTTCCATGAACTCACGCTTGCCGGCAAGGGCGGAAATGGAGAAGCCATTGCCCAGCGCCTTGCCGAAACAGGATAGATCGGGGACGATATCGTATGTCTTCTGCGCGCCACCCGCATCCCAGCGGAAGCCGGTGATCATTTCGTCGAGAATGAAAAGCGCGCCGTTTTCGTGGCAAAGCTTTTGCAGTTTGTGAAGAAACTGATCCCGCGGCGGATCACCGCGTGACGGCTCCAGAATGAAGGCGGCGATGCGGCCAGGAAAGCGGTCAAACAGACTGCGCGCACTCGCCAGATCATTGTAGTTAAAGCCAAGGACCAGATCCTGGATCGCCTGGGGAATGCCCGCATTCATCTCCGTTGTTCCGATGAACCAGTCGTCGGTAGAGAAAAACGGGTGGTCGCTGCAGCGCGCGATCAGGTCACGCCCGGTAACAGCCCGTGCAAGTCGTATCGCGGCGGATGTCGCATCGGAACCGTTCTTGCAGAATTTGACCATTTCGGCTGTCTGGATCGTATCGAGAAAGGTCGAGGCGCAATCCACCTCGATCTTTGACGGGCGCGTGAAGTTGCAGCCGCGGTATAGTTCCGCACGCGCCGCCTCTACGACGTCGGCATAGGCATGGCCAAGGCCGACAGCCCTATTGCCCATGCCGTATTCGATATATTCATTTCCATCGACATCCCAGACATGGCAGCCATACCCCCTTTCAATGAAGCCGGGGGACAGCACAGGGTACTGGTCGTCACCCTTTGCATAGGTGTGTGCGCCGCCCGGTATGATGTTGCGGGAGCGCAGGCGCAGTCGATCCGAGTTTTCGAAATTTTCGACGAAAGTTTGCATGGCGCAATCCCGGGTCCATATGTCCAATGACCAGAGATTACCGTATCCGGCTCGATGGCCGTTACCCCGTCTTTATGTTGGGAATGCTAGCCGAAAGACTTAGAGGAGCTGTACAACCTTCTCGTCATAATCGCTCCAATGGTTTTGTATCGTGTAGGCCCCGACATCCGCAGGTAACTAAGGATAAAAAACAGGTTCACAGCACCATGCTGATGTTAGTTTTTGAAGAGATCGGATATTTTGAAGATCACTTCCGTTCTGTTTTTGGCGCCCACTTTCTTCATGATATTGCGAATATGTACCTTTACGGTGCTCTCACGAAGATTGAGCTCATAGGCGATGATCTTGTTTGGCTTGCCTTGCGTCAGGGCGTTGATGACATCGACCTCACGCTGGGTGAACATGGCCGTGCGCTGGCGTTCCTTGTCTTCCGCAACCACGAGCAACTGCCTGAGATCGCTCAGATTTTCAGCCGACACAAAAGCGCCGCCCGCCAATGCAAGTGAGATGGCGCCCACGCACACCGCCAGTCCTATCGACGAGGAGATGTATCCCCGGACTCCCGCGTCAAACGCCCTCATGACCTGCCGCAGATCGCGGTTTTCCGCTAGAATGACGACCGGCAGATAAGGGTAATCGGCAATAAATTCCCGCAGCTCGTGGAGGGATACATCATCGCAAAAATCGCTGCGTCCGACATTGACCAGGATGCCGCTATGATGGCCGTTAGGAGCATGTCTCCAGTCGTCAAGCGATGAGAACAACTCGACTTCCATATCAAGGCCGTATGCGATCAGGCTCTGCGCCAGACACTCACGGTCGAGCGCGCGGTCGTCGATGATCGCCAGCTTTCTGACCGAAGTTTCGATAGGTTTAGAATGCGCAACCAGATGGAAATTCGACGGGAATTGTCCGTTGTTGGGAACTGACGTCAGCATGTTATGTCCTATCCGCGCTAAAGAGTGCTTTGCGGATCTGCCTGGCTTGGCAGAGACGCAACCGAAGAGTTTTCTTATCCAAGATTCGGCACAACGGAAGTTTGAGGTAATCCAACCCGGAACGCCGTCATCAATCAGAACTTCGGAAGAGCCTCTGTTGCGGTCTGGATTTTTCGGAATTTAAAATCGGCCAGAAATCAACAGACGTGGCACTACCCGAATTTCTACCCCGGCATCCTACAATGGAGTATCACAACTGGAAAAGGTTCGGAAATTACTCACTTTTGATTGAGATTTCGAGGCGGTGTTCAATCGGGCATGATGTGGGCAGACACTCAGACACGCCGGAACTGTAGAAATATAACTCTTTCAGGCCATCGTCATTTTTCGTGCGCCACCACTAACCATATTGGATGAATTATAATCGCGCCCGGATTGATTTAACATCCTCCCTTCGTACTTTTGTTTGTGATGTCGGCAACTTATGCGTGTTTATCGCATTTTGAAATTGCACCTTACGACAATCGGACGCGCTGCACCCCACACGTGACAGGGCTTGGTGACGACGTATCCCTGACGAATGATCTCAAGGCCTTGATGGCTGCTTTCAAGACTTCGTTGACCCACCACGCCCGACGCTTCGTAAGGGTCGATTTTTGTTTGGAATATGCGTCAATTTTAACGAGAGTGAATATGGCGGAACGCGATGCAGATAGTAACAAGGTTCCTTCTACTGTCGAGGTAGACGCCGGTTCGATGTCCGGATCACAGGAAGCAAGTCCTGTTAGGATGTTCCCGATTGTCGGCGTCGGAGCTTCGTCGGGTGGACTGAATGCGTTCAGAGCCCTGCTCAAAGCGTTGCCTGAAAAAACCGGCTGTGCGTTTCTTCTCGTTCAGCATCTTGACCGGTCGCATGAAAGTATACTCGCAGAACTTCTGTCGAGCGAAACGACTATGGTCGTAACCGAGGCGGTCAATCTTGCTTTGATAGAGCCGGAGCACGTCTATGTCATCCCACCTAGATTCCTGATGTCGGTTGACGGAGGACGGATATATCTGTCGCCCCGGCGGGAACTGCATGAGGCACCTTTGCCGTTTGATTTTCTCCTGGGTTCCATGGCCAGGGAATATGGACCATGGTCGATAGCGGTCGTCCTGTCCGGCACGGGATATGACGGCTCATCCGGTGTCCAGCAAGTCAAGGACTTAAAGGGACTTGTTCTGGTCCAGGAGCCCAAAGAGGCACAGTTTGATGGCATGCCCGAAAGCGTTATTTCGCTGGGCATCGGCGCTACCGTTTTGCCCGTCGCGGAAATGCCGGCGGCCATCGCCAAGCATATTGCGCTGTTGTCGCGGCTTCAAACCGACCACTCGATGGAGCGCCCAATGCCCCAACTGGGGCAGATCATCGAGATATTGAGAGTTTCCACAGCCAACGATTTTTCGGCCTATAAACACGGAACGCTCCAGCGTCGGGTCGAAAAACGCATGGCGGTTCTCGGTATCGAGATCGAAGACATAGACCTATATCTTGATATGCTTGGAAACAGCGGAGAAGAGCGCCAAAATCTCGTCAGAGATCTTCTGATCAACGTCACCAGCTTTTTCCGCGACAGCAAGGTGTTCGACTTTCTACGCGACTCCATTATTCCGGATATTCTCCGCGCAAAGGCCGCGCACGGAACAGTGCGAGTATGGGTCGCTGGCTGCAGCACAGGGGAAGAGGCATATTCGCTGGCTATTCTCTTCCTCGAGCTCATTCAGTCCATGGGACTTCGTCTCCAGTTACAGATGTTTGCTTCGGACGCCGATGGCGCGGCGGTCGCGATTGCCAGAGATGGACATTATTCACATGAGGCGGTCAAATCGCTGGCGCCGGACGTCCTGGAAAAATATTTCGTGAGGGACGACAAAGGATACACCGTGACGTCGCAGCTGCGTAGCGTGGTGGTATTCACCGTACAGAATGTCCTGAGCGATCCGCCGTTCTCCAGGATCGATCTCATTTCCTGCCGCAACCTGTTGATTTACCTAGAGGCAGACGCCCAAGCAAAGGTTTTGTCGCTTTTCAGGTTCGCCTTGCGTGAAAACGGTATTTTACTAGTCGGAAAATCCGAAACCGTCGGCGGAATGGATGACCGTTTCAAGCTGATTTCGGAATCCGAAAGGGTATACCGGCGCATCGGACTTCCAGTGTTCGGTGATCTTCAGTTCGGCGCTGTCCAAGGCGGGAATGTCAGGGTTCCCTCTTCGCTAGGAAAGGTGACTTCAGCATCGAGGCGCAGCGCATATGCCGACGCGGTTGCCCAGCTTCTGCTGGGTAGCTACGTGCCCGCCGCAGTCCTCGTTAATCGAAAGTATGAATATCTTTATTCCATCGGCCCCACAGCAAGGTTCCTGCGGATCGCTTCAGGCCCGGCATCACATGATCTGTTCGCCATAACACCGAAGGCGCTCCACAATAAGATCAGGTCTGCGATCCACCGTGCGACCCGGGATCAGAAGCCGTTCGTAGCCAAGAATGCAAAACTCGACAGCAACGGCGCGCATAGCGAGTTCAGCATTCATGTGGAGCCGCTGTTCAGTCAGGGTGAAGAACTGTTCCTTATATGTTTCGTGGAAGATCCTGCGCAAGCCAACAGGGTTGTCCGATCGCAGAAATTATCGACGACAGATGCGTCGCCCATTACCGAGCTTGAATTCGAATTGGAGGAGACCCGGGCGGAATTGCAGGGCGCCATACGCAATCTGGAAATTGCCGGCGAAGAACAGAAGCAGATCACCGCCGAAGCACTGTCTCTGAATGAAGAGTATCAGTCGACGAATGAGGAACTCGTTACTTCGAAAGAGGAGCTGCAATCCCTCAATGAAGAGCTGACAGCTCTCAACAATCAATTGCACGAAGCACTAGAGCGTCAGCGTGCAGTTTCCAACGATCTGCAAAATGTCTTGTATAGTACCGATGTCCCGACGCTCTTTCTGGATGCCAGTCTTCGTATACGGTTTTTCACACCAGCCACCCGGTCGGTATTCAAGATTATATCGTCCGATGTCGGCCGCCCCCTCTCGGACCTCAGCGGCTTTGGCGGCGACAGTACGCTTCAAGCCGATGCTATGGCGACCCTCCACGACGGCAATACAGTCGACAGGGAGATAGGAGGAACTGACGGCCGCTGGTATGTCCGCCGCGTCAAACCCTATCGCGGCGAGAACGAGACCGTCGACGGGGTCGTCATCACCTTCATCGATATGAGCGCCCAGAAACAGGTTGCCGAAAGCAGGGAAGCTGCAAAGAAATCCGCTGAGCGAGCGACCGAGGCCAAGTCGCAGTTCCTGTCTGCGGCAAGCCACGATCTTCGTCAGCCGCTGCAAACCTTGAAGCTGTTGCATGGGCTTTTGGAAAGGAGCGTGGGGGAAGGGCAGACGAGCACTTTCGTCCAGAGAATGGGAGAGACGCTGTCCTCGATGCTAGGCATACTCAACTCTGTTCTTGACATCAACCAGATCGAAGCGGGGATAGTGGAACCGCAGATCGTCAGCTTTGCGATCGGCGATCTTCTGGGGCGGCTGTTCAAGGAATTTTATTATCCCGCTCGGGCGGCGGGGCTGCAACTTCGTGTCGTACCGTCCAGCCTTGCCGTTCACACCGATCCCCGTCTGTTCGAGCAGATCGTTCGCAACCTTCTGTCCAATGCACTGAAATACACGCCGAGCGGCAAAATTCTGGTTGGCTGTCGCCGGGTCGGTGCAAAAGTTCGGTTCGAAGTTTGGGACACCGGTATAGGCATTCCCGAAAGCCATATCGCGGACGTCTTCCAGGAATATCTTCAACTCGACGTACCCGCTGGCGCGGAAGACCGTGGTCTGGGACTCGGACTGTCAATCGTCAAGCGGCTCAGCGACCTTTTGGGACTGAAAATTGCGGTGCGGTCGCGATTGCATGAAGGTTCCGCATTCATGATCGAGATCGATAGAGCACCGGCTGGGGAGCCGCTTGTGCTGCTGCGTGCGCCCGTCGATAACCATTCGCGTCAAGCGGTTGCCCTGTCTTCCGCGTCGATTTTGATCATTGAAGATGAAAACGGAATGCGCGATCTGCTCAAGATGGGGCTTGAGCAGACTGGATACGTGGTCGCTGCAACCTCAACGGCTGCCGAAGCAATCGCGATTGTTCGAGGGCTGAAGTTCATGCCCGACGTTGTTCTCGCAGACTACAATCTCCCCACGAGCGGGAATGGCATAGTTGCGATTGAAGATATCCGGCAAGCACTCCGCCGAAATGTTCCGGCACTCATTCTAACAGGCGATATTTCAAGCAAGGCGCTGAGGGATTTTGCGCAGCACGAAATTCCTTATCTGCACAAGCCGGCGAAACTCAGGGACGTCGTGCAGGTGGTCGAGACACTGGTTGTTCGCCAAACCGGCGAGAAGGTGGAACACACAATCGACCCCGAAGACACGGAGCAGATGACGGGCCGGCTCATCGAAGTCATCGATGATCAGCAGGACATCAGGGACAATTTGCGCGCTGTTTTTGAAGGTGAGGGCTGGACGGTTGCAACCTATGTTTCGGCAGAAGCGTATCTTGCAGACTACAAACCCGACAGATCAGGCTGTCTGCTTGTTGATGCGTATCTGCCAGGCATGGTAGGCATGGAGTTGCTGCGTTTGCTGAAAGAAAGACATCATCGGTTTCCGGTGATTGTCATCACGGGTCGCAGCGATGTGCGTATGGCCATCAATGCGATGCGTTATGGAGCGGCCGATTTCATCGAGAAGCCGTTTTCTTACCAGGAAATATATCGGAGCGTGCAGTCGGCCCTGGAGCGATCGCGTGAAGCGAACGAGCGTGAAGAGCGGCGTGAAACAGCTCGAGCCACGCTGGCGGCGCTTACTCGCAAGCAACGCCAGATCCTTGAGCGGATTGTTCAGGGGCAGGCCAATAAGGTCATTGCAGCCGATTTGAAGCTCAGTCAGCGCACTGTCGAAAATCATCGCGCCTCAATCATGCGCCGAACGAAATCAGCTTCGTTGCCGGCGCTGTTGCGGCTTGTCCTGAATGCCGAGGAATAGGCCTTCATCATCGAAAGCTGGCCGGTCGATCGCTATCGACGGGCGATTGCTGCGCGAATGCGATGCAAGGCATCAGGCCGGCGCACAAGATAACTTACCGGTGGCAGAAACGCCGAGGCGGGTCGCAGGCGGAAAGCCTGTGCGAGAAGGGGACCCGCGCCTGGCCGACGCTGGACCAGATTGGAAAGCGCGCACCAATAGGCGCGGTCGCTCAGGCTCGCGCGGCCGCGCCTTAGCAGGGTCTGGGCATTGGCGAGCAAAGCTCCTTCGTTGCGGAAGAAGCTTTCGAGTGCTGCTTCGATTTCGGCATTCCAGGCAAGCACATTATCAAGCATAGCCGATTGGTTCGCACCGTGGATACGCGTGAAATTCTGCACGGCATCGAGTTCGACGATGTCGCCCAGCACCGCGAGCCGCATCCACATCTCGACGTCGTCGGTATGGCGCAGTGCTGGCCGGTAATGGCCGGCATGTTGCTGAATGTGCGTCCTGGTGACGGCGAGTGGGCCTGGTACCGGGCTGCGTCCCGTCGCGCAGACGTTGGCGATGAAGTCCATGCCGCGATGAAGCTGCATGCCATCGACGTCGCTGCTAGGCAACGATGCTATTTCGGCGTCGTCGCGGAAGAAGGCGGTTCGGCCGAAGGCCATGTGCGCACCGGGATTATTGTCGAGCGCCTCCATTGCGCGCGCAAGGGCGCCGGGCGACAGGACATCGTCGGCGCAGATGATGGCGAAATAGTCTGCCCGAGCCCAATCGATGCCTTCGTTGAAAGACGCGTGACCGCCGAGGTTCCTTGCGCGCAGGCTCGTTTCGATACGGGGATTTTTTGCCGCGAGTGACCGGGAGATCGCAACGCTGTCGTCTGTGGAGGCGTTGTCTATGATGAGGATACGCATGTTGGGGATGTTCTGGCCAAGGACGCTCTCTACGCATCCTTTCAGAAAGCGACCGTAATTGTAGTTGGGAATGACGATATCGATGCTGCTCATGGTTCCACCGCTGCGGGAACGACGGTGTCGGGAATGGAAGCCGATGCAGGAGGTTTTCCGACCCTGCGCAGACGCCCGGCAAAAGCATCGAGCGTCGAACGTATTTCGCTGACGAGTGGGTGACGCAGAAGCAACAGACAGGCGCCCCAGCCCGCCACCGAAAGGAGGATGGCGCCGCCTGCCTGGGCGAGGGAGTAATCGAAGCGGAATCCCATCCAGACGGATATGGCGAGCGGCCCCGCAATCGCTGCAAGGGTCACCGCAGCACTTGTCCCGATGGCTGCGAACAGTTCGGGTAGTTTAAAGTGCGCATGGCGTCTTACCAGATAGAAGGCGACAAGCATCTGGAAGGGCAGTGTGATGAACTGGCTGAGTGCTACTGCGGTGAGGCCGAAGAAGCTGGCGGAGCAGAGCACAATTGCCGAGACGCTGCGGCAGACGAAATTGCCCAGAAAAGCCTCCCGGTTGGCGTTGAGAGCGATCAGCAGCGGTGCGGTCAGCACCATTGGAAACCAGAAGATCGAGGCCAGCGCGAGAATACGGGTGATCGGTACGGCGGCAAGCCACTGGTCTCCGAGTGCAAGGCGTACAATGGGATCGGCGAGAATGGCGACCATGATCAGCGACGGCCAATATAGCACGGTGATGTAACTGAGGGCGCGCAGGTAGGACTTTCGGACGTCTCCACCCTGGCGCACTTCGGCGGCGAGCGCCGGGAAGGCGAAGGAAAAGATTGCCGAGAGAAAAATGCGATCGGGAATGGAGCAGACGGTATTGGCGCGATTGTAGATCGCGACCGCTGTCGGTGTCATGGCAAAGCCGAGCACCAGTTGCGGCAGGGACTCGTATAATTTGTCGACGATGGTGGCAGCGCCCCTGTAACGGCCGAATTCGGCCATACGGCGCCACGACTTGAGCGAGAGGCGCGCTGACCGATGGGCCGGATCGGCATAGGCGGCAAGGGCGCTGGCAACGCTGTTGCCGACAAGGAGGCCGAGGGCGAAACTGACGAAGCCCCATCCATTGCTGGCAGCGAAGATCGTCACAACGGACATAACGACGAGTCCGATGGTTCGGACGCGTGCGATGGTGCCGAACGCCAGCCGGCGACGCAGCATGGAAAACGCCGGCATCCCCAGGCTTTCGGCCATGATGGCGGCAATTGCGAGGATAAGATAATGCTGGAGACCGGGGTGGTGGTAGAAAATCGCCAGATAGGGTCCGCATAGATAGAGAACGATCCCGAGAATGCCGCTGACGAGGAGCAAGAGTGTAAGCGACGTGTTGATGTCATCGCGTTCAACGACATCGAGTTGAATGAGGAAATCGGACGAAACGAATTCGCGAAAGGCGAAAATCACCGACGTCACCCCGTAGCCGATGACGGCGAAGCCCACTTCCGCCGGCGAGAGCAGCCGCGATACGATCGCGATCAGAGCGAAATTGATCGCAATTCCGAGGTGCTGTTCCAGCATGGCCATGAAAAAGGCGCGGCGGACTTTGTGCATCGAAGGGCTCCGACAGCGTCGCCGATAATCGACGGTAGCGTCAAATCTAGAGTGGCGACTTTTATCTTGGAAATCTGACCGTTGGGATGGCAGCCGGATCCGTAGGTGTAGGACGTTTGGAGAATGTCCGTAAAAGGGCGTGCGACAACGTGCGGTCTAACCCCTTTTAGTGTTAAAGAGCCTCGCTATTACGTCGAAAGCATTAGGTTGCATGACTGCGTGTCTAAAGGGTAACGCTTTGCGGCGTTGCGACGGCATCGGTTGAGAGAAATTCCCGGCCAAGTAGCGCCTCCTGCTCGGAAAGCTGGCGCTTGAAGCGATCATTGGCGTGGGCGATCCGCTGCCTCACCGCCCCGGCTCCGGCGACTATCTCCTTCACCAGCTCGATAACTTCCTCGACTTCGAACGTATCGATGTGCCGGGAAAATTTTTCCTGGTCGAAATCGTTCATCAGATCGCTGAACTTGCGAGCATAACCTATTGATATTGTCGGGTTTCCAAGTTTCAGCGAGCAGACCAATCCATGATATCTCGACACCACGGCAAGGTCGATCGCTGCCATCTGCTGCATGATATCGCGCAGCGTTGCGGCCGAGCTGATGTCGATATGGGCCAGCTCATCCTCGGAGAGCATGTCGTTCAGCAGAAACATCAGATCCGCGCAGGCGACCCTGTCGGTAACGTCCCCCATCAAAAGGATGATGTTATGGCCTTCACCGATCAACCAGCTCACGAGCTGTGCGAGCTTATGGATGTAGGTCTTGTAAATTCTGGCGGCCTCGGGATCGTTGTGACGCCAGCCGCGATAGTCCATGACGCCGACGCCTATTCTCATTGGGCCGCTGGCGGGGCTCTGCCGGTGGGGCACAGGAACAGGAAGATCAAAGGCTATATCGGGGTAGCGGTGGTCTCGCGACACGTCGACACCGATCATTTTCATGTAGTTGAGCGAGAAATCGTCCCGATAGGATCGATAGGAGGCCATCTGTGCGGCCGAGCGCAGGAACCAGCGGCTGAGACGGCTTTTCATCGGACCGGCGCCAATGCTGACGAAGGCGATCCGTGTGTTGCGAAGGCGTGCAACGAGACACCAGCAAAACACGACAAAGGGCCAACCGAACCACTTTTCCTGAAAATCATCCAGGATGCCGGTCCCCGGTATGATCATCAGGTCAGCCTTGTCGAAACTGAAGAGGGAGCTGACCAATAACCTCAGCCGTGAGGGCACCTTGCCGAGCAGCCTGTCCAGTTGCCTCATCCACGCGTTTTTCAGGGGAGGACCGCCAACGCCCATCGCACGAATATTGAACTTCGTACTGACGACTGTCGGACTTGCACAGAGACACAACAGATCGGCATCGGGCCTCATCCTGCGCAGGTAAATGAGCATGGCTTCAAGCGATCCGTCATTGCCCGAATTACCAGAGCCAAATTGTCCAAGGAGAGTGATCCTCATTTATTTTCCAATCGCAGCCCGGCGCCGACACGCTCGATATGGCATTGATATCTGCTGGAGCAGTACCGCCCCACCTCGACCTTCGGGTTGCGTCTTACGTCAAACGAATAGTCTGACTGACGCAAACCGCTCAAAGGAAGATACGGCTAAGCCTAAGATGCAACTGACTGTCATCCCGTGGCTTTTTAGTATGTCGCGTTAGCAGCCACTCGAACTATCCGTCGTCGATCCGTTGCGGCAGGATTGTGGGTGCAGGAGCGAAAGTGTCCCATGAAGCTTGCCTATTTTGTTCTCCCCCATATCGGCGGCACCTATTCCGTCTTCAAACATCTTCGCAAAGGCCTCGCCGCCTATGGCACAGACGTGCGATGGCTCGGCGTGTGCAAGGAAACATATGGGCTGCCCCTCGACCTCCAGGGTGAAAAGGATTTCGGGCAACTGCTGCGCATGCCCGTCAATCTCAGCGAACGCGAATGTGCAGAGCGAATGGCGGCCGCCATCGAAGACGGAGGGTTCGACGGTGTGATCGTCAACGTTCTTGGCGATCAGTTGCAGACAAATATCGCGCGCTATCTGCCAGAAGGTATCCTGCGTATTCTCGTCGTCCATAATATCTCGCCTGGAACATATGCAGCGGCGCGCTCGGTGCGGGACTACGCCCATGTCACCGTCGGCGTATCGGAGCGGTGCCGTGCCGATCTGGTCGCGCGCAACGGCTTTTCGAAGGATCGCACCTACGCCATACCGAATGCGGTGGATAGCGACGCGTTCCGCAGCCAGGCGGTTCGGCGGTTCAACCGGAGGCCGGAACTCAAGGCTCTCTTCGTCGGCCGCATTGAAGATGCCTCGAAAGGCGTGATGTGGCTGCGGGAAATACTGGATGCCTCGCCCGAGGCTGTGCGCTTGACGATCGTCGGAGATGGGCCGGATATGGGCAAGCTCAGGCGAAGGCTAGACGGCCATGGCGATCGCGTCAGTTACGCGGGATCCGTTCAGCTTTCAGACATACCGGTCATCATGGCCAGCCACGATGTTCTCATCATGCCGTCCCGCTTCGAGGGGCTTGGCATGACCATGATCGAGGCAATGGCCGGCGGATGCGTCCCGGTCGTCTCTCACATCCGGGGTGTGACGGATACGATTGTCGAGCCGGGCCGAAACGGCTTCCTGTTCCCGATTGGCAATTATACGGCAGCGGCGAATGCGATCGCGCGCTTGCATGCCGATCGCGATCTTCTCGAGCGCATGTCGATTGCGGGAAAGGAGATGGTCCTGAACCGCTTCAGCATCGAACGGATGGCCGCACGCTATAACGAAGTCATTACCCTGACACTGAACGACCGTCCTGGCCTGTCTACGGTGCTCAGGATGGAAGACTGGTCTATTCCCGCTGGTTTGAGGCCGGGTCTTAGAACCTATCTGCCGTTGCCCTTGAAAAACTGGCTTCGCGTCGTTCGTGAACGGCTCTGAAGCAATGATCGGCGATCAGCGGCGACTTGGACATCTGTGCAGTGTTTTCTTTCTCTGGTTATGCATGTTTTCGACCGGCTACGCACAGGATACCGTTTTTCCGCTTCAGACGTCGCAGGACGGGGGTTATCTTGAAGACAGCAAGGGTCTGCCGTTCCTGATTGTCGGGGACAGTGCTTGGTCGCTTATTGGCGATACCTCTATTCCCGATGCGGAATTTTATCTGGAAACGCGAAAGCGGCAGGGCTTCAACACCGTGCTTGTATCGTTGATCGAGCATCAGTTCTCCCGCAAGGCGCCAGCGAACTTCTACGACGAGAAACCTTTCGCAGGCGATGCCTTCGAGCAACCGAACGAGGCCTATTTCGACAGGGCAGAAGCCGTCATAAAGGCAGCCGCAAGTCGCAACCTGCTGGTGCTTCTCTGTCCGGCCTATAGCGGCGCACGCGGTGGCCCCGAAGGATGGTATCAGGAAATGATCGTGGCCGGGCCGGAAAAGCTGCGGGCTTATGGGCGTTATGTCGGTCAGCGTTTTGCGAAGTACCCCAACATCATCTGGGTGCAGGGCGGGGATTACGACCCGCCTGATCGCAATCTGGTCACGGCTGTTGCAACGGGGATTGCTGAAACCGATCCTTCGGCATTGCAGACCGTGCATGGCAATCCCGATACCGTGACGAGCGATTTTTGGCGGGACGCTTCCTGGCTCGATATCGATTCAATTTATACTTACAGCAATGTCGCGACGGCG
The DNA here is from genome assembly GCF_027956525.1 of Agrobacterium sp. ST15.13.013. NCBI lineage: Bacteria > Pseudomonadati > Pseudomonadota > Alphaproteobacteria > Hyphomicrobiales > Rhizobiaceae > Agrobacterium > Agrobacterium sp. ST15.13.013. Next base: position 29,054 of record NZ_JAQKGP010000034.1, read on the forward strand.
GTGCTCAATCGGTATCGCTCTGGACCGAGACGCCCTTTTTTCCTCATTGAAAGCGCCTATGAAGGCGAGAACGATGTGCAGGAGCGTCAGGTTCGTCTTATTGCCTATAGTGCACTGCTTTCAGGAGCGAGCGGCCAGCTCTTCGGCAACAATCCGGTCTGGCATTTTTCCGCCGCCGGGCTTTATGACGCGAAGGACAGCTGGCAAGGTTCGCTGAAAAGCCGTGGTGCTCAAAGCATTACCCATCTGGCCGCGCTTTTCAGAGAACTGACATGGTGGAAGCTGGTGCCCGATCAGGGAAGTCTGCTGAAAAGCGATGCGGGCGCATTTGCGGCGCGCGACAGGGATGGGTCTTTCGCGGTGATCTATCTCGACGCTCCTTCCGTTGCGATCGATCTCGACAGTTTGGCGGCAGGCGAGAAAACCCTTCGCTGGTATGATCCCTCGAATGGAATCTACATCGAACCGAGCGAGCGTCTTGGCCGCAGCGGTCTTCGCAACGTGACGGTGCCGGCATCGGCGAATGCTTTCGGTTCTCAGGACTGGATCGCCGTTCTCTCCGCACAGGAATGATCACTCGCAAGATGCCGCTCGTTGCCGGGTCGTCCATTTGTGGCTGCTTGTCGACAAGGTCTCAAACCTAGAGCGGCTGATTGTTAAATGGAAACGGTTCTGTTGGCTCAAACGGAGTCGGCCGGACGATCAGGCGGCCCGTTTCAGCCAACCCGAAGGGCCGGGCATCTTTCCGCCAGGATCAAAGGCGATCGGCTCGAAAGTCCCTGGGGGTATGCCCTTCGCCAATCGCCTTTGCCCTGACGAAAACCTGCTCCGGCAGAACCGTTTCCATTTAACAATGAACCGCTCTAGCTCTTTCGATGGTCGATCCGGTTTGTGGGTAGGGAGGGTAGACGTTAATTTCGACATCCTCTCCCTTTGGTGGATTTCACACGCCTTTTGCCCGCATACCCCTCAGGGCCGGTGTTTTTTAGGATCGTCAGAAGGCAAATATCGTTGCAAATGCGCCGCCAAGCTTCAGCGTGGGGATCAGACATGTCGGGGATACTCTTCAACACCATCGCTACTTTTATCCTGTGCGTATCCTTTATCGTCGTTCTCAGGCACCTGACCATTGCGTATCAGCTTGTGGATCGCCCCGATTCCATTCGCAAACGCCACACCGGGGCGGTTCCGCTTTGCGGTGGCATTGCAATCTTTACCGCTTTCGCTGTTTCCGCCTTCGTTGGTGGGTGGAGCGAGGCTCTCGGCATGAACTTCTGGCTCGGACTGGCGGTCATCCTGTTGATGGGCGTCGTCGATGATCGCCGGCCGCTGCCCGCAGCAGGACGCCTTGTCATGCAACTGGCAATGGCGATCGCTCTCGTAGGCGGCGCCGATATCGGCTCTCTCTCCATCGGCGTGCTGTTCACGCAGCATTCGGATCTGTTCCTACCGCTGTTTCTCGTCATCGGAGTTCTCTTCGTTACCGGGCTGGTGAATTCGTGGAACATGCTCGATGGTGTCGACGGGCTTGCAGGTGGCACAGCGGGTGTCGCGTTGATCTGGCTAATGATCGTGGCGATCTTCGCAGGTGTCGGCGACATCATCGCGCCGCTTCAGGCACTCTGCGTATGCCTCTGCGCTTTTCTGGTCTTCAACATGCGCGGTCCATGGCGTGCAAGGGCGAGCATATTCCTCGGCGATGCTGGCAGTACCGCACTGGGGGCGACGATTGCCTATGTGATCGTCCTGCTGGCGACTACAAGCGCTGCCGTATCCTTTCCGGCATTGCTCTGGATCGTGATCCTGCCGATCACCGATACGCTTAGCCTGATTGTCCGTCGTATCATGCACGGTCGCAGTCCGATGTCGGCCGATCGCTGGCATTTTCATCATCTGCTGCTGGACTATGGTTTCACGCCGGCGGCTGCAACGAACACGCTGGTCGTGATTTCCTTCATTTGCGGCGGCATCGGTTTTGCAGGGATAAAAGCCGGTATTCCGGCGGAAATAATGGCCGCCGGCCTTCTCGTGCCGATTGCCCTTCACACCGCGTTCGTCCTTACCGCGACGGGCTACCTCTCGAAAACCTTGCTTCACAGGGGTAATTTCGATCTCTACCGCGAGGTGGTGCGTCTACCGGTCGCCGCCAGCGCCACGCCGGAGCCAAGAGCCATTCAATCGGCGAATGAAGAGTAGCCGCATCATGAAAGCGCCGTGGCCCGGACCGCGAATTCCCTCGAGACCGGTTTCGAAAGGACGGCTTTCGCCTTCTCGCATTTCCCAGAACATCAGAAACGCTCCGCCATTGAAACGGAACGCGATTTTACTGGGCTTGATGATGCTGAGTGCAGTCGGGCTCTACGGACTTGCCCTCGTTTCAGCGGGGTCGCTTCTTGTCGTGGAGGACCCGCCTGCGCAAGCCGACGTCATCGTTGTTCTGGGCGGCGACGGTCCTCCTCGAGCTGACCGGGCCGCAAAACTATGGCACGAGGGAAAGGCGCCGCGCGTCCTGGTGACTGGTTATGGGGATTGCGACTTCATCCGTGACACGCTGGTGCGGTTGGGGGTGGATTCCGCAGCCGTCTCAACGGAATGTCTTTCGCTCAGCACCTGGGAAAACGCGACATTCGCACAGCCTATACTGACTGGAATGGGGGCAAAAAGCGCCATTCTGGTCACGAGCTGGTTTCATTCACGGCGCGCAGTAAAACGCTTCCGGTTTGTGATGCCACAAATCCAGTGGATTTCACTTCCTGCGCAACGAACCGTGTCGCTGTGGCGACTTGCCATCAACGGCGACGGGGTGCAGGTGTTCAAGGAATACGCCAAAGCGCTTTTCTACGACCTCAGAAGCAGTTTCGTGCGGGATTTGCCTCCGGTTCAGGCGGGGCTCGCTTCATGAACACGCTTCTGGTTTTTTGCCTCTTCGGTGGTGTTGTCCTGCTCATCTGTTGGGGAATGATGCGTCGGGAGCGAATTTACGAGTTCCCGTTTCTGACGGGCGTCATCACCTTCAGTTTCATCTTGCCGCAGGTTCCCGGACTGGCGTCGGAAAGATTCCTGCCGGAAGGCGCGTTTGCCAGAGCCGCGCTGTTCATGATGCTGTGCCTTTTCATGTGCTGGTGGGGATGGAGCAGAACGGCGAAACCCTTTGCATTCTTCCGTATCGATTTCGATGAAACACGTCTGCTGATCGTCGCAGCCGTTCTCTCGGTCGCCGGTGCCTACTTCTATTTCAAGCTCAGCCGGCTGCCGGGAGAGTTGACCATTGCGGTGCAGATGACCGGAGTTCCGGTCATGTATATCTTCTTTTCGCGGCTTTTGAGCTACGGTCTGGCCATTGCGGTGCTCTGTCTTGCACGGCGGTTTTCCTGGCTGGCGCTCATCGTCCTTGCGTTCGATCTCGTCTTTTATCTGGATCGCATCGTGATAACGGGAAAGCGCGCCGAAGCGGTGGAACTCATCATGATGTTCGCGCTGGCATGGTGGTTTTACAAGGGATGGACGATCCCGCGTATCCTCGTGATCATTGCGCTTTTCCTCGGCACATTGTCGATGAACAGCATGGGTGACTACCGCGCCATCACCAAGGCCAACGACGCGCCGGTCTGGGATGACATCAAGAAGATAGATTTCGTCGGCAATCTTGAGAAAGTGTTCCGGGATGGCGGCGATGAGATGCGCAATGCGATCATGCGGATCGACAACACCGCAAACACCTTGCAATTCGACTACGGCAAGTTCCACTGGAACAGGTTGGTGTTCAACTTCGTGCCCGCGCAACTCGTGGGCGTGGAGGTCAAGCAATCCTTCATGTTGCCGGTGCCGGTTCAATCGCGCGACTACAATCCTGTCCTCGGGACGACGGAGACCGGAATGGCGGATGCGTTCGGATCCTTCTGGTATCTGGGAGCGTTCAAGTTTTTCCTGCTCGCCTATCTGGTGCGCCGGATCTGGGTGACCGCAAACACGGGCGAGTTCGCTGCGCAATTCACCTATCTGTTATCTATCATACCGTCCATGCATGCCATCTCGCATCAGACCGACTGGGTTCTCATGGTCTGGGTGCATATGCTGATGTTTGCAGCACCGGCGCTGGCATTTGCCGTGATACCCGCCCGCGTGCGGCAGCGGCGATACGCGATACCATCCTTGACGTCTCAAGCCGGAGGATAGGCCATGCGCTCACGATACGACGATCCTGCCTTCCAGCATGCAAAGACGCCCCTGCCGCGTTTCGGAGGTCCGACCTTTGCACTGAATTTGCGGTTGAAACGGCTGGCCTGGATGATCGTATGGCGGCTTCTTGCCTCCTGGACGCCCCCGCCGATGCGCCGTTGGCGCAATTTTCTCCTGCGCAGTTTCGGCGCGCGCCTGCACACCACGGCAATGGTGTATTCCAGCGCGATTGTGTGGTGGCCGGGGCACCTCGTCATGGAGCGTCATTCATCTCTCGGGCCTGGGGTGATCTGCTACAACGTCGACATGATCACAATCGGCCAATATGCCTCGGTCTCGCAACGTGCGCATCTGTGCACCGGGTCGCATGACGTTCAGGACAGCGCGTTTCCCCTGGTGACGCGGCCGGTGGTGATCGAGGAGGATGCCTGGGTGGCTGCGGAAGCCTTCGTCGGGCCCGGTGTCGTCGTCGGCAGGGGGGCTGTACTCGGCGCGCGCGCCGTCACCGCGAAGTCACTGGAGCCGTGGACGATTTATGTCGGCAATCCGGCAAGGGCGGTTGGCTCCCGCCGTCAGGAAGCGGCGGCCTCCAACGCGCTCAGCCGATAACCTTCAAGCGTGGCATGGGCAATGGTCGGCCAGGTGAATCTCTCCAGTACAAGCCGGCGGCCATTTTCGCCCATCGTTCTCGCCCTGGCCGGGTTGCCGAGCACGCTTGCCAACGCCTTCGCAACCTCGGCCGCGTCAACCGAGACGATAAGTCCTGCATCGGCAGAACCGACTTCGGGAAAGTGACACTGGTCGGTGATCACCACAGGTGTGCCGCAGGCGAGCGCTTCTGTTATCGCCATGCTGAAACCCTCCTGTCGGCTTGGCAGGCAGAAGCAGTCGGCATCGACCATGGCTTCGAGCTTTGTTTCGCCGTAAATGGCCCCGACCATAAAGACGCGGTGCCGGATGTTCAGTTTTTTGACGAGGTGCATGAAGTGGCCCTCTGCGCCACCGGGGGGACCTGCGACGACGAGATCAACATCGACATAGGTGTCAGAGATAGCCGCAAAGGCCGAGGCAAGAATGTCGATACCCTTTTTGATGTGCAGGCGTGAGAGAAACAGGATGTAACGCCTGCCGTGCGCCAGGGCGATTTTCTGCCTGAAATGTCCCCGAGTGGGCAGGGGATCGAATTCCTCGGCAAAAACACCGTTCGGTATGATGAGATTTCGAGCCTGGAAATTCAGCGGCTCGACAGCCGCCATCTCATCGACGTTGAGCAGATGCAGGAACGCAGCCTCGTTCAGCATCTTGCGATAGCACAGCATCAGGGCGATCTTCTTTTTCCATGATCGCTGGCCGAGACTCCAATGGTCCAGCATGCCTGCCGGGCAGATGCAGTAGGGTACGCCAGCGGCGCGGGCGAGCTTGGAAGCATAGAGCAGAAAAGGCTCCCATACGCCGTGAATATGCATGAAGGAGGCATCTTTCAGCAAGGCTTTCAGCATGCGCCGGCCCCTGAAGCAGAACAGTGTTTCCAGCCTCCCGGCCGGCTCCAGGAGATGCCAATGGATGTTTTCGAAATGCGGAATGCTACGACCGATTTCCTTGACCTGCGCCTCAATCGCGGCGTCGCCGTAGCTGACGATATTCACATCGAGGCCGAGGCCGGCCTGTGCAGCGGCAAGGCGCATGGCAACGGCCTGCAAGCCGCCATGCTTGGGATCAATCGAAGCGATGACGTGGATGATCTTCATATCTCGTTGTTCCCCAGATATCGCGCTTCAACCGTCTGGCAAAGTCCCGCGGACCCCGACAGACGCGGCCCGGACAGCGCGGCAAGAAGCCGCTCGCCATAGGATTCCACGGTATGTTCGGCCGCGCGCAGGAGCGCATTGGCAGACATGGTCCGCCTGAGTTCGGGATTGTCGGCAAGCGCACGCACCGCGGTCGCGATAGCTTCCGGATCGCAGACGGGAACGATGAAACCTTCGATGCCATCGCGAACGACGCTGCCGGTGTTTTCGGTCGTTATAACCGGCAGGCCCGCTGCCAGCGCTTCATAGACGGCGGTTGCGGAGCCTTCGCAGAGCGACGGCAGCAGGAAGACATCCGCCCATCTAAATTCCTCGACGATCTGCGAGCGCGGAACGATGCCTCTCAGCTCGACCCATTGTGAAATCTGCTGCTTGACGTCATCGGGTATGCGAACGCGGCCAGCCATCCGGAAGCGGGCGGCACCTTCCATCAATCGGGCGGCTTCCACAACATAGGGCGAACCCTTGCGCAGCCCGACTTCGCCCACCGTCAGAACCCTGATTGGTCCCGGCATGCGTGCTGGCCGGTCGATGGCAGCCGCGGCATTGACACCGTAGGGTACGACGACACACCGGTCGTCCGGTCCGCCGCATGCAACGACGTGCTTGCGGACAAATTCCGACGGGCAGACGATGACATCCGCCAGACGCCACTCGGCTTTTTCCCGTTCGGCGAAGAGACGCGCATGTGGGTTTTCCTGCACAGGACCGGCCCATGCGGGAAACCGCTTCATTTCCTGATCCAGAAGCGCTTCAACGACATCGCGCGGCGCAATCATCTGCTCGACTGCGGTCCACAGCCCCTGCTGCTTTGCCGCCCGCATCTGTTCGAGTGCGTCGCCGCTGAAGGCATAGAGCCCGGCTGCGCCGTGGAAGCCGCGTCGGGCGACCATTTCGGAAAAAATAGACCCGGCCCAGATCGCGTGAGAGGTTTCCTCGACAACGTCTTTCGTGCGCATGTGGCGCAGCACGGAACGGAGGCCAAAGCTGGAAAACACCGTCGTCAGCGCCGTCGGCACGCCTTTGGGAAGCCGGCCGGCCAGCCGTTTGACAGGTGCGGGATAAAGGGTTGCCGGAAACGAATTGACGATCCGGGGCCAGCCCTTCGTGGCGCAAATGTCGGTATAAAAATGCGCAAGGCGGCCAGCGGATGCGAATATCCTCGGCACCGCGTAATGCATGCGGGCGCCGAGCTGGCTGACGACGACTTTGTCTTTCATGACGAGATACCTTGAGCGATAGGGGGCCTGGAAGGTTCGACAGTTTGCAGCCCGGCGATCAGCACTGCCCAGGCATCTGCCGCCTTTTCTCGGGAATAGTCGGCACAAAGCAGCCGCCGTGCCGCATCCCCCATTGCTGTCGTGGTATCCGGATCGTCGCAGAGCTTTTCGATGATGCCGGAGAGCTTATCGATCTCTCCGATTTCGAGGCTGCTGCCGCATCCCTTGGCTCTGAGAACACGCGGCACCTCTCCATCAGGGTCGCCGACGAAGATCGTCGGCCTCCCGGCCGCCAGGATGCCATAGAATTTGCTTGGAATGATGCAGTGTTCCAGTTCCGGCAGCAGCGAGACCAGATGCACATCCGCAACGCTCAAGCTTTCAGCAAGGTTCTCCACGGGCTGCAGCGGCTTGAAGATGACGTTCTGAAGGCCGAGATCCTGGACTACAGTCTTCACAGCCGCGTGCTGGTGTCCGCCGCCAATGAGAAGGAACCGGATATCCTGCCGGTGTTCGAGACGTTTTGCCGCTGCCAGCATGGTGCCGAACTCATGCGCCCGCCCGAAGTTTCCTGAATAGCCCACGACAAACACATCCTGCAGGCCCCACGCTTTTCGCAGGCTGTTGTCGGTGCGCGCGACAGGATAGATTTCCTCGCCATCCGACCAGTGATGCAGGACGCTGACGCGATCCTTTGCAAGGCCTTGCGTGGTGAGGAATTCCGCCATCTTGTCGGTAGGGCAGACGACCATGCCGGGGGATCGCAGAGACCAGTTGCGCGCCTGCGTCAGCCATGGCGCAAGCCACCGTGCACGTTTCCTGAAAAATCCAAGCTCGATTGCGGTCTCAGGAAAAAGATCCATGATCCAGTTCACCATGAGTGCGCCCTTGAGCCGGATCGGGATGCTGCTCATGACGGAGAGGAGCGGCGGATCGGTGCAGACAACGACCGTGTCCGTCGCCCGAACGTTGCGCAGAAGCCAGGCGAATGCCAGCACCTGAAAAAGAAAATAATCAATGCTCCGGCGCAAGAGGCTGTGCCGGCCGAAGCGACCGCTTGCGAGCCGTCGGATCTGTACACCCCGAACCGTTTCGGCCGCGGGCAAGACGCTGCCGGGATGATTGTGTATTTCGCGACTTGCAACGACAGTCACATTCATTCCGCGCTGCGCCATCGAAACAGCGAGAGACGATATCATTCGGCTTGTTGCCGACTGGTCGGGGAAACCGTATCTGTTCAGGAAGATCATCCTCACGCTTTTTTCTCCCGCCCAATGTCCGGTCTTGATGGAGCATTCTTGGCGACGTGAAGACAAGCGGCAAGCTGGTCGTAAGGACTAGTGGACTCATGATACGGAGTGGCCAGTACTCCGAAGTTAGCGTTGTACTATCCATTTGGTAGCTGAAACCCAGATGACGCCCTTATGGGTTATAAGATCCAGAAAAATACCGCAGCCAGCGAATGGTAGGGCGGTTGGCGTAGGTCGCATGCTGGTCACTATACAACTCAAGGACAAGATCGAGGACGAAGTGCCTTGTGACTAGACGCTGTGGGGCGGCGAAAAACAACTGCTCCCCTTTGCGCTCCTTATGCTGAATGCGCCCGATGCTACCCCTTTCGGTCCGATTACTCCATGAAGCCGTCTCTCTTGGAAATATCTCACACCAGAAGGGCCGGCTCGGAGACGGAAATAGAGAGACAACCGTGGCGCTCATGGACTTATCGCAGGCTACGTGGGCACGAGTTGCTGGAACATTATGATGAATATTGACAATATATGCTACACTTCCCATAGTTGAGGATATGAGAGGAAAAGGCCATGCCGTCAGGTAGCATTCACGTCAAAGTCAGCGGCGCGTTGCAAGACCACATCCAGCAGCAGATTGGTGATGACGGTCTTTATGAGAATGCGAGCGAATATATTCGAGCGCTCATTCGGCGTGACCTGCAAACCCGCGACGAGGCATGGGATGCCTTGCAAAAGGAACTGGCTCCCGCAATGCGTGCGGATGATAGCGAGTTTATAGCCGTCTCTGCTGACGATGTCATCGGCCGAAACAAGCGTCGCTAGTTATGGCAGCTTATCGCTTTTATGCGCCTGCCGATGCCGCACAGGATAAGATCTGGCGCGACACCGTGGATACTTGGGGTGAAGCGCAGGCTGAGACCTATATACGTGGCTTACATGCGCATTTGCAGCGCCTTTGCGACAACCATCTGCTTTGGCGGCGTCTGCCCCAAAGACTTGCTGTCCCCGGTGACCTCAAGAGTGAGGCTTATTTCAGCCGGTATCAGCATCATTACCTGTTTTTCCGAAAGCTTGATAGCGGCGACCTGGGTGTGATGAGTATTCTGCACGAGCGGATGGATATGGCAGTGCGCTTGAGAGAAGATCTCACGGCGCTCGATGCCAGAGGCACTATCCAAACTCGATAAAGCTGGTGGCGTGGCCAAACGGTGTGAGCTGGCGCTTTTCCGCGATCTGGGTTGAGGCTCAATAGCGAACGTCGCGATTTAAAACCGGTGCGACGAGTTCCAGTGTACTATTTTCGCCGTACCCGTCCCAGATAGTCCAGTTTCTTCACACGGCGGGCAGGCAATCCTTGATACTCGTCTATAGAGGAGCGCCCGTGATGATCTTCTGTAGTGACTATGCAAGTCGGCTTAAGGTTTTTTGTCAAAAAGCGGACACTAAGCGTACGAAATTCGGCAACCTCGACCCCATTCCGTTCGCAGAAGCGGGGTAACTCCTCGCTGTAGAGCTTCAGAGCCTTCATGAGCGAAGCTGAGACGCTTCCGCCCAATGTACTACCGGTGAGAAAGTCTACATCGATGTAACCTTCCTCGGTAGAAGCGGCCTCACCGTAGATATCCATCGAGTAGACGCCAACCATTAGTCCTACGCCGGAACCGACCGAGTCGGCTATATTGTGCCCTATTGCTGTTAGAAGTCCAAGTTTCGACACGAGAGTTAACCTTTAGTCGCGCGGCGCGCTTCACCTGCGCCTATACTTTCCACTTATCATCCCATGTGTCGAAAATCATCGGCATCGAAATTGCTTTTTCGCTTCCATTCTTCCTGAGGCTCTCCTCTCGATGAACAGCTAAGCAAAGGTAGATTATCGCGGCGCGTGCGAGTCCCATTAGCCTCAGCGCCTTTGCCTCGAAATCGTGCCTTCCGATGTGAAGTCCGACCTGTTCGGTTTCTGCATCGTCTAAATCAAGAACGGTCGCGCCCCATTGCTCATGAATCTGGCAGTATTTGTGTTCGAGATAATTGCGCAGATGCGCCAGGGCTTCCGCGTCCGGTTCCGTGGCTTCCTGAAACTCACGATCATAAAGGTCTTTGGACAGCCAGAATAAGCCCCGAAGCGGCCAATTCTCCCGATCCAGGAAAAACTGACGGAGCGGTTTTGGATTTCCTTTCTCCTCATACCAGATCGAGCGGAAGAAGACCTTATTCTCGGAAATGCCAAGTTCGAGGTAGTGGTTTAAGAAGAAAGCAATCTTATCGAACAAGGCATACGTCATTCGAAAGGCCTGTCGCGCCTTCTCGACGTTCACCCCATAGCTCGGATAGTCGAGCGTGTTTGCTAGCTTTACGCCCTTGTCGGCGAAGTGCGCTGTGTTGGCTGTCATAGCCTCAAAAAGGAATAACCTTGCCGTAGTGAATTCCTGCTTAAGCTGATTGAAAAGCCCGAAGACAGCGGGTGGCAGCGCTCCCCCCTTGGCGATGGGAAGGCTGATCGATGGTAGAACCAAGCTGTCTGTTGCGGCAATCGAATATGTGCCAAGGTCATTCATGGGATTGAGAAACAGCCGCTTCTCCAAGCACCAACGACGGTAGGCCATCTCTGCCCTTGAGCGGCCTAGACTGTGTTCCTCCGTCAAATTCTCATTGGCGGATGCCACATTAAGCCACTCTAAAATATATTTCGCTCGCTCAGCAAAACGAGGAACAAGCTCCGCGTTCTCCGAACTTTCGTGCACAGCATCAGGAGCTGTTCCTGCCACAAAGTTATCGTGAGCTTGCGCTGCGATGAGTTGGGAGTGTCCCGGATCGCTGACTGAGTCTGCATAGCTCTGGAGTCCCAAACCTTTGTTGAAGAGCGCCATGGAAAAGCGTCGCTCAATCGCGAGCGCTTTGTCCCAATAGTGCAGGGCTTCAACAGGGCGACCGACGGAATTGAGCTTGCTACCGATATTAGTCAAAATTTGGCAGCGCCGGATCTGGCCGAGCTTTTTAAACCCCTTATGCCTAGCAGCCTTGCGCAATTCGAGCAATCCGCTCTGGAGGTGCTCATTTTCCCATTGCCACGAACGCTCCAGTCCGGCTTCGTGCTGCCGATTGTTGAATGCGTTGGCTCGAAAGTAATGCAAGAGGACCGCGTCTTCATCGCGGATAATCTTGCGTGCGGCGAGCTTGTCGAGAGCCGCGAACGCCCGGTCAGTGAGTTGCGGATCGCTCCGGTCAAATCCGTCGTCGATGTACTGACCCGCCTTATCGAGTAATTTCTGGAATGTGGATTTGGCCAATAGGTCTCGCTTTTTGGAGTGAGTTTGCGTTGACCAATTTTAAGGCCAACGCTATGCGAGCTACAATAACTTCACTCCGAATTTCAGCGCGAAGTTGCACAGACGCCATCGAAGCATGCGCTTAGTATCGGCGAGAAAAAGCTAAGTCAGCACTATGTACACTATCGAGTACCAGCGAAAAACTCTCGGACGGCCGAGATGTAGGCGCGAGGGCGACTTGACGCAGTCGCCGGAGCGATGTCTGCTTTCGGAAAATGCGATCGCAGGCTCTGCGGCCAACATGGGACCACGTTTTGCCGCTGCTAGTTTTTCTTATAGATCACGTATGGTCGCGGAAATTCAGTATCGATGCGCGGACGTATTGCGGAATATTTAGGTACGCAGACCAAGCTGATTTTCCCAGATGACCTCGCAGCTTGACTTCACTGCTCAATGGATTTTCGGCGGGGTTGCCGCAATCTGGGACAATGTGGACGGCGTGGATGATTTTGTTGCAGGCTTGCTCGAAGGTAAGCGGCACCGCCCGGTTGCTGCTCAAGATGTCCGGTTGGAGAGACCCACAGCGCAAAGTAATTGGCTGGTGCCTCAGCTCTGCTGGATCAGCGCGTAAATTGCTCATGTGTTCTGCATGAATGCGATTAGCGACCGCGGTGCCAACCAGCAAATGGATAATCTCGTCTGCGAAGTGATCGTTGCGCATCAGCCTAAGAGGATCGTCCGGTGCAGGTGCAAGGTCAAAAAGCTGCCCATCGCCGCTAAATACTAGAAACAAACGATATATGTCACGGATTGCAATCGTAGAATTCAGTTCGAAGTTGTTGCGCCCATAAGCAGCCAAGATTTATTACCTTTACCGTTGCGTAAGCCGCGACTGGCCCACCTGTTTGGTTTCTACGTCCGGTTTTAGCCTCTTCTAGCAGATGGGGGAACGTCTGAGATGAAGGCACAAAACCGCCGTTGGACGAGAGCATCCCTAATGACCGGTTTGGGCCGAAAGGGGACATAGTCATGCTAGCTTGTCGGTGAATCCAAAGTAAAAAAGTTATTTTGACTGGCTGCCGTGGTTGCCGCCTGCATGTTTAGACTTGAAAAGATATATTTGTTCAATGGTTTAACGCTTTTCTCCTTAGCTTCTTTAGCTTTGGGGAAGGATTTTTGCTTCCCCGTTCATCCCCGCCCTGTTTGCCTGATTTATATTGCCCTTGTTCCGCGATGAACCGGGAAACGTTCCGGTTTTGAAGCTGAACCGGTTCCGGCTGTGAGAGAAAGACGTCACTCTCATATTTCGGGGCCTGACAGGTGAGGTCCTCTGGCCGTGACCGGAGGAGAGATGGGAATCTGGTTTGTGGTGGGCCTTTCTATTTCTCCGAAACGCATTTGCTGAAGGACAGGCTCTGACAGGCATAAACCGCTGATGCGGGGCACTGATAAGTGTCTTTATTTTCTACAGGCGGCAATTTTCAGTGCCCCGTTGCAATGCCCATCGAGCTGAAAGGCTGATGGAAAAAGAGATGAAGTTCACAACACGGTCGCAGCTGCGTCGCGTGATAGGAAAGGTGTGTTCAGATGGGTCTCTATGAAATGTACGTCCTTGCTACTCGTGCAGATACCGCCCTGATGAGGAGAAGGCTTGCACGATCTATTTATGCCAGGGCAAAGCTTCGAAATCGGAAGCTCAAGAAGCAGTATTTACGCAACCAGAAGGAGAATTTTGAATTGATGGTCGATAGGAAGAGGGCAGGCCAGTTGCGATCTGGGCGGTTCCCATAAACATATATTTATACAATAATAAACGCAAAACATATAAAATATATGCGTTGGTGGATTGTATACTTTTGACTGAAGGCGGATGAGAATCTGCGGGCGAAACTGATTTCACTGACCTGCAATTTGCGGATTGCGGGCTAACTACGCATAAATATATGATTTTTATGTTGAATTTGCTGATCTGAATGGAAAATTGTTATGCGCAGAAACTATATGAGCGGGATGAATTTGATTGGATTGGAGTTCAGATTTGAGCGGCGATCGATCATAATAACAATATCATGATATTGTTATTATGATCGATCGCCGCTCAAATC
>NZ_JAQKGP010000035.1:0-42699 GCF_027956525.1 Agrobacterium sp. ST15.13.013
GCCAGTGCAATATTCTGCTCCACCATCCACCGCACCCCTTTTTGAGGGGCCAAAGATGGCCGATTATCGTTAACCGTCAGTTAATCTGCCAAAGTAGTGCTAAGGCGGATGCTACCGAAGCCTTTGTCTGGAGTTGGCTGCCGGGGGCGACCGAACCGGTGGTCGCGGGCCGGCTCGACCAGGACGGCGATCGCCTGCTCTTTACCTATGGCGCCAGCTACCGGCGCCGTAAGAGCGCCATTTCCCTCTATGAGCCGGAATTGCCACTTCAGGAGGGCACGATCGCCCCGATCAACGGCCTGTCAATGGCAAGCTGCATTCGCGACGCCTCGCCGGACGCTTGGGGCCGCCGGGTCATCATCAACAGGCTGACGGGCAAAAAGCCCGACGCTGCCGGCGTGCCGGAGATCAGCGAGCTGACCTTTTTGCTCCAGTCAGGTTCCGACCGGATTGGCGCCCTCGATTTCCAGGCATCGGCCACGGAGTACGTCCCCCGCCATGCCGCGCAAGCTTCGCTCGACGAACTCCTCGAAGCGGCCGAACTCATCGAAAAGGGCGTCCCTCTTACTCCGGCGCTCGACCAGGCCCTCAATCACGGCACCTCGATCGGTGGCGCGCGCCCCAAGGCCCTGATCGACGACGACACTAAAAAGCTCATCGCCAAATTCTCTGCGACCAACGATACCTACAGCGTCGTGAAGGCCGAGTTCATCGCGATGAAGCTGGCAGCCGCCTGCGGGATCAACGCCGCGCCTGTGTCGATAACACGCGCCGCCCATAAGGATGTGCTGCTTATCGAGCGCTTCGACCGCACGCACACAAAAGACGGTTGGACGCGCCGCGCCATGGTCTCGGCCCTGACTATACTCGGGCTCGATGAAATGATGGCCCGCTACGCCTCCTACGAAGACCTCGCCGAACTCATCCGCCACCGCTTCACTGACCCGAAGGACACGCTCAAGGAGCTCTACGGGCGGATCTGCTTCAACGTACTGTGCGGCAATACCGACGACCACGCCCGAAACCATGCCGCCTTCTGGGACGGCAGAATGCTGACGCTCACCCCCGCCTATGACATCTGCCCGCAAGGCCGCACCGGCAGTGAAGCCACGCAGGCCATGCTCATCAAGGGCGAGGGCCGTGCCAGCACGCTCGCCACTCTGCTCGCCGCCGCGCCCGACTATCACCTGAAAGAGGCGAAAGCCGCGGCGCTGATCGAACATCAGATCACAACCATCGCCAAGTTCTGGCAAGAGGTCTGCGATGAAGCAGACCTCAGCCCCGTCGACCGCAAACTGTTTGCCGGGCGTCAGTTCCTCAACAGCTATGCCCTCGAAGGCCTCGATGACCACAAGGCGCTGCAGGACGCGTTCCGCACCGCCCACAACACGCTGCTCACAAGGGCAGGCGCCTGACGATGACAGCACCAAAGCAGCTCAAAAGACGCGCCTGTCCGTTATCGAGCAGCGGTTCGATACGGTGAAATCTCCCGTGCGGCGCGGGTTCCGTGATCCGGCCGAGGTCGCCGCAAGACTCCGCAGCGCGATGACCGAGAAGGAAGGCAATGGCAAGATCATGGCGAAAGCCATGGCCGGGCAGCCGGAGCGGTTCGGGGAGCTGCGCGGCAAGTCAGGTCTGTTCGGAAACAACAAGGAGCGGAAAGAAGCGCTGCAATATGCGAGATCTCTCTCTGCCCATATCGGCTACGTCTCCGAGGCATGGGAGCGCCGGCTTGGCGAAGAACGCGCAAGCGAACAATGGCTGCGCGAACAGCGTGATGTGATCGAAGTGCCTGGCCTCACGTCGCGCAGCGCCGAGATCCTTGAACAGGTGGAAAAGATGCCGGTCGAAAAGCGGAGCAAGTTCATCACAGAGCTGCGATCGTCACCTGAGGGCCGCGCCGCGCTCGATGAGGCCAGGCTGGTGGCTGATGCGCTCACGCGGCGGTTCGGTACTTCGGATCCCCGCAGGTTCGCCGAAGAGCTTGAGACACGCCCCGAGCTCGCAAAACAGGCCGAGCAGATCCAGACAATCGCCCGCATCGTGCATCGTACACGCCATGCCGAGCTTAGCCATGACCACGCACTCAGACGGCAGCTTAACCGGTCACAGGGGCTTGGACTGAGCCGATAGGCCAGAGACTCTACCATCCGCTGGTCCAGAAACTTGGGGCGGTTCAGGCCCAAAACGGGGAGCGCGTCACTTGAGCCTTTCTGCTTATGCCGACTGTCCGGTCGAAATAGGGGCAGTTCGGTCTCGCTCCTCGGTGACGCGAGCTAGTTCCTTCTTTGGCCCCCTGATCTCTTCGGCCTCGTCGTTGCCCTGGGCGCTCGAGGCCGCAAACTTCTTCTTACACGCGTACAAAGAATGCTGGCTTACCGCCAGCCGTTGCGAAGCCTCCGCAACCAGATAGCCTCGCTCCGTGATCTGACGCACCACGTCACGCTTAAACTCTTCGCTTAAATTCGATCTGCTCATGATGATCTTCTTGCCTGAAAATTAGGCAAGAAGGCGTCTAAAAATCTCGGGGCTATTCAAAGCGTTCCCTCCTTCGAAATACGACGCGTGCACATTCATCACTCCATTTATCTATACTTCCGCCATCAACAAATGTACTGCTCACAATTTTTTTTAATGAATCTTGAGAAATTTTGTCTTTTATATCTTCCATGAATATCGAAAATTCTTCAACAGCATCGCTGAATTCCTCCCGGTCGAGGGAGTTTTCTTCCTGTAAGATTGCTTTAACTAGCCAGACATCCCCGTTGAATTGAAGTGTTATCATTCGAAAGTTTGCCGAAATTACTCCCAACAGTGCCTGCACAAGCATCAAAACATGCCAATTCCAGTCTTGTGTTGTGGGCATCATTAAGGTCTCCAATTTGGGGTTGTAGGTACTATGCTTGGACTTGCGGTGCCCTTCACAATAAAGACGTTAGTAGGTTGATTTATGATCCCTGCGCCGACGTTATTGTTCATGCCAGTAACCCCATTAAAGCGAACAACCGGGAAACCTTGTTTAGTCGAACCCAAAATTTCCGCATTCCCGTTATGATATGCATCAAGAACTCTCTGTGCATCTGAATGGCTAGATAGCGTGCCGCCACCGCGATACTCTGGTCGGCCTTCGATGTGGCGCATCTGCTTTTGGCTTACCGTCGTACTAACTTGCCGGAAATCAACGGCGGTCAGCTTTGTAGTATTTGGAACCTCTCCTTCAGCTTGTCCAGCAGTGCCGTTCGACCCAGGGCTTCCGGGCTTGGCCTGTCCGAGCTTTTCAGCAATGCCAAATGTGAGGACAGCGACAGCTGCGTTGGCAATTGATTGATTGACAAGTCCGTTGAGAGCAGCCTGAACGGGTTCCGGATATTGCGCCAACAACCGGATGGTCTGAAGACGTTCTGCGTAAACTGCCGCGGCGAGCTCCTGGTTCGACAAACCGCCGAACCGGCCATTGACCAGCCGCATCTCCATCTTGTTGTTCTTGCCGACGGGAAAAATCATCGGCGGGTGACTGTGCACTTGCCTGCCCTGACGCGATCAGGCTTGCAAAAAGCGCAATGACAAAGGTCCGCTTGAAACTGTTTTGCGCGCTCCTCGGGGATTTGGCTGAAATCTGAATAGCCGGCAAAAATGCGAGCCAAAAATCAGGTAAGACTGGTCGTCGGAAACCAGGAATGAAAGCAGCAAGTGACATATTTCGGAGGCCTGCATTTGAAATGAAGTTGTCGCGGCAATGCCGCCCATGCTTCACTCTGCAGCTGTCCTTGCTGTCGATCCCCTACCGGGTGCATAGATCAGTTCATCTGATCCAAGAAGCGTTAAAGTAGTATCTTTCTTTACGAGACGATAGTCCCGATCATTTGCTCAAAGAACCGTACACATTGAAAATTCGCGTAATAATCAATCATACCAACACCATGGCATGCACATCATTTTTCATCCGTGAATTTTAAGCGCGGTCCGCCAATTTCAAGCCCTTCGGTTCTTCGAGTCAAACAACAACCAGAAGTTATTGCAACAAGCGTTGGTCTGCAAGACCGGATGAAAACCAAAGTTAAGGGGAGACTAAAATTGTTCCTCAGATGGGATATGAACGGTGGCGAGACAACGCAATTCAATGGCTAGAACCGATAGGTCAGACCGACCACCGGCCCGCTCAGCCTCGAATCAAAAACATAACCGTCATCCGAATAATCGACATCGAGAACCTTGTAGCCCGCCGAGACCGACAATGTATCGGTAAAGATGTAGTTCACCGTCGCGAGCGCTGACCAGGTGAGATCGGATCCCGCGCCGAAACCGCCAATATCCACCTGCCCCTGGACGGATAGCTTGTCCGTCAGGCTGAAAAAGGCGCGCGCGCCGATGACGGGATCAACCCAACCGAAACTTTCCTTATGCGTGGCTGATACACTGCCGATCAGGGGATGGCTGGCAGTGACCGCCACCTCGTTGGAGATATGCCAGAAGCGGGCTCCCGCCAAGGCGTCGAGCGAAAATCCGTCTGCATCCACGATCCGGTAACCGGCCTGCAGCGTCGCCATGAATTCCTGCGTATCGACGTTCGCATCGATTGCCGCGCCAGCCGGAAGGGTGGGCAAACCCGGGATTTGCAGCGCCGGCAGCGGCCCGGCCGCCTTGCTGTCCGTGGTGTCGACATACATTAGATCGCCGGACAGGACGAAGCGGTCATAACGGCCCCAGATGTTCAAGAACCCGCCGAAATTGAGATCGTCCATGACGTCGGAGAAGGATTTTTCGACATGCAGCGTCGGTGCACGACGGAAGGGCGAGATGTTGCCGTTCAAACCAGTGGCCCACAGATAACCCGTTGCCTGAAACGCCCAATCGGCGCTGTCAACCTTCGCGGGCAGGGAGCCGAGTTGATCAGCGGCTAAGGCCGCGCCTGCAGAAAAAGCCATAACGGCCGCAAAAGATGATAATTTTAGCAATGACTTCTCCTCAACCGATCGCCTGCAGCTAAACCTATTTGACACGCGCCAACAAGTCCGATTTTCTATCATACGCTGTATTGGTACCGCGAGAACCGGAGACGTTCCCATGCGCTTGAACACCCTTCCGTTTTTTTCCGCCTGCACCGCCGCGATCTTTTCCATCGCGACGCTCACAACCACTGTCGCGCAGGCCTGCACGCGGTTCGTCTATCTGGGCGAAAATGATCAGGTGATGACAGCCCGGTCGATGGATTGGAAAACGGATGTGGGGACCAATATCTGGGTCTTCCCCCGCGGCATGGAGCGCTCCGGCGAGGCCGGGCCGAATTCGGTCAAATGGACTTCGAAATACGGTAGCGTCATTGCTTCCGGTTATGATATTTCGACGACGGACGGCATGAATGAGGCGGGACTTGCTGCAAACGTCCTCTGGCTGGTTGAGTCGAGCTATCCCGCCTATGACGGCAAATCGCCGGGCCTGTCCATCGCGGCCTGGGCGCAATACGTGCTCGACAATTTCGCGACGGTGGAAGAGGCCGTCGCTGCGCTCGAGAAAAACCCCTTCACAATCGTGACCGACAATGTGCCCGGCGAAGAGCGCTTGGCGACGTTGCACCTTTCCCTTTCGGATGCGAGCGGCGACAGCGCGATCGTTGAATATATCGATGGCAAGCAGGTCATCCATCACGGGCGTCAGTATCAGGTCATGACCAATTCGCCGACCTTCGACCACCAGCTGGCGCTCAACGAATATTGGCAGCAGATCGGCGGCACTGTCATGCTGCCGGGCACCAACCGCGCTTCGGACCGGTTTGCCCGCGCCTCTTTCTACGCCAACGCCATTCCAAAGAGCGAGAACCCTGTCGAAGCCATCGCCAGCGTCTTCAGCGTGATCCGCAACGTCTCCGTTCCTTACGGCATCACCACACCGGAACAGCCGAATATTTCCTCAACCCGCTGGCGCACGGTGATTGATCACAAACGCAAACTCTATTTCTTCGAATCGGCTCTGACGCCGAATATCTTCTGGATCGACATGACGAAACTCGATCTCTCGAAAGAAACCGGTGCGGTCAAGAAACTCGACCTCGGCCCCAATCAGATCCATATCTATTCGGGTATGGCGAATGAGAGCCTGAAGGACACCAAACCTTTCAAGTTCCTCGGGCTTTGAGGGCACCGATCGTGCCGCAAGGCATATGAGCAATTGATTGAGAAGGCATGACGCGCCGGACAGAGATCAGAACCTGTCGGTCGGAATTGTGTTTATCCCAATCTGAGCGACCGCTCTCCTCGGAAAGCCCATGTCGAAACAGCGCCGCCATCTATCCAGCGTCAACCCTGGCGAGAGAAATCACTCACCTTCCAATCATATCCGTGCGGGGCACAAATATCGTCAGCGCCGAGCGGGCTCCCACAATTCCACCGGATTAGCTTCCGGATCATGTATCCTTGCAAAGCGCCCCACCTCCGAATCCCATTCGGCGCGGGTTTCAACCTCGACGCCGTCTGCCGTCAGCTTCGCGATAAGAGCATCGAGATCATCCACCCGGAAATTGATCATCCATTGCTGTTCAGCACGACCAAAATATTCGCTATTTCTGGCGAAAGGCCCAAAAATCGTCATCCCAGCCTCCTGATGCCACACGGATTTATGCAGATCGTCGATGCCGAGATGTTTTTCATACCATTCGGCCAGACTGGCAGCATCTGCTGCTCTGAAGAATACGCCACCAATTCCAACGGCTCTGGCCATGACTTTCTCCCTCTCATCGATAACGGAAGGCATGCTGCGCAGTCGCTCCCAAAATATCAAGCAGAACGGCAGTCGTAGAGGCCATTAAGACCGGTGGAGCATAGTGGCTCTGCCTGCCGGAGCCGCTCTACCGGATCCAAAAGCGCTTTCTTCCCGCTTGCCCGTCAGCGTCGCATGGCCTTTAAAAAAAACCTCTTGACCAGAACCATGGTTGAGGTTCTAGAAGTACTGTCACCTTGTTTTCGCAAGGCTTTTTACATGCTCTTGAGCAAACAGTGACAAAGGAACATCCCATGGCTTTCCAGCTTCCCGATCTCCCCTACGCCCATGATGCGCTTGCCCATTCGGGCATGTCCGAGGAGACGCTGAAGTTCCATCACGATCTTCACCACAAGGCTTATGTCGATAATCTCAACAAGGCGATCGTCGGTACCGAATGGGAAAACAGCAGCCTCGAAGAGATCGTCCGTGGCACCTATGAGAAGGGTGCGGTGGCGCAATCCGGCATTTTCAACAATGCCTCCCAGCACTGGAATCACAATCTCTTCTGGGAAATCATGGGACCGGAAAATCATGCGATCCCCAAGGTTCTGGAAGAGGCCTTGACGCAATCCTTCGGCTCGGTCGCGCTGTTCAAGCAGAATTTCGCCCTTGCCGGCGCCTCGCAATTCGGCTCGGGCTGGGCGTGGCTGGTGGTGGATACCGACGGTTCGCTGAAGATCACACGCACCGAAAACGGGGTCAATCCGCTCTGCTTCAGGCAAAAGGCCCTTCTTGGCTGCGATGTGTGGGAACATAGCTATTACATCGATTTCCGCAACAAGCGCCCCGCTTACCTTGAAAACTTCCTCGACAAACTGGTGAACTGGCAGGCGGTCGCGGCCCGCCTTTGATTTGAGCCCCACCGATCCGGCCGGTCCCGCTGCCCTTGAGCGGCCCGCCGGATCAGGCGCAGCCGGACAGCCGCCGTCCGGCTGCAACTCTCTTCGAGCATTCCCATGCCCTATGTCGTCACCGAAAACTGCATCGCCTGCAAATACATGGACTGCGTGGAAGTCTGTCCTGTCGAATGTTTCTATGAAGGCGAGAACATGCTCGTCATTCACCCGGACCAATGTATCGACTGCGGGATATGCGAGCGTGAATGTCCCGCCGCCGCGATCCGGCCGGATACCGAAGCCGGACTGCATGCATGGCTCGACCTCAACCGCCATTATTCCGGCATCTGGCCGCGCGTGCACCAGAAAAGGACGCCGCCCGACAATGCCGACATCATGAATGGCGCAGCCGCGAAAATGTCCATCTTTTCGAAAAATCCAGGAGCGGGCGGGTAGCCCGGCACATCATGTCTCACAATCTCAGGCTGATCGATGGCGGTGCGGTTAATCATGCGCATATTCCGCTGAAGTCTTGCTCTTTTCCCACGATCTCCCCGCGTGAATTCAAGGATGCAATGGCCGGCCTCGCCTTCACCGTAGCGGTAACTGCGGCTTCCCACGCCGGCGAACGGGTCGGGCGCACAATCACATCCTTCATGCCGCTCAGCGCGGAACCGCCGCTTCTGATGGTCTCCATCGACGCAAGCAGCCGCATGGTCGATCTCATCGCAGCGAGCCGACGCTTCTCCGTTGCGGCGCTCGCCAGAGGACAGGCGGAAATTGCCGATGCCTTTGCGGGCAAGGGAAATCACCCGGACCGGTTCAGCGTCGGAGACTGGGATGCCTGGCCGTCAGGAAGCCCCAGACTTGCCGAAGCGCTTCTGTCAATGGATTGCGAACTTGTCGGTTCCATCGATGCCGCAGACCATATCCTGTTCGTGGGCACCATAACCGAAGCAACGTCCGGTCCCTTGCGCAAAGCCCTGCTCTGGAGCAAACGCGCCTATACCGGCGCGGCCGCTCCTCGCGCACGCCAAACTTGAATGTAAATCGTTTGTTCGGAATCAATTCGGTTGGCGCAACTATTGCTCTTTCTTGTCTCCAAGGTGATAGTTCAGTTTGGATGCATAAACTATAGGCAGACATTCTGAAGAGCAGCATTGGAGCCGTTGTCCTTGCACATCGACCGGACAATTATCGACGCAATCTTCTGCGGTCGGTTGCGACCTGAAATGCGGCTCGGCGAACAGGAACCGGCGACCTTGTTTAATGTGTCACGCACGGTCGTCCGGCAATCTCTGACACGACTGCAGGCCCGCGGCCTGGTCCAGGTTACGGCGCGACGCGGCTCGCGCGTGCGTCATGATCACCCACATCAGCAATATCGAAACCCAGCTGACGGCGCGCATCAAGCACATGCCGCAACTCGATCTGCGGGAGGCACACCAGATACGCCCCGAAAACCTGACGTCATCGGCCGGACGAAAGCGACGGCCAACGCATAGCAGACAACTTTAGTGCAACCGCGAAAACAGGAGAGACAGGCATGACGTCGATCATAGGATTTCTCAATACGTTTTTTTGGGGCTATGTTCTCATCTACGGATTGCTGGCTGTAGGCGTGTTCTTCACATTTCGCCTGGGCTTCCTGCAGATACGCCATTTTCCGGAGTTTATCCGCGTCGTCATGCGTGCGCCTGAGACGGATTCCGCTGGCATCACGCCGTTCCAGGCGCTTTGCACCAGCCTCGCCTCACGGGTCGGCACAGGTAATCTGGCGGGGGTTGCGGTAGCAATGACGCTGGGCGGGCCAGGCGCTCTGTTCTGGATGTGGTTGGTGGCAGCACTGGGCATGGCAACAGCCTACGCCGAAAGCACGCTGGCGCAATTGTTCAAGGTTCGCGGGCAAAGCGGCGAGTATCGCGGCGGCCCAGCATTTTATATCGCTCGCGGCCTGAACGCACCCTGGGCAGCGACAATCTTCGCGTTATGCCTGCTCCTGGTTTTTGGCCTCGTATTCAACGCGGTGCAGGCAAATTCGATCGCCGAGGCGATGAATGGCGCATTTGGGGTACCCAAGCTTGCCGTTGGTGTCGTGATTGCCATCATTTCCGGTGTGGTCATTTTTGGCGGGATCAAGCAGATCGCACGTTGCGCAGAATATGTCGTCCCCTTCATGGCGGTCGCCTATCTCGGCGTTGCTCTATACGTTCTGATCGTCAACATCGCGGATGTGCCCGCGGCATTCATGCTTATCATTAAGAGCGCGTTCGGCTTCGAACAGGCAGTTGGCGGCATTGCCGGCGCAATGCTGAACGGCGTCAAGCGTGGCCTCTTCTCAAACGAGGCCGGGATGGGCTCGGCGCCGAACATTGCCGCAGCTGCCACACCCAATCCACATCACCCCTCCTCGCAAGGCATGGTGCAGGCGCTTGGCGTCTTCATCGATACGCTATTGATCTGCACCGCAACAGGGCTGATGATCGTGCTGTCCGGGGTGCTTGTGCCGGGCGGCGAGTTGACCGGTACGCCACTAACCCAGGCTGCCTTGACTGCCCATATCGGCGGTGCAGGGCATTACTTCATTGCGATCGCGATCTTCTTCTTCGCCTGGACTTCGGTGCTCGGCAACTATTCCTATGCCGAGAATGCTCTGGTCTATCTTGGATTGGACAACAAGATCGGTCTGACGTCAGCGCGTATCGGGCTGCTGTTGATGGTACTCTGGGGGTCTTACGAAAGCGCCATCACGGTCTTTGACGCTGCCGACGCATCGATGGGCCTGATGGCATCCATCAACCTCGTCGCGATTTGTCTGCTGTCGCCATTGGTCGTCAAATTGACACGCGACTACTTCGAACAGAAACAGTCCAAGAACCCGGTCTTTGATCCACACAAGTATCCGGAACTCGCCGGAAAGATCGATGCCGAAATCTGGCACGAGGTCTCCTCATCCCCGATTGCAGACGTCGAGGTGAGCCCGGCCAAAGCTTGATAGCACCGCGTTTGCGCCCGCCGAAAACTCGGCGGGCGGTACTTTGATCCTAACAGACCGATGCGCAGATCGCAGCGATAGCCCTTTCGCGCGGCGCCTCGGTGGCCACCCGCAACGTCTCTAATTTCGAGGGTATTGGCTTGATAATCGTCAACCCTTGGAAGGACCGCTGATGGCAACTGACAAGTTTACGCAATAATCCTGTCTCGACCGAGGGCTTTGGCCCGATATAGATTTTCGTCCGCCGCTTTCAGACGGTCCGATGGATCAAAGCCCCGATCGCAATAGCACGCCCCTATGCTCGTCGAGATTCGCACTTGGGTGCCACATGGCGTTTTCAAGACGATACGAGCTATTTCCTCCCGAACCTCTTCGCACCGACCGCGCATTTGTTCGATCGTCAGATCACTCTGAAAGAGCCCGAATTCCTCACCCCCAAGGCGTCCTGCGAAATCCGGTTCGCTCTGGTGGCGGGCCAGGACAAGCCCGGCGCATCGCAGGGCTTCATCACCGGTCGCATGACCATACCGGTCGTTGATGGACTTGAAGTGATCGAGGTCCAGAAACAACAGAGCCCCGACCCCTCCTCGCTGGCTTGTGATACGTAGCTCCTCCATGAACGCGCTCCTTGTGAGGACGCCGGTTAGGCCGTCGCTTCGGGACTGAATGCGAAGAGCTTCATAAGCATCGGCCAATTTGTTCAGAGCGTCTTTAGTCTTGGCCTCTGCCCGTCGCAATTTCTCCGACTGGGTGAAATGCAACGCCGACGCGGGGATGGATATCGCCAGCGGACATAATATGGTCATGAGCAGGCCCGCGCCCGCAACTTGCCCGCCGAGCAAAGGCACAATGCTGAACGAGATCGCCAGCGAGGCCAACACCGATAGCAATCCGGCAACAATCGACTTTTCTACAATACGACGCATTCACCCCACCATGAGAAGTATGGATTTCAATGAACCTTGTGAATTTAATGAAGCGTGTAACGCTTCAGTTAAAGTCGACACGTCTGCCCAATATCTGAAATTTGGTCGTCTAACGATCTTGCGGGCCTTATCTTGGAGTAGGGAGCGAGGTTCAGATTGTCGGCACCATAGAGCTCGATTACGTCCTTCGGCGACAGGGTGCGGACAAGTATTTGAAGGGCAGCACGGATAAATGTTGATGTATAAAAAAGCGATCGAAACACCCCATTTCCAAATCGTAGCCCTTGCCGGAAAGCGCCGGATCATCGCCGTCGACGTGAGTTCAGCGGCATATATAGCCCGGACATAACGCCGAAGGCCGGCCCTGCAATATCTGATCGCCACGCTCCAGAAAAACGGCGTCGACATCCAGTCGATCGAAGCACTCTATCAGCAGTTTGACCCCGCATGGCCGGGCGTCGAGGAATGGCTGACCGAGACCATGCCGCAGGTGGACAGGCTGGTGGTGAGCCTGATCGCGGTGCTCGATCCACAGGCCATCGTCTTTGGCGGGCAATTGCCGCGTGCGCTTGGGCAGATGATGATCGAACGAACACACATGCCCTTAGAGCGGGAACATCGTTACGGTGTCGGGACAAAGGAAGTGAAGCTGGTTCTCAGCGAGACTGTCGGAGATCCATCCGCCATCGGCGCTGCGCTGCTGCCGCTCAGGGTGCGCTACTTCCTCAAGGGGATCACCAGCCAGACAGGCTGATGTAATCCCGCAACAATCATCACGGAAACGTGAGCTAGGTTTCGCCCCCGGTTTTTTACTGGTTGGCAGCTTGCATCCGAAGGCGATAAATATGATTATAACTATCATGTTTATCGCGACATGGCGCAGCATATCCGGCTGCTTCGTGTACCAAGCCAATACGTCACCGGGTCGATTGATGAGCAAAGCCCTGTTACAGGTTTTCGACGCCGAGGAGGAAAGCCGCCTGATGCGGTTTTTCCGCCGGCGCTTGCAGAACCGGGAAGACGCCGCCGACGCCATGCAGGAAACCCTGCTGCGGGCGCTGGAGGTTTCTCATGCGACGCTGATCGACAATCCACAGGCCTATCTCTTCCAGATCGCCCGGTCCGTCGCCCGCCTGACGGCCATCCGTCAGTCGCGCGAGCGGCCGTTATTCGCACCTTACGAAGCGGGTCTTGCCGTTGCCTGCGAAGAGCCGGGGCAGGAGCGGATCGTTGCCGGGCGGCAGCATCTTATTTTCATGGCGCAGGCCATCGAGGCCCTGCCCAGGCGTTGCCAGCAGGTCTTCGTACTCAGCCGCCTGCATGGCCATTCCAATGGCGAAATCGCCGCCCGTCTCGGCATTTCCCGCAACATGGTGGAAAAACACATCATCAAGGCGCTGCTACACTGCCGTCAGGTCCGCGCGCAAATAAAAATGTGAACCCGCATCAGGTGTTCGCATCCTTTTTCACTCTATAAGGGAAAGGAACACATCTCAGCACGCAACAAACGGCAGATCAGACATGAACAAGCGCCCGGACGGTCTGAAGGATAACGGCGTGACCGATGATGGTCTGGCTGAAGAGGCCGCGCTGTGGGTGGCGCGCATGCAGTCGGCAGACGCGACGGAAGCGGAGCGCGAGGCGTTTCACGTCTGGCTGCGGGCCGATCCCGCCAATGCTGGCGCCTATGAGGACATGCGGGGCCTCTGGGGCGAGCTTGGCGATATCGAGCTTGCGCCGGCCGAACAGCGGAAACGGCGCGGGCCTCGCCGGGCAATGCTGGCAGGTGTTGCCAGTATCTGCCTCATCGGGCTTGCAGCGCTGTTTGCGGAGAAAACCGGATTGAAGGACCGCTGGCAGGCGGATTATTACACCGAAATCGGTCAAACACGCGTGCTTTCGCTGGAGGACGGCAGCAGCATCAGCCTGAACACCGACACGGCGATTGCTGTTCATTATTCGCAAAAGGAACGGCGCATCACCCTTCTTCGCGGCGAAGCCTATTTCGATGTCGCCAAAAACCCGGAACGGCCCTTCGTCGTCGAGGATGGCGCGCTGACGGCAAAGGCGCTCGGCACCCATTATTCGGTGCGCACCGGCAATGGCGCGCTGCCGCAGGAGGTGCAGGTGGAGGAAGGCCGTGTGGAGGTGACGACAGGCGCCGAGACCGCCATTCTCACGCCCGGAGAGGCCGTCACCCTTGGCGGCGACGGCAGGCTGGTGCGCGCCCGCAAGGATGTCGCCAACAGCATGGCCTGGCGCGAAGGAAAGCTCGTCTTTTCCGGCCAGCCGCTGCGCGAGGTTCTCGATATTCTCTCGCAATATCGCCGGGGCCGCATCGTCATCCTCGATGAGGAGGCGGCGAGGCAGCACGTTTCCGGCATCTTCGACCTCAGGGACACGGATCAGGCGCTCACCATTCTCGAAGAAAGCCTTCCCGTTTCGGTATCGCGGCTTTCCGGAATGCTGGTTTTCGTCCGCTCGCGATAAAATAACTTTTTTCGCAGATCCGACGTCAGGAGTCGGCCCACCTTTTCACTCTAGTCAATCAGGACCCGTTTCAGCAGGGGCATGAGATCACGAGTGAGAGGGAATGACATGAATTTGGGCAAGCAGGCACGCGGCTGGTTCTGGCTGACGACGACGGCGATCATCGGGGGTATCGTCGCGGCAGGTCCGGGCGCCACGAGCGCCAGCGCGCAGACACCGCCCGCCGCAAACGGCGCCCCCGCCCCTGCCACCGTAACCGTCTCCATTCCCCCAGGCCCGCTGGAAAACGCCATTCTCGGCTTCGGCCGCCAGGCCAATCTGCGCATGGTCTACCCCTCCGCGATCACCAGGGGCCGCAGCACGGCCGGCGTCAAGGGCACGCTCAGCGTATCGGGCGCCGTCAGCGGGCTTCTGGCCGGATCAGGACTGAACTACGCATTGGCTGGCGGCAACACCGTCCGCATTTTCGATCCCGCCAGCCAAGCCGGCGAAAGCGGCGGTACGGCCGCCGCCGGCACCACCCTGCTTGCGCCGATCACCGTGCAGGGCACCGGCCTTGAAGGCGCCAGGGGCATCATCGAGAGCAATGGATATGTCGGCAAATCCGGCCGCACCGCCACCAAGACCGATACGCCGGTCGCCGAAACCGCCCAGTCGATCACCACCGTCAGCCGCAAGCAGCTCGATGACCTGAAACCGCAGAACCTCTCGGAAGCGCTGAACTACACGCCCGGCGCGCGCATCGGCCAATATGGCGCGGAGCCGCGTTTCGACGCCTTCAAGGTGCGCGGCACCGATCTCAGCACGACAGGCATCTTCCGCGACGGCCTGCGGCAGGTGAGCAGCCAGAACGGCAGCGCCCGACTTGAGCCCTATGGCGTGGAAGCGGTTTCCATCCTTCGCGGCCCGGCCGCCTCCATCTATGGCGCCAGCAGCTCCGGCGGCATCGTCGATATCATCTCGAAACGCCCGACCGAAGAGACGCTGCGCGAGGTGGAACTGCAATATGGCTCCTTCGGCCGCGTGCAGGGCGCATTCGATCTTTCCGGCGCCGTCGATGACGAGAAGACCATGCTTTACCGCCTGACCGGCGTGGCCCGCGATGGCCGCAACGACATCAGCGCCATCAAGGACGACCGGCTGTTCATCGCGCCGGCCTTCACTTTCCAGCCGGATGCCGGCACCAGGCTAACGCTGCTCGGCGAATATATGGACAGCACCACCGGCGGCACCTGGGGATACATCAACAATTACGGCAGCGACGGCAAGTCGATCGGCGCGACGCCGGTTTATGGCGGAGATTCCCGTTTTAATGGTTTCGAGCAGAAACAATGGCGTATCGGCTATGAGTTCGAGCATGAAATCAACGACAACGTCACCTTCTACAGCAAGGCGCGTTATTCGGGGCTTTCGGCCGACCAGCAATGGGTCTTTGCCAACTATCCCGGCATCACCATCGAAGACAATGAAGGCGTCTCCGCCGACAATTACCTGAAGACCGAATTCGATACCGGCCTGGCGAAACATACGCTGCTGACCGGTATCGACTTCAGCCACATGTCCTACACCTCGAAACAGGGCAGTGGCACCAGCCCCTTCACCGACACCTTCACCTATGTGCCTGACGTATCGTTGATATTGACCCAGCGGATGAACACACTCGGCATCTATGCGCAGGATCAGGTCGAAATCGACCGCTGGCGCCTGACGGCCGGCATTCGTCACGACTGGCTGGACACCGAATATCAGGCCCAGACCGTCGGAGACGCAACGGCTCCCACCTATGACGGCGATGAAACCAAGACGACCGGCCGCGCCAGCCTCGGTTATGTCTTTGACAGCGGCGTGATGCCCTATGTCAGCTACGGTACCTCCTTCGTCGCCAATCCGGGCGTCATCATCACCACGGGGACGGTTACGGGCCAGGCGCAGCCGACGGTCGGCAAGCAATATGAACTCGGCGTGAAATATGCCCTGCCGCAATATAACGCCCTGCTGAGCGCCGCCTTCTTCAATCTCGATCAGGACAATGCGACGGTCTACGAGACCTCGTCCGGCATCAACCTGCTGCGCCAGCTCGACCTGCGTTCGCGCGGCGTGGAACTCGAAGCCACGGCCTCGCTCGACAATGGTTGGAGCCTTATCGGCTCCTATTCCTATAACGACGTTGAAATCACCAAACTGACATCGGAAACGGTGGGCAAGCAGCTTAATTCCTCGCCCTATCACACCTTCTCGCTGTGGGCCGATTACGAATTCCAGGAAGGCGCGCTTGAAGGCCTCGGCATCGGCGCGGGGCTGCGTTATGTCGGATCGAGCTTCGGCGACAATCAGCACACGCCAATTCTCGACAATGAGGCCCGCACCTTCGTCGATGCATCGCTGCGCTACGACCTCGGCAAGGCCCTGCCCTCGCTGGAAGGTGTGAAGCTGCAGATCAATGCCACCAACCTTCTCGGCGAGGTGAAACAGGTCTGCACCACGGGCTTCTGCTATTATGACGAAGGCCGCAAGGTCGTCGGCAGCATCCGGTATCGCTTCTGATGCTGCAGCAGAACCCTGCCAAAACCAAGCCGTCGCCGGCCGCCGTCTTCTTGGCGGTCGGCGGGCTTTATGTCGGCCAGAGCGTCATTGGCGGGCTGACCTTTCTCGGCCTGCCGGCGGTGCTCAGGACCGCCGGACTGCCGCTGGACCAGATCGGCCTGCTTTATATCGTCGTTCTGCCCTGGGCGTTGAAATTCCTCTGGTCGCCGCATGTTGAGC
Organism: Agrobacterium sp. ST15.13.013; assembly: GCF_027956525.1. NCBI lineage: Bacteria > Pseudomonadati > Pseudomonadota > Alphaproteobacteria > Hyphomicrobiales > Rhizobiaceae > Agrobacterium > Agrobacterium sp. ST15.13.013. The sequence continues at coordinate 16,767 of NZ_JAQKGP010000035.1, forward strand.
GTTACCGGCTGCCGCCCGTCGGCAGGAACCGCTCGCGGGTGATCGTCGGCGCGGGCATCGCCGCCTGCGCCTGCGGCCTCGCCGTTCTTGCCTTCACCGGCCCGTCGCCAGTTTCCGTCGCAATCGCCATCCTGTCAGTGATCGCGCTGGTGACGGCGACCGTCGACATCGCCTGTGACGGCTACGCGGTCGAAACGCTGGCGGAAGAACATCATGGCTGGGGCAACGCCGCACAGGTGGGCGGCTCCTATCTCGGCTCCGCCATCGGCGCCGGCCTGTTTCTGGTACTGGTGGAGCGCGCCGGCTGGACGAGCGCCACGCTGGTCATGGCCGGGCTGGTCATCCTGCTTGCGCTCCCCTTCCTGCTCGGCCCGGCGGCAAGAACGGTCACGCAGACGCGAGACCACCTGCCATCGATCAAAAACGCGCTCAAGCGACGGGAAGTCCGCACCGGCCTTCTGGTCGCGGCGGTTTATGTCGCCGCGCAGAAATGGGGGCTCGCCATGCTCGGCCCGTTTCTGGTCGATTACGGCTTCGATCTCGCCACCATCGGCGCACTGAATGGCGTGGGCAGCATGATCGTCGGTTTCGCCGGCGCGCTGCTCGGCGGCACGCTGGTACGCCTCTACGGGGCGTCACGAATCCTGCTCGTCGCCATCTTCGTGCAGACGGCGCTGCTCTGCCTTTTCGCCTATTTCAGCGTTCATCGCGATATTTCGCAATGGGTCGTCATGGCGGTTGCGGTGGCAAGCTCGTCGGGCATCATGTCCATCGGCTTCGTCGCGCTTTACGCCAGCTTCATGGGCTGGTCCGACCCCCGGCAGGCCGGGGTCGATTTCACCCTGTTCCAGTGCATGGACGGCGTTGTCGGCATGATCGGCGGGCTGGGCGCAGGTGCGATTGCCGAAAAATTCGGCTATCAGGCCTCCTTCAACATTGCCGCCATCGTTTCGGTGCTCGCCGCACCGGTCATCTTCCTGCTGATGAGGCGACAGAATTCTTGAACAGAAGCCCCGGGCGCAGCGGCTTAAACCGCGCCCGGCAGGCTATTTGCATCGGCCTATTCCACCACCACCGACAGTGCCGTACCGGTATAGACCGGCCGCACCTTCACATTGCCCGCATCTATCGTGGCGAATGTCCCGGTCAGACCGTTGGCGGAGACCACGTCGAGCCGCGTGCCTGCGGCTGGCGCGCCGCCATCGAAAACGAGCTTCAGCGTTGCGCCATCCAGCATCGCATTGCCCTTGATCCGAAGCATAGCCTTCTGTGGGTCGACCCCAAGCGTGCCGCCCGACTGCGCATAGTCGCCGCCGATGACAAGATCCGTCCCTCCGCCGAGCGAAAACGTGCCGCCGCTGACCAGCACGCCGCCGGTTCCAAGTGCATCGGCGGACGATGCCACCAGCGTTCCCTCCCTGAGAATGGTGCCGCCGCCATAGCTGTTATGGCCGCCAAGCGTCAACGCTCCGCTGCCGGATTTGACGAGACGCCCTGCCCCGGCAATATCGTTCGTCCATGTGTCCGCCGCATTGAACCCGCCGGCGGCGGCGTCCATCGTCACCTCGACATCGCCGTCAAACGCGCCGTAGCCACCGGCAGCGGCCACCAGATTGATGCGGCCCCAGCCGTTGCTGTCATCCAGCAGCGGATAGCCGGCCTCGATGCCGGTGGAAAACAGCACGGCGCGGCGCTGGGCGGCATCGAGATAGGGCAGACGTGTCTCCAGCAGGACCTCCGCCCCCTTCGGCACCACCATCGGCGCATCGCCTGCGGCCTTGTCGCGGCTGAAGGAATAGGTCATGCGCCGGCGATAATCCGCCCCGTTCTTCGCCATATCGGCAAATTGGTCGACATCCGGCTTTTCGCCATGGGCGAAATCGATGAGCGACTGGCCCTGCGGCAGGCGCTTGGTGAAATAGGCCTGCAAGGCCGCATGCGCGGCTTTCTTCACCTCAGCATTTTTCGGGTCCTGCAACATGGCGGCGGCCATGGCGGTTGCGGTGATGCGGCCGCCGATCACGTCGAGCGGCGAATGCATGCCGGCGACGATGCGGCTTTCGCCGAGTTTGGAGGCCGCTGTCAGCAATTCGGAAAAGCGTTCCGGCACCGCATAGGCGTAAGCGATGGCGGCCAGATAGGCAGCATTGGTGTGGCCGCTTGGAAAACCGCCATCCTTGCCACGACCGCGGGTTTCACGCACATATTTCAGCGCCGGCACGATGACACCCGGATCGCTTTCATAACCTTCAAAGCTGCGGTCACCAATCGTTTCCTTGCCGGTCTCGATCACCTCGCCTTTGTCGTTCATGCGCCAGGGCCGTGGCGAGGAATAGAAATATTTTGCCGGCGAGGTCGTCCCCTCCGGTCCGCGGATCACCTTCATGAAGGCGACGAAATCCTTCAACTCGCTATCGGCAGCACCCGCCTCGGTGCCCTTGTCGTCTTCCTTGCGGGCGATGACCTCGTTCGGATCGAAATCCGCCAGCGTATGATTGATCGTCGTCGTTGCGCCGGCCCCTTCGCGATACCAGGCGGCAAGCGGCCCCATGCCGTCGATGACGCTGTAACCCTGCGAACGCCGGTCGTTCATATAGGCTTCGAAAGCGGCGGCGCGCGTGCGGTTCTCGCCGGTGACGGACAGCACGTAACGCATGTTTTCCTGCCAGACGGCGGGATCGACGATCTTCACATGGCTGAACTCCGCCGGGCCATCGCCATTGGCACCGCCATCCGCCCATTTCTCATCGCCAAGCGTCCAGATGCGGTTGAAACCGGAGAGGATTTCGATGATCGGATTGTCCCGGTCGTCATAGGCGCGAACCGCCTCGCCCTTCTCATTCTTGCCGGTCTGGTTGCGGTAATTGTCGGCAAGCGGCAGCGGATAGGGGGCGACCGGCTCAGGCACCGCGATGGTATAACCCTGACCTGCCAGTGCATTGCTATCGAATGCTTCGGCGCTCGAAACGAGCACCAGCAATGCAACGGAGGCAAGCAGGGCCGAGCGTGCGGAGGGAATGGACGACATCTTTAGTTTGGCCATGACGGAGGATCCTGTGATTTGACGCGTGACGAAAGCAGGCGCGCGCAAAGGTTCGCCGCACCGCGCCGTCAGCTTTAAGCCGGGCATGTTGCAGTTTTTTTTCGATATGCTGATCAAGATAGATCGCATGTAAGAGAACGGCCGGCGGATGGCGGCGCGATCTGCCAGAAGCTTGCTCCGGGCAGATCGACTTTTTTATCTCGAAGCGGCGCTCTTATTTCTTGACCGCAACCGCCTCGTTTATCTTTGCGACGTCGTCTTCCAGAACCTTGTAGGTCTGGTCGAGCGTCAATTCGCCGACGATAAGCTGGCTCATGCGCTGCACGATCTGCTGATACATGGCGCTGCCGCCCTTGACGCGTTCGAAATCGCGGGCCGCCTGCGGCACGTTCTTCTTGTTGTCGAGGAATACCTTCATCGCCGCCTTGGCGTCTTCGCTCTTTAGCTTGTATTGCGGATCGACGATCTCCGCGCCAGTCAGGATGACGTAGTTCTCGGCGATTTCCCGCTGCACCTTTTCGGAGCCGAGAAATTCGATGAAGTGCGCCACATCTTCCGGATATTTGGTGCGCTTGAAGCCGACAATGGCGGTGCCGCCGGGCATGGCGTAGCATCCGGCATCGCCGCAGGGCGCATTGATCGCCGTCCATTCGAAATTGTCGCCGATCTTGTTCTGGAACGGATTGACCATCCAGTTACCGGCCAGATAGGTCACGACATTGCCGTTGACGAATTCGTCGCCCATGTTCTTGTACTGCGAACCGCCGGCCGCACCCCACATTTCCTTGGGGAAGCTGCCATTCTGTGTCCATGAATAGATATCGGCGATGTATTTCCTGGCCGCCTCATCCGGGAAGCTGAACTTGCCGTCCTTCACATAGGTCGAACCGTAAGAAAAGGCGCCGCCGGAAAAGCGGTGACCGGAACGGTCCATGGTGAAGGGGATCTGCACGCCGGTCGCCTTGGCGACGCGGGCGGACGCTTCAACGATCTCACTTAACTTCGCCGTTGGGCCGGGCAAGGGTTCACCCGCCTGCTCGAACAGCGTCTTGTTGACGAAGGGCAGGTTCAGCGTCTGCGACGCCATATAACCGTTGATCGACTGCGGATCGTTGACATTCGGCAGACGAAGCTGATCGAGGCTCGAACCGTGCAGCTTGGCGAAGGCATCCGCATCCTTCATGTAAGGGCGCATGTCGAGATAATAGGGTGCAAGCTGCCAGTCGGTGATCTTGGCGATATCAGGACCTTCGCCGACCGCAAGCTGCACCGGCAGCTGCTTGGAAACCGCATCATAACCCGAAGACACGAAATTGATCTTCACACCCGGATTGGCAGCCTCGAACTCCTTGCTGAGATCGGCCATGCGCTGCACGTACCCCTGGTCGTCATCCGTAAAAAGGAAAGTAATCGTTCGGGTCTCGGCTTGGGCCGTCGCAAGACCGGCGACTGAAGCCACTACGAGGGCGCTGACGCCCGAAAACAATTTCATCATGCTCATCCTCCCAATGAAAATATTTTCATAAATCGAACGAAAGCTCCTCTGCTTAATTCGATTTATAATGTTTTGCGACTTGACAGAATAAACGTCAAGCTGTTTGTTTTGGCGAAATCGCACAAATCTAAGCGAAAGAGCTAAAACAGGTTTGTGAAAATATTTTCATAAAGATCGACGGGAGGCGATCCATTATGACGGATGGACCATTTGCGGCGAACGCGTCGCAGCCGACATATACCGTCGCAAACGGCGAAACGGTGACCGCTTGGATCGTCTCCGATCCGGTGGAGACCTCATTTCCCGGCACCGCGGCCCCCGCCGAAGACCGAGTGAACTATCGCTTCATCAACGGTTTCGTGGATGTGGGCGACCTGCCCTGCCGCAAGGCCTTCCAGCAGACCATGATCGGCCGCGATATCGCACCCGAGAATGGCTTTGCAGTTTCGCATCTCAACCTGCCGGGCTCCAACCGCCGCGTCGAATTCACCGGCTTCTGGCATGTACCCACCCATGTGCAGCGCTGGCTGAAGGGCACCTTCCGCAGCGAGACTGCAAGGAAGGCGCATTTTCGGCTGCGCACCTGCGGTGGCGTCCGCATCTGGGTCGGCGGCGTCGAACAGGTCCGTTTCGAACCCTTCATCCGCAATGTCGAAAGCAGCCGTGACATCACGCTCGATCTTTCGGCCGGCGATAACGAGGTGCTGCTGCTCTGTGAGGATCTGGCGGAGCGCGACATCATCTGGTTCTTCGAGCTTGAGGTCGTCGACGCCGAGCCGCTGACCGTCGTGCTGCCCGTGCCGCTCGACCGCGAGGAGACGAAGCGCCTTGCTGCGCTGGTGCGCGATGTTCATCCGGCACGGGACGTGTTTTCCGGTTCGGCCCTCGAACTGGTCTTCGGGGCGCCGCCTTCGCACGATGTGCCGGTGCATATCGCCGTCAAAAGCCATGGCCATGAGCGCGCCACGCTTGCGGAGGTGGATACGGTGCTGAAGGCGGGGCAATCCTCGCTGACGATCCCCGAAACGACAGGCATTTCGGATGGGTATCACGGTGTCAAAATCACTATAGGTTCGGGAACGGGAACGGTAACCCGCGTCATCGACGCCGCTTTCATCCATGATATCGCGCCGGAAGCATCCAACGCCGATATCAACGAGCGAAAAAAGGCCGCGCTTTCCTTCAGCGCCCGCTTCGGCGCCTGGCGCATCGGCCGCGCGCTGGCGATGGTCGCCACCGGCAGCGATGACATCGAGACGATCGGCGGCATCGTCGATGCGACGCTGCATTCCATTGATCGGCGGGAAGACTGCTCCGATTTCGTCATGATCCCGCTTCTGTGGCTGGTGCGTGCCTATGGGGACCGCCTGCCGGCAGAGATGCGGGCGCGGATCGATGCCTCGATCCTCGGCTATCGCTACTGGGTGGACGAACCGGGCAATGACGTCATGTGGTTCTGGAGCGAGAACCATGTTCTCTGCTTCCACACCAGCCAGCTATTGGCTGGCGAGTATCTGCCGGATGCCGTCTTCGCCGCGTCGGGCCGCACCGGCAGAGAACAGGCGGCGCTGGCGGCCGACCGTCTGGAGCGCTGGTTCGACAGCGTCGAGGCCCATGGGCTGGCCGAATGGAACTCCGCTGCCTATTATCCGGTGGATTTCATCGGCCTTCTCGCCGTCGAACATTGGGCGGGACCGGAGCTTGCCGCCCGCGCGCGCCACCAGATCGATCTCATCTTCGAAATGATCGCGCTGCACACGCTCGGCGGCGTTCCCTCCGGTTCGCAAGGGCGGGCTTATGACAAGGAGCTGCGCGCCGGGCCGCTGACGGAACTGGCGCCGTTTGCGCAGGTCGCTTTCGGTCAGGGCTGGCTGAACAATGGCGTTGCCTCGCTGCCGATGTTCTGCTGCGGCAACTACCTGCCGCCGGCGCATCTTGCCGCCCTCTCCCAGCTGGAAAGCGGCCGCATGGTCGAGGCGCGTTATGCGCAGGGGCTGGAGCCCGGCAAGCTCGTACTGTTCAAGAACGAGGCCGCCCAGCTTTCCACCGTTGTCGATCACAAGACCGGCCGCAAGGGCCACCAGCAGCACGTCATGGACATCAAGCTTGCCGGCCACCCGATGGCGCGGCTCTGGGTCAATCATCCCGGTGAGGACGATCCGTGGGGCACGCAACGCCCCTCCTATTGGGCGGGTAGCGGCATCCTGCCGCGCGTGGCGCAACATCGCGATCTGGCGATGCTGATCTTCGACACTGAGGATCACCGCAACGACTGGACCCACGTCTATCTCGGCCGCGACGGGCTGGAGGAGGTGCTTGTGGAAGGCAACTGGCTCATCACCCGTTCCGGCCGCGGCTTTGCCGCCCTTTACGCCACAAACGGCCTTGAGCCCGTCACCTCTGGCGCCACCGCCAACCGCGAGATCAGATCACCCGGCCGCCGCGCCGGCTGGGTCGGTGTCATCGGCCGCGGCGACATGCAAGCGTTCGCCCGTTTCCGCGAGAAAATCCTCGCCACACGGGTCACCTTTGATGCCGAGAGCAGGCTGCTCTCAGTCACCCCACCCGCCGGGCCGGCACTCACTCTCAACTGGGACGGCGCATTCATCATTGGCGGACAGGCCATGGCCTTCGACCACGACCAGCCGCAACCGGAAATCACCTTCGACAGCGCCGACCCGGCTTCGGGCAGCGCTTCAAACCCCTTCTACTCCTAAGCGGAATTGACAGATGAACCAGCCAAGCATGGAAAAAGACACTCTCAGGACGACCATCGACAATGTCGCCGCCGCCTTCAGCCGCCTCAAGGGTATTCAGGAAGGTCTGGTCAGCGGCAGTTCCGATGGCAAGATCCAGTTCGATGAATGGGACTGGGAAGTGGGTGTCGGTCTTTACGGCTTCCTGCGGCGGGCGCTCGCCGCCAACGACCGGAAGGCACTGGACGACCTCGTGACATGGTATGGCTGGCAGATCGAGCGTGGCCTGCCGCCGCGCCAGATCAACAGTTCCGCGCCGATGCTGCCGCTCGTCATTCTGACCGAACATGTCGACCGGCCGGATTTCCGGGCGCTGGTGGAGGACTGGGCCGACTGGCTGGTGCATCAATTGCCGAAAACCGAAGATGGCGGTTTCCAGCATGTCGTGAAGGAACGGCTGAATGACGGGGAGCTCTGGGACGACACGCTGTTCATGGCCTGTCTGTTTCTCGCCCGCGCCGGGATCGTCTGCAAACGTCAGGACTGGATTGATGAAGCCGTCTACCAGTTCATGATCCATGCGCGATATCTCTCCGACCCCGTCACCGGGCTCTGGTATCACGGCTGGACCTTCAACGGGCGCCACAATTTCGCGGACGCCTTCTGGGCGCGTGGCAATTCATGGATCACTGTCGCCATTCCCGAACTCTTCGAACTGGTGCCGACCCTTGCGGGGAAAGACAAACGTTTCCTCGCCAATGTGCTGGCAAGCCAGGTGCGGTCGCTAAGAAAATATCAGCGCGAAGACGGCATGTTCCATACGTTGCTCGATGACCCGACCTCGCCGGTCGAGACATCGGCGACGGCCGGCATCGCCTATGGCATTTTGCGCGGCATCGAGGCCGGCATTCTCGGTGAAGAGAACCGTCCCCATGCGGAACGTGCGCTGAAAGCGGTGCTTGGCAATATCGATGACGAAGGCGTCGTTCACGGCGTCTCCGACGGCACGCCGATGGGCCATGATCTCGATTTCTACCGCCGCATTCCCAACCTGCCCACGCCCTATGGGCAGGCACTGACCATGCTGCTTCTTATCGACGTTTTTCTGAAAAGGCCAAAGGCATCGTGAGCAACATGAACATCAGTCAGGACATCACAGTTGCGGCCAGTGGCCTCGATGCCACGGCGACCATCCAGCAGGCTATCAATGCCGCGTCATCAGCAGGCGGTGGGCGCGTTTCTCTCTCGGCGGGACGGCACGTCAGCGCCGGTCTCCAGCTCAAAAGTGGCGTAGAACTGCACCTTGCCGAAGATGCGGTACTCGCGCCGGTTTCAGACTACGACGCTTACGCGCTGACCCGTGTTTCGGTGATTGCCGAAGACTCCGATCGCGGCATGATCATCGCGAACGGCGCAAGCGATATCGCCGTCACGGGTCCAGGCCGCATCGAGGCCGGCGGTGAAAACTTCATCATCGGCGACGACAAGGCCATGGGCACCTATATCCCGGCGAAAAAGCGCCCGCGCGTCATGGTGCTTGAAAGCTGCCGCAACGTCCGTCTTGAAAACCTGAACGTTAGTGGCTCCCCCATGTGGACGCTGCATATGGTCGATTGCGAGGACCTCCATTTCCGCAATCTGCGCATCGAAAACGACCGCCGCCTTCCCAATACGGACGGCATCGTGCTGGACGCCTGCCGGCGCGCCTTGATCGAGGATTGCTTCATCTCGACCGCCGATGACGGCATCTGCCTGAAGACCAGTGCCGGGCCGGATGGCAAGGCGGTAGGAGCCTGCGCCGATATCACGGTTCGCCGCTGCACCGTTTCCAGCATGAGCTGCGCACTGAAGCTCGGCACGGAATCCTTCGGCGATTTTACAGATGTGGTGTTCGAGGATTGCAAGGTCGTGCAGTCAAACCGCGGCATGGGTCTTTTCTCCCGTGATGGCGGCGCGATGCGGAACATCCGCTTTTCAAGGATCGAGGCCGAGTGCCATGAAACGCCGGGCGGTTTCTGGGGTTCTGGCGAAGCGGTCACCGTCACCGTTGTCGACCGCCGCCCGGAGCGTCAGGCCGGCAGAGTCGACAATCTGATCGTGGAAGACTTAAGCGGTTCGATGGAAGGAGCAATCAATCTTGTCTCCACCTCGGCGGCCGGCATTCACAATGTCAGGTTCGAGCGCATCACACTTGCGCAGCAGCCAGGCAAGCTCGGCACCGGCCTGCAATACGATCTGCGCCCCACCAATGCCGATATAGCGCCAAGCGCCGATGCGGCCGGTCGCGCCAATGCCTGGACGCAGGATGCTGAGGGCCGGATTGTCGGCATGGAGGATTATCCGGGCGGCATGCCCGCGATCTATCTGGAAGGCGTTCACGACTTTTCGGCTGATGATGTCGCCATCAAAAGAGCGATGCCCTTGCCCGAGAGATGGAACGGTCAGGAGATCGTCGCGACGGCGAGCTCGGTTGAAGGGAGCATATGATGGGAAGTCTGCAACTCGAAAACCTCAACAAGGCGTTCGGCGCCGTTCATGTGCTGCATGATATCGATCTTCAGATCGAAAATGGCGAATTCGTCGTTTTCGTCGGGCCCTCGGGCTGCGGAAAATCGACGCTGCTGCGCATCATCGCCGGTTTGGAAGACGTGACGTCGGGCAGCATCGCCATCGGAAATCGCGATGTCAGCGCGCTGTCGCCGGCCGAGCGCAAGATCGCCATGGTCTTCCAGTCCTACGCGCTTTATCCACACATGAGCGTGCGCAAGAACCTCGCATTCGGGCTGGAGAACCTGCGTTTCAAGCGGGCGGAAATCGAAAGCCGCATCAACGAGGCGGCGCGCATGCTGGCCATCGAGCCCTATCTCGACCGCAAACCGAAACAGCTTTCCGGCGGCCAGCGCCAGCGTGTCGCCATCGGCCGCGCCATCGTGCGCGAGCCTGACATCTTCCTGTTCGACGAGCCTCTTTCCAACCTCGATGCGGCGCTGCGCGTGCAGACGCGGGCCGAAATCACCCGGCTGCACCGTGATATCAAAACGACGATGATCTATGTCACCCACGATCAGGTTGAAGCCATGACCATGGCCGACAAGATCGTGGTGCTGCGCGCCGGGCGCATCGAGCAAGTGGGCAGCCCGCTTGAGCTTTTTGACAATCCGCGCAATCTCTTCGTCGCCGGTTTCCTCGGTTCGCCGCGCATGAACATGCTGAAGGGCACCATCACCAAGGGCGAAGACGGCGGCATCGCCATCGATGCCGGTTACGGCGTGTCCCTGCCCTGCCTTGTCGATCCGGCGGCTGTCAGTCCCGGGCAGGCGGTTCTTGCGGGCATCCGCCCCTCGCACTTCACCATCGCGGATACCGGCCTGCCGTTCGAGGTTCAGTATCATGAAAGCCTCGGCACCGAGACCTATCTCTACGGCAATATCAAGGGCGAGAAAGAACAGATCATCGTGCACCAGGCCGGCCATTTCGCCCCCGCTTCCGGCTCGGTGCTGAAGATCATGCCAGCGCGGGAAAAGGTGCATGTCTTCGATCCCGCCACCGAACTGGCGCTGCCGCGCCTCGCGAGCGAAGGGAGAGGTTAGCATGGCCAATCCGAAGCTTGCGAGACTGTCCGACCGCGCGCTCGATGCCGTGATGGCGATTGCCGAAGTGCCGCTCAACTTCATCGAGCGGCTGATCGGCAAAAGGCGCATGCCCTATATCTTCCTGATGCCGAACCTCGTTCTTTTCGGCATCTTCACCTTCCTGCCTATTGCCATTGCCGTGGGTTACGCCTTTACCGGCGGCACCGAACTTTTGATCTCCGACCGCCCCTTCGTCGGTTTGGAGAATTTCGGCAAGCTGCTGGATTGCCAGAGCTATATGGACCCCGGCAGCTGCCGGGAATCGCTGTTCTGGACGGCAATCTGGAACACGCTGTGGTTCGTCGGCTTCAACGTCATCGCCACGTTGCTGGTCGCGCTCATCACCGCGCTCATCCTCAACAGGGCGATTGCTGCGCGCGGTTTCTTTCGCGCCATGTTCTTTTACCCGGTCCTGCTGTCGCCAGTCGTCATCGGCCTCATCTGGAAATGGTTTCTGGACCGCAACGGCCTCCTCAACGCCTTCTTCCAGATGCTGGGCGTGCCGCCGGAAATCTTCCTGCTGGATGTCGGCTGGTCGCGGTTCTTCGTCGTTGTGGTCTCGGTCTGGTTCCACATGGGCTTTTATACGCTGATCCTGCTCGCCGGCCTTCAGGCCATCCCGAAGGACCTCTATGAAGCCGCCGCCATCGACGCCGCCTCACCCCGGCGCACCCTCCTGCGCATCACCCTCCCGCTTCTCGGCCCCAACCTGCTCGTCGTGCTCATCCTCTTGATGATCCGCTCCGTCCAGATCTTTGATGAGGCATGGGTTCTGACAAATGGCGGCGGACCGGGCACGGCCAATACATTCGTGGTGCAATATATCTACCAGATGGCCTTCGGCAGCGATCTGAGGCTCTTCGGCCTGGCATCCGCCGCATCGGTTCTGATGGGCCTGGTGCTTCTTGCACTCACCCTCGTGCAGTTGCGCCTCGGCAAAAAGATGGAGTCCTGACCATGTCCAACGCCGTCTCTTTCCTCACTCGCACCCGCCGCCCCGGCCGAATCGGCCTCACCGATATCCTCTCCTGGGTCTGGCTCATCGGCGGCACGCTTGCCGTCCTCATCCCGGTCGTCTGGGCCGCCATGTCATCGCTGAAACCGGAAGCCGAAATCACCCGGTTTCCGCCGAGCCTTCTGCCACGCGCCGCCGTGCAGGTGGAAGTGCAGGGTTACGACAAACCTCTCAGCCTGTGGAAAGCCCCCATCGACGGCATGGAGCGGGAAATGGCCATGGTCCGTCGCATCGGCCTGAAAGCCCAGATGGTCGATCCCGCCAATCCCGGCCCGCCCGTCAGCGTCGATACCCGCGAAATAACGCCTGTCCAGAAACTGACCGTTGCGACGGAAAACTTTACCGATCCGCTCACCCGGTTCAGCTTTTTGACCTTCCTCAAGAACTCGGTCTTCGTCACCTTCGTCGCAACCGTCCTGACGCTGATCGTCAACGCCATGGCCGCCTTTGCGCTGTCGAAATACCGTTTCCGCGGCGAGAAAGCGATCTTCGTGCTGATCATCTCCACCTTGATGATCCCGCTCACCGTCGTCATGGTGCCGGCCTATCTCGTGATCGTCGGCGTCGGCCTCGTCGACAATCTCTGGGGCGTCATCATCCCGACGGTCGCGACGCCGACCGGCGTGTTCCTGCTCAGGCAATATATGCTGACCATTCCCGACGAACTGATCGAGGCGGCTCGCGTCGATGCGGCAAGCGAATTCCGCATATTCTGGCGCATCATCCTGCCGCTGACGGCCCCGGCGCTTGCGGTCCTCGCCATCTTCTCGGTGCTCTGGCGCTGGAACGACTTCCTCTGGCCGCTGATCGTTCTCAGCAGCCGTGAAAACTTCACGCTGCAGGTGGGGCTGAACGCCTTCCAGGGGGAGTTCTCGGTGCAATGGCACTATATCCTGGCCATGACCTTCCTGAGCCTCGCACCCGTCACCGTCGTATTCCTGTTCCTGCAGCGCTACATCACCACAGGCATTGCCGGCACGGGCATGAAATAAAACGACAAATCATTTGGGGGGCGGCGCAATGCTGCCCCTCAACACCAGCCGACAACCGAGCTCCAGCCGGTGCGCTGGACGTGTCGGATCGGCCGCCATAAGGCGCTGCTCCAGCAGCGAAAGCGCCGCACCGCCCAACCGGTCGGCGGGCAACTGGATGGTGCTGAGCGGCGGCGCACTGAAGGCCGCCGGCATGATATCGTCAAACCCCAGCACCGAAACATCGTCCGGCACCCGGATTCCTGCCTCTGTCAGGGCCTTCAGGCAGCCAAGCGCCAGATTGTCGGCGGCGCAGAAAATCGCGGTGGCGTTTCTGAGCGGCTTGTCTTCGGCCAGTAGACGGCGGATGGCGTCCTCGCCCCATTCGGGCTCATAGCTCTCCACCTCGATGACCATATCGGCGGGAACAGCGAGACCTGCCGCTAGATACGCGTCGCTATAGCCATCGTAACGGCGGCGGATCGTTGTGCGGCCCTTCCAGGTGATGTGAAGAATATTGCGATGCCCAAGAGACAGCAGATGTTCGATGCCGAGCCGCGCACCAAAACGGTTCTCGGCCGTTACCGTATCGACGATCATGGCCGGGTCCTCGCCATTGATCAGCACCACCGGCCGCGCAAGCGCAGACAGCGCCTCGACCAGTTGCGGCCTGTCATCGTTCAGGATGACGATACCGTCGACCTTTTCAGCATCCGCCGCCGCCGCCACCGCAACCGGGTCGAGTCGGCTCGTTGCGCTGACATAGGGAACGATGCGAATGCCGCGCCGCTCGCATTCACGCCGGAAACCGTTCAGCATCGTCCAGCTGACCATGTTGAGATCGCTTTGCGGTGCGGCATCATTGGTCATGGCCAGAAGCACCACGCGCAGGGTGGCGATCGTCGCCTTCTGCCTGCGGTTCTCGAGATAACCGAGCGCCCGTGCCGCCTCCAACACCCGGTCGCGAACCTGCGTGGTCAAGGGTGCGGTGCCGTTGATGGCGTGCGAAGCCGTGCTCAGCGAAACATTCGCCTCCCGCGCCACGTCCTTAAGCGTCGTCTTCCTATCCGCTTTCATATAGGGAAAATTCAACCACTCTTCTTCAGACGGTGCGGGCAGAAAGCCTGCCTCACGCAGTCGATCTAAAGATTACCCGTGCCTGTTTGCTGCTCTCTAGTCTGCAAAAGACTACAGCATCATCCGTAAATGCGGAATTGATTTCTCTTGGTTTTTTGTGACCGCGCATGACGAGGCCAATGCCGAGCGTTCCTTCGTCCATGGCGCAGATGGCGGTGGAATACGGCGTTCCAGCACGACCTTCCGCTTGGTTGATCGGTCACGAAAGACGGCGGCGACGGCACGCCGCGTCGTGTTCCCAGGAGACAAGGCAGTGAGGGCTTTCCCATCCAGATCCTCCGGGGTGACTTTCGTGGACCACTCCAGGCCACTGCAGGGTGCTCCGGCTGGATACACGCCGGCGATGTCGGACGCCGCGACTGGGCCAACTTCCGGCTAAGAGTAATCGCAAGGGCTCTTTCGAGTTCTCACGCCCGGTCTATTGGCGATGCAATCTCATGGAACTGTCCACAGGATCAAGCAGTCCAGAGGCATCGCAACCGATATGACAAGCACGCGGATATCTCTCCCGGGCTAACTGACCGATACGGCATTGTTACCACCGCGACAGGCGGTCGATTTCGCCAACCGCCAAGAAGAGATTTCCGCTCGATCCGTTCTAATTATTAGGACGCGAATTTCTTGGGCAACTGCGGAACGCCTCTCAATAGGAATTTCGTCTTGAATTCAGAATCTTACGAAATCTTCGATCAATGCTCCATCAGGCAAAAGCGCTTTTTGCCTAAATTTTTTGCAAGCATAAGATTTCATCGAAGCTCTTGCTAAAGTCGGCTTCCTCGTGAGACAAATGACCTGCGAGTAGAAGCGGTCTGAGCTTGAGTTCTGGACATTGCTCGACGGGTAAATCTGTCGGGGAGATGTCTAAATGCCGTGTAAAGTCAGTAACCTTATTCCAAATTCCGCAGAGATCGATGATGGAGCTTATCATCTTCATGCGCATCGGTGTTTTGCATGCCTGAGCAGCGAGCGTCCTGAAAAACGCAATTGCGCCATTGCCAGGTTCCTTGCGGATGGATTCCATCCGGACCGCATCACCACGCCCTGCCCGTCCTTAAAAACCGAACACTAGTTGTGAAAGGTCGCCCTATGTGCCGCACCAAGCTTGCCTCCTATGCACTTGCCGCCACCCTTGCCGCCGGCGCGGCATCCGCCGCTGACAAGGTGATCTTTCAGCTTGACTGGTTGCCGGGCGGCGACAAGGCGCCGATCTATGTCTGCCTCCAGGAAGGTTTCTGTTCGGAAGCCGGCCTTGAGGTGGAGATCGCTTCCGGTCGCGGCTCGACCGACGCCATCTCGCGCCTCGCCGCTGCATCCTCCGACATCGGCGTTTCGGATATCGGTGCCCTGATGGCCGCCCGCGCCAATGAGGGCGTGAAGGTGACCGCCGTCATGTCGCTGTTCAACAAGGGGCCGCATGCATTCTACGTCACCAAGGGCGGCGCGATTACAAGTGTCGCCGACGTCAAGGGCAAGACGATCGCGACGTCGCCATTCACATCGTCGAATGTTTATCTGCCACTGGTGCTTAAGGATGCCGGCATCGACATGGCGGATGTTAAACTCATCAAGGCTGATCCCGGCGCGCTCGGACCCATGCTGATGACCGGCAATGCCGACGGCATCATCGCCTGGATGACCGACCTCACGCGCTACAGCAATCAGGGCAAGGAAGCCGGGAAGGAAATCATTGCCCTGCCGTGGTCTGCCGCCGGTCTCGAGCTCTATTCCGCATCTCTCATCGCCAGCGATGATTTCCTCGCCAAGCGTCCGCAGGTCGCCGCGCGCTTCGTCGCGGCCTACAAGAAATCAGTCGAGTTCGCCAAGGAAAATCCGGAGAAGGCGGCTTCGGCCGTCACCGCCATCGTGCCGGAGCTCGGCTCTGAAGATGTTCAGGGTTCGCTCAAGGACACGCTGCCGCTCATTTTCAACGAGGTGACGGACAAGGACGGCCTCGGCGCCTTTGAAACAGCTCGCCTCGCTGAAACCTGGCGCCGTGTTTCCCAAGCGCAGAACATTGACCCGGCCAAGCTCGATCCGGAAACCATGGTCAACCGCACCTTCATGGTAACGGAGTAACGCTCATGGCGATGCCCGCTATTCGCTTCGAGAGGCTGGGACAGGTTTTCGAGACCCGATCCGGACGCACGGAAGCCCTGCGCGACGTCAGTTTCGATGTGGCACGGCATGAGTTCGTCTCGATCCTCGGTCCTTCGGGGTGCGGGAAATCGACCCTGCTGCGCATGATCGCCGGCCTGCTGAAGCCGACATCCGGCTCGGTGGAGGTTTTCGGCCTGCCGGTGACGGCCCCGCGTGATGACATCGGCATCGTTTTTCAGAAACCGACGCTGCTTCCCTGGGCCACCGTCGAAGACAATGTCGTATTTCCCGCACGCCACAAGACCGGCCGGGTGACCGCACAGGAGCGCGAGCGCGCGGGTGAACTCCTGAAGATGGTCGGGCTGTCCGGCTTCGAGAAACGCCTGCCGGACGAGTTGTCTGGCGGCATGCAGCAGCGCGTCGGTATCGCCCGCGCGCTGCTCATGGATCCAGATATCCTGCTCATGGACGAACCCTTCTCGGCCCTGGATGCGCTGACGCGCGAGGTGATGGGCTTCGACCTTCTGCGTATCTTCTCCGAGCGCCCGAAGACCGTGGTCTTCATTACGCATTCGGTCAACGAGGCTGCGCTTCTGTCCGACCGGGTATTGGTGATGACCGGCCGACCGGGTTCGATCCTGACCGAAGTTACCGTACCCGTGGGCCGGCCGCGTGGCCCTGAAACTACAAAGGACAAGGCGATCCATGACCTCTCCAACCACCTCCGCGATCTCCTCCTCACCCGCCACGCGGCTTGAGGCCATGCAGACCCGCACGCCACCAGTTGCTTTCCTCAAGCAGGTGCTCGCATGGCCGGGCATCACGACCGCTGCGGCTCTTATCGGTGCCGTGCTTCTGTGGGAAGCGGCGGCGCGGCTCCTGTCTATCCCCACCTATCTGCTTCCACCACCGAGTGCGATCCTCGGCTCGTTCTCTTCTATTGGCCTCGAACGCTGGATGGGCCACATCGTCGCAACGCTGCGGGTGGCGCTGATCGGCTACGCGATGTCCATCGTCATCGCCATTCCGCTCGCGGTCGTCATGATGCGCTCGCCCTTCCTGTCGCGAACGCTCTATCCGCTGCTCGTCGTCGTGCAATCGACGCCGGTGGTGGCGATCGCGCCGATCATCATCGTGGTGCTCGGGGCCGGCGATGCACCACGCATCGTCATCACCTGTCTCATCACCTTCTTTCCGCTTGTCGTCTCAACCGCAACGGGCCTTGCCGCGACCCCGCCCGAGCTGATTGAACTATCGCGAAGCCTGCGCGCCTCCGGCTTTCGCGAAATTACCCAGATCCGTCTGCCCTTTGCGGTGCCTTACATCTTCTCGGCCTTGAAAATCTCGATCACGCTCGCCGTCATAGGTGCCGTCGTCGCGGAATTCTGCGCCTCGGAAGCAGGCGTCGGTTACTTCATCCAGCTTTCGACCTCGCTGTTCAAGCTGCCGCAGGCCTGGGCCGGTCTGTTGGTACTGGCCACTATGTCGCTGCTGCTGTTTCAGGCCGTGGTGCTGACGCAGAAACTTTTCTTTCCCTGGAGCCTGCCGAAGAGCAGCTGAGCCCATCCGGAGTAGAAGCAGTCGGGCCTTGCCCGGACATTGCTCCTCAACCGCCGGCGCGCCGGCATCCACCTAAGGAGAATCGTATGAATATCCAGACCGACACGCTTGCAGAACTCGCCAAGGAAGCAACCATCGGCGGCATGGGCACGACCGTTGACCGGGAAATCCCCGTCATCGACCTTTCCGACTTCGATAACCGCAAGCATGAGATCGCCGATGCACTCTGGCAGGCCTCGATCGATATCGGCTTCTTCCAGGTATACAACCACGGCATCGCCCAGGAAGACATCGACGCGGCCTTCGACACGGCATGGACGTTCTTTGAACTGCCGGCAGAGGTGAAGGCAAAAACCCCGATGCCGAAGGGCATCAATGCCGGCTGGGAATTCAAGGCGCAGGTTCGTCCCTCCACAGGCACGCCGGACAACAAGGAGAGTTTCCAGCTCACCCGGCCGGACATGATCCGCCTCAATCTCTGGCCGAGCGAAGAGGATCTTCCAGGCTTTCGGGAAAAGATGCTCCGCTTCGAGCGTCAGAACTGGGAACTCGGCATGCGCATCCTCTCCTGCTTCGCACTGAAGATGGGCTTTGCCGAGGATTTCTTCACCGTGGCGCATGACCCATCTTCGGATCAGTACCAGTCGACGCTGCGGCTCATCCATTACATGTCGATGGAAGGTGCCAAGCCGGAAGACTTTACCTCATGGCGTGCCGGCGCCCATTCCGACTTCGATTGCCTGACCATCCTTCATCAAAAGGAAGGCGAAGGCGGGCTTCAGGTATGCCCGGGCAAAGATGCGGCCCTCAAGGAATGGACGGATGTTCCGCCGCGCAAGGGTTACATCACCTGCAACATCGGCGACATGCTGATGCGCTGGTCGGACGACCAACTGCAATCGACGTTGCATCGGGTACGCATGCCGCGCGAGGGCGAATACATGGGGCGGCGCCTGTCGCTGCCTTTCTTCTGCCAGGCAAACCGCGATGCGGTCATGCAGGGTCCGCTCGGTAAATACGAGCCGATCACCGCCGGCGAGTACCTGACCCGCCGCATCAACGCCAATTTCGCCAAGAAGTGACGTTGAAGATGGTCCGTTGCGGTGACATCGTGGAACAGTCAATCCGACTCCCGTCAGGCAACGGACCCATCATGCTTCATGGACGCGCGCTGCGCTATATCGACGAGGTTGCCCGACAGGGCTCTATCCGCAAGGCGGCAAAGACATTGCATGTCGCCGCCTCTGCGGTGAACCGCTACATCCTGGAACTTGAAGAAGAGCTGCAAGCGCCCATTTTCGAGCGTCTGCCCCGCGGACTGAAATTGACCAGCTCCGGTGAAATCCTGATCCAGCATATTCGCGAAACCCTGCAGGCTCATCAGCGAATGCGTGCTCAAATCCAGTCGCTCAAGGGATTGAATCGCGGTGAGGTGGTGATTGCGACGATGGCAACACTTGCTGCCGGCCGGATCGCCGAGATCGTTGCAGCCTACCGCGAAAAACATCCGCAGGTCAGCCTGCGGATCATGGTGGGCGACCGGACGACCGTCGCAGAGATGGTGGCACTCGGCCAAGCCGATCTCGCCGTCGCCTACAACCTGCCCGACGACACCCGGCTGCAACGCGCCGCGGAA
Organism: Agrobacterium sp. ST15.13.013; assembly: GCF_027956525.1. NCBI lineage: Bacteria > Pseudomonadati > Pseudomonadota > Alphaproteobacteria > Hyphomicrobiales > Rhizobiaceae > Agrobacterium > Agrobacterium sp. ST15.13.013. The sequence goes on from NZ_JAQKGP010000035.1 coordinate 36,049, forward strand.
TTCCGTCACGCGCTGGGCGCGGTCGTCGCTCCCACCCATCCGCTCGCAACCCGCAGCACCGTGCGCATGTCCGATTGCCTGCTCTATCCGCTGGTTCTGGCGGATCGGTCACTGTCGCTGCGCGAGGTCGTTGAGGCGACAGCCCCGGCGCGGGCCACCCTCGTTCCCGTTGTAGAGACCAATTCGATGGAACTGATGAAACGCCTTGCCCGGACAGCGCCTCACATCACGTTCCTCAACAGACTCGATGTGGATCGCGAGACTGCGACCGGCGAACTGGTTTTCATCCCGCTGACCGGAACCGGCTCGTTGCAACGGCTCAATATCCTCCACCGCGCCCGCGGCTCACTCTCGCCTGCCGGCAGCCATTTCATGCAATTTGCGCAGGAGCGTTTGCTTGCCTCGTTCGACGAGAGCTGACTGCCCGGCACCCACCCGATAGAGACCCGCCATGAACGATATTTCCCTATTTCCCAACCTTGCCGCCCGTTTGGCGAGACCCGAGCGCATTCGTCTGGCAAAGGCGCGCGTGCCGGTCGCCCTGCTTGCCGATGACGTGCCTGATTTTGCCAAGGTGGACCGGGACGGCTCGGCGCTCGTCGACATTCTGATCGAGAACGGCAGGATTGCGGCCATAATGCCCACCTTTGTCGACAGTGATGAAGATACAGTCGCACTCGACGGCCGCCATGTCTGGCCGTTGCTGATTGACGCACATGCCCATCTCGACAAGGGCCACACCTTGGGCCGAGCGCCCGATTCCGGAGGAACGCATCCTGGCGCGCGCGCGGCAACCACGGCGGACCGTCTCGCCCACTGGAACACCGATGACCTTCTGCGGCGGATGGAATTCGGCCTTGCGACGGCTGACGCCCATGGCGTTGCAGCCATCCGCACCCATCTCGACAGCCACGAGGGACAAGCGGAAATCACCTGGAACGCTTTTGCAGAGGTGCGCGAGCGCTGGAAAAGCCGCATCACCCTGCAAGCCGCCGGCCTCGTGCCACTTGATGCCTACAGCGACGATTATGGCGCGCGTCTTGCAGATATCGTTGCCGGCCACGACGGCCTGCTGGGTGGCGTCACCCGTGCCTCCGGCGGAACGCACGGGGCAAGCCTCGACGATATCGACCTGCTGCTTGATCGGCTGTTCGTGCTGGCGAAGGAGCGGGAACTGAATGTCGACCTGCATGTCGATGAGGCCGCGCAAGCCGATGCTTTGCCGCATGTTGCGCGTGCCGCCATCCGCCATGGCTACGAGGGGCGCGTAACCTGCGGCCACTGCTGCTCGCTTGCGCTTCTGGGCGAGCAGGAACTACGCGACACTATCGCGCTGATCGCGGATGCCGGCATTTCGATCATCACGCTGCCAACAGTCAACATGTATCTTCAGGACCGCAAAGACGGTCGTACCCCGCGCTGGCGTGGGGTCACGCCGGTAAAGGAACTGCGGGCGGCGGGCATTCGGGTGGCTGCGGCCGGAGATAATTGTCGTGATCCCTTCTTTGCCTATGGCGACCATGACATGCTGGATACCTGGCGGCAGGCGGTACGTATCCTTCACCTCGACCACCCTTACGCGGATGCAGCCGCGCTTGCCGGCCCAGCACCGGCCCGCATCATGGGCATTGACGCCGGCACGATCAGCGTGGGGCGCCCGGCGGACCTGATGATCCTGGAGGCCTGGAGTCTCGATCAGGTCATCGCCCGCCCACACGCCGATCGTATCATTCTCCGCAAGGGGATCCTATCCAACAGGACATTGCCCTCCTACAGCAAGCTGGCCGATTTTCGGACGGTGTAAGTCCGGCGCTGCTCATGCTTGAAACACCAAGGGACAGCGGCGTGTTGAGTTTCGGCTGGGTGCAGACAAATCATGGACGCAGCCGCCGCAGAACCTCCATGTCTGGATGAATGCGAAAAGGCGCCGGGCGGGCCGCCGGGCGCCTTTCAATTATCTGCAAATCTATCGCCTGATCAGTGGGCCTTCATCTCGCGCACGATCTCATCCGCCTTCTTCGAGGACGGATAGTAGGTCGGCCAATTGGTCACCTCGTTCAGAAGCGCGGCGCGGTCATTGCCCCAGTAGAGATGATAGTGGTCGGCCTTGTTCGGCGCAATCTGGTGATCACTGAACTGGATGAACTGCGGTGCTGCCGCATCGCCCTCGGTCTTCTTGAAGATGAAGCGGACGCCTCGGTTGCCCTTCTTGTAGGTCAGGACCTCCTTGCCATCATAGGCATAGCGACCGGCCAGCGGCTTGCCCTTTTCGTAGAAGGTCACCATGTCGCCTTCGACGGTGATGCGCTCGACATCGGTCTTGTAACCGACCTCGTACTCGGCACGGATGTCATCAACGCTCGTGGTACCCTTTTCAGCCTTATGCTTCCAAACCGGCTCGAGTGTGCCATCCTTCAGATACGGGTAGACCGACTGCCAATCGCCGGCGTAGTCCGAGAGCGGGCGGTCTTTGATCTGGGCGTCTTCGAAATAGCCGGCGTAAATTTTCGGATCGCCATGGCTGTGCGCGTGCTCACCATCGTGGTTGTGGTCATGACCGGCATGATCATGCCCCTCACCCTCGTGAACCTTGCCGCTGCCGCCGGCAACCGCGATGTTGTAGGGCTTGCCCTCAACCTTGATCGTACCGACTTCCTTGAGCTCTTCCTTGGAGATCCGACGGACCAGTCCAGCATTCGGATCACTCATGACGACCTCGTCGCCCGCCATGGCGATGCGGGGGCGCGGATCGTTCCAGTGACCGTCCATGGAATAGGGCTCGGTTACTTTGGCGCTCTTGGTAACCTTCCCGTCAAGAACGTCGATCTGATGCAGCGAGCCGTCTTCAGTCAGAACGTATCCGAAGCGCGCGTTTGCCGGATCGAGAGCGAAGTCGATACGGCGGAACGGCAGTTCGATGTAACGGAAGTTCGGCGCATCGATGGGATCGACCACAACGAGGCCCTTGGCGCCGTAGTTGCCCAGGAAGACCTGCAGGCTTTTGGCGCCAAGCAGCGTGCCTGTGGTCTGGCCTGCCGGCAGATCGGCAGGGTAGGTCAGCATTTTTGTAACGGGGCCATCCTTGCCCGCAGTTACCGTCAGGATGCCTTCCTTGCAACCTGCTGCGAGATATGCCCCTGATAACGCCTCGCCGTGGATGCCGGTGCAGGTGGCGACATCACCCGCCGGTGTTCCATCTTCCTTCACGGCGCGCAGTCCAACGCGCGTCGGAGCGGCATCGCCCTCGACCAGTGCATCGGAAGCGACCGTCGTAACCCAACCGCTACCCACGGGAGCGGCAAAGCCATGATGCGCCCGTGCCTGCTTTAACTCCTTCGACTCGACTTCGCCGTGCGAAAGCTCGTGCGCATCAACGATGGCCGCATAGCCGCCCTTGTCGAAATTGATTACCACCTTGCCGTCGTGATCAATGACGTGGAACGGCCGAGGTCCAGTCAAAGCCTCCTTAACCGCATTCGGCTCTTCGATTTCAATGTCTGAATGATCGCCGTGAGAATGCAGCGAGATGCCGCTGTTGATGAAGTTTACGGCATCGTCGTCCGACTGGACTGAGACGATGGCAGCGCCTTCGTTGACGCTGTAGAGCTTGTTCTGGCCCTTTGTCTCAAACGTCCAGCGGTTCTCCGGCTTGCCAAGATCAAAGGCGGTTACCTTGCCTGCTTCATGGTCGCCGACGAACACGCGATATAGCGTGACGTTTTCCTCATTCTCTTCAGCAAAGGCAGCAGGCCCGAACAGGCTTACCGTCATGGCAAGAGCGGATACGCCCGGGATCAGATGTCTCACGTTTCTCTCCTTCTATATGACATATCGTAACGTTGCTGGGTGGGATTCGAGACTGCTTCAGTGAGCTCAGCCGCGATTGATGGCCTGCGAGAGCGTCTTGACGTTGTATCGCATCATCTCGATGTAGCTTGGCGCCGGGCCATCCGGTGGAGAGAGGGCATCGGAATAAAGGACGCCACCAAGCTCAAGCCCGGCCTCAGACGCGATCTGTTCGATGAGCCGCGCATCGGAAATGTTCTCCGAGAACACGGCAGCAGCCTTCTTCTCTCGAATCTCACGGATGAGGGAGGCGACGTCTGCGGCAGAAGCCTCGGATTCAGTCGAAACACCCTGCGGGGACAGAAAGGATATGCCATAATCCCGCTCGAAATAACGGAAGGCATTGTGCGCGACGACCGCCACACGGTGATCCTGTGGAATCTTGCCGATCTGCGCCCTGATGTCGGCGTCGAGCGCCGCCAATTTTTCAGTGTAGGTAGCAGCGTTCGCCTTGTAGGCTTCGCATCCGCCAGCGTCGGCTGCACAAAACGCCTTTTCGATGTTCTGGACGTAGGTTTTGACATTCCCAACCGATTGCCAGGCATGCGGATCATTCGGTGTGGCATGAAAAATCGCCTTGCCGTCGACGAAATGGTAATGGCCACCGGTCGGGTCATTGAGGATGTCGGCGCCGTCGGTGATGGCGGTGACCGGCGCATCGGTCTGGCTTGCCTCGATCAGGCGCTCCATGAACCCTTCAAGAAGCAGGCCGTTGACAAGAATGACGTCGGCGCGGGCCAAGGCCATGGCATCGGCGGGGCGCGGTTCATAGACATGCGCGTCGCCATCCGGACCGACAAGCGTTCTAAGCTCGATGTGATCACCGCCGACCTGCTTTGCCAGGTCTCCGATGATGGAAAAGCTCGCCACGACCGACAGTTTTTTGTCCTGCGCATAGGCAGGCGCACCCAATGTGCCGAGCGAGGCGACAAGGAGACCGGCAAAAAGGAACGTTCGTTTCTTCATTGGTGTTTCCAGATTTAGCTTGAGATCAGGCAGTCAGATGAAGGGACCGCGGCAGAAGCATGCCGCGAGGGCTTGCGACGACGGACAGGAAATAGACGGCGCGGCGCGCCGGCGGCCACCAGGCAGGCGCTGCTCATCGGTCGCAACAGTCCAACAATGCCCCTCACCAAGGTCGACTTTCCCGATCCATTGCCGCCAACGTCGGTGACGAGGCTGCCCTTGTGCACCGCTTCGGTCAGGTGGTGTACAGCGGGATTCCTCTTGTACCCGAGCGTCAATTCGCTGAATGTCAGGCAGACGTCCTGCATCTTTTTCCCTTCGGTCGACCTCCATCGCGGTCGCTCGGAATTAACCGGGACTGCTTATGTAATGTTATTACATTCGTCAACCGATAATGTGACGTTATAACAGATCAAGCATCGGATCGGGATGCTGGCAGGGGCTGATGCAGTTGTGAAGCCTTCGATTTCTTTTGCGGCTGGCTTGCCCATCCCTCGCGGGCGGCATCGGTCATCTCATCCGGCATTCATCTGGCGCTCGCGATCACGCAGGAGATGCGCGCAGCAACGGGCGGCGTTCTCGCTCTTGGCCGAAGTTATCGCGTGTTCTTCGGATTCCCCTGAGCAGCAATCCAGAGATTTGGAATCACATATGTGCCAAAGGCTTTGGTGGAGCAACAAATCGCGGACGGGCAATTACGGGCTGTGCTTGACGACTGGAGTTTGCCTTTCATCGGCTACCATCTCTACTATCCCGGCAGAGGCCAGATATCTCAAGCGATGATAGTGGTCGTTTATGCTCCTAGACAGCGCGCGAAAGCGTAACGTCGCTTGAGTTTTTGGGTCTTACCGAGCCCCACTTGGACCAGGGAGTGATCACGTTCAGTCCAGCAGCCTCGAAAGGACTTGTGTCACGAGTTGATATCGCAAGGCCATTTGCTGCCGCTGTGGCTGCAATGCAATGTAGCCATCGGCCGCGCCTCAAACCGTCCATAAATCGCCGCCCGCAGCGAACCGCGGGCGGCAAGGCGTTCAGAGCGCCTGGCAGATATGGTCGATGCTGTCCCGCACGGCAGCGCCAGGATCCTTCAACTCGTGCACCTCGGTTGCGAAGGGTTCGAAACTGTAAGGTCCCTTGTAACCGGACGCCTCCAGCCTCCTGATCTGGGCAATATTTTCCAGCCTGTCGCCTCCATCCACCAGTACACGGTGGGCGTCCAGCATGTCGGCGACGGAGACGCCGGGGTCGATCACGCCGGAAATATGCACGAGGCCGGTACGTTCGGGGAAGAACTCCGTCTCGCCTGCGAGATGGTGGTGGAAGGTGTCGTGCACCAGCCTGTAGACATCGCCGCCGCCTGCCGCATCGATGGCCCTGATCGCTTCGGCCTTGGTGCGCATCGAAGAGATCGGGAAACCGAGCGGCTCGACGAAACCAATCAGGTCACGTTCCTCGAGGATCGGTTTCATGGCCTTCAACGCCGCCACGAGATCGTCGAAGGAAACCACTGTACCGTCGTTAAGCGGGCACATGACCAGCGCTTTCGCGCCGCTTGCCGCCGCATAATCGGCCATGGCGACGGCCCGCGCAGGCAGGTCGCCCGACCAGACGTTGAAGGGATAAAGCGCATTGATCGAGATGATCGTCACGCCGGCCTTTTCGGCCGCCGCCTTCACGGCCGCCGGCTCCACCGTGCCGACGATATCAGGCAGGTCGTTGCGGATTTCGACTTCAGTGAGGCCGAGTTCGCGGGCTGTCGCGAAGAACGTCTCAACGGAAAGCTTCGGCGCGGTGATGTGGTTGAGGGCAAAACGCATGAAAGACCTCACTGATAAAGGG
>NZ_JAQKGP010000036.1:0-38715 GCF_027956525.1 Agrobacterium sp. ST15.13.013
GGTGATCTCGTCGACGGCGGCTGCCGTTTCTTCGAGCGAAGCAGCCTGCTGCTCAGTCCGTTTGGCAAGATCCTCGGCCGCCTCGGCCATCTGGTTGCCATTGCCCTGGATCATTTCGACATTGTCGCGGATCTGGCGCATCGTCGCCTGCAGCCGCATCATCGAGCCGTTGAAATCCTTCCGCAGTTGGTCGAGGGAGGGCGCGAAAGGAGTCGCAATGCGATGATCGAGCCGCCCGTCGGCCAGGTTCTTCAGGCCGGCGGCGAGTGCCGAGACCGCATGTTCCAGCTCGGCCGCGCTTTTTTCCCTGTCCGTCTCGCGGAGTTGCCTTTCCTCTTCGATCTGACGGTTACGCTGGATCGCCTCCTCCTCCATTCGCACCTTGTCGACTGCCCCCTGGCGGAAGGATTCGAGCGCCCGCGCCATGATGCCGATTTCGTCAGAACGCGAGACGGACCGGATCTCGATTGCCTGATCGCCATTGTTCAGGCGGTTCATCAGGCCTGTGATGTCCGCGAGCGGCTTCGTAAGACGGGAGGAGAAGATGTACCCGACGATACCCATTCCGAAAAGGACGGCGAGAGCGGTCAGCGCGGCCCACTTTGCAAGCTCGTTTGCCGAGGAGACGACATTAGCCTTGCTCTGGCCGATGACGAGAAGGTGCGGCTGACCAAAGAGGGTGACAGGGACGTAGGAGTAAAAATTTGAACCATGGGCCCCATCAGCGAAGACGGAGCCATTCTTCTGCTCGTTCGCGGCCTTGAGCAGCTCCGGCGGCACTCCATTTTCCGCTGCGACGTTGCCTGCTCTCAAGGTGCCGTCGGCGGCAATCAGAAACGCCTCGTCGACGCTCCGTCCCAAGCCCTCGGGCGAAATGAGCGCCAAAAGCTTTGCCGGCGCGATACGGATCACGACGGTGCCGCGCTTGACGACAGAGCCCCAGACAACGTTGGCAAGGGGTTTGGCAAGAAAAGCCGAAACATCGCTTTCCTCGCTTTTGAACGAAACGAACCCCGTCCGATACACTTGGTCGGCCGGTCCGGCGATGGATGAGGCAAACAGGGACTTCAGGGCGGCATTCTGCGAATCCTGGACGGCCGCCATGAACTCGGGTCCCTTGGTGACCGTATAGACCACCTGGCCATTGTTATCGATGACGAAGATATCGCTGAGATCGGCATTCTTCCAGGCGCTGAAGAGTGGCCCATGCACCGAGCTATGCTTGACGGCATAGAGCATCTTGACGGTCGATCCGTCGAAAGCCGCTCTTTGTGCGGGGCTCTTCGACATGTCCTGGAACGCCTCCCTTATCTTGGCATCAGACATTGCGATGGCCTTTCCGGCCTGCTCCGTCATCTCTCCGAGCGACTGGCTCTGCGCGATCTCGGTCAGCGTCTGCTCGACCCGTTCATCATAGGCCCGGAGCGCCTTCGATTGATTGGCTGCAATCGCTTCAAGGCGGATCTTGCTCGCCTCGATCAAACCGTTCTTTCCGATCTGGTAGCTCAATGCTCCGACAGACGCGCAAGAGACGATCGCTGTCCCTATGATCACCACGGCAAACTTGGCCTTAATGGATCGCATGCGGTGGGACAATTGCAAAGCATTGTGGAAAATCTGCATTTTGAATCCATTTCGAGTCAAACAGTTGCTAATCATCATCGACGACAGTTCTGAAAAATCCGTTACGGGTCATAACTTTCTTTCTATTTTCAATATGTTGCTTAGGCACGCCCTCAAGAACCTTGAGGTTTTCAGATGTTGCTTTTGTGGATTTTAGCTCAATTCTCCGGTGATATGCCCTCAATATTCCAACATTCCCACATGGAGCAGGGACAGAATCGCATTCACTCCGGACCAGGATTTCGATCGAAGGGTTCATTTTGTATGGAAGGCAAGCGCGTTGCTGATCACATAGGCAGCGATTCTCGCGCGGGCGGGATGGTCATTGCGCGGTGGAAGATCGCGTAATTTGTTTGAAAGATCCGCAAACACCACATAAATACACAAATCCAAGGACAACGTCGTCGACTTCCCGGTTCACCGTCATCCTTACAAGCATCTCGCAACCTTTTCCGAAGGCTTGCGAGATAGATCTGCCGCTTTAAGGGATTGTCAGCATCAGCGTTGCTGTCGACCCCCGCACCGACCCGAGGACGAAGCTGTCAATGTCGAGTGAAGTTCGCAAAGAAGTCATTCTCGAACGACTCGATCGTGATCAACGCGTCAGCGTTCTGGAGCTTTCGACAGAGTTCGGTGTTTCGGGTGAAACCATTCGGCGCGACCTGAAGGATCTGGAGGCCGAGGGAGCCGTTCGGCGCGTTCACGGAGGCGCTATACCGGCCGGCCGAACCGCGGATGTGCCGATTACCGACCGCATCAGATTCAATGCGCTCGAAAAGGACGCGGTCGCGCAGATGGCGCGCAACCTCATAACCGACGACTGCGCCATTTTCCTCGACACAGGCACCACCACCCTGTCCCTTGCGCGCCACCTGACTGGCTTCAAGAAGCTGCGGCTCTACACCAATTCCCTGATGATCGCGCAAGCCGCCTGCCAGCATTTCGGCGTCCGGGTCCAAATGACGCCGGGAAATCTCCGCCCGATTGAGCAGGATCTGGTCGGCTATGATACGCTGTCCTACATCCAGCAATTCCACTTTGACATGGTCTTTATGGGTGCGGCGGCAATCGCGGCGGAGTATGGCTTCATGGACTATGAAGAGGATGAAGCGCGAATTCGCCAGGCTCTGCTGAAGCAGACGGCCAGAAGCATCATGCTGGCCGATCATTCCAAGTGCGGCAAGACGGGCAATGTCATTACCGCCGCATTTTCCAGCGTTAACACATTGGTCACCGATCAACGTCCCCCGGCAAATATATTGGCGGCCGCCAAAAGGGGCGACCTCGAAATCATCCACGGTTGACCATACCGAAAGCGTCAGACCGGTGTCCGCCGTCTGAGGAAGCCCCGTGGTCAATCCCCGTGCAGGAAAGCCATGATTTGCGCATGCAGGGAGGAATTTGCCGCCGCCACGATACCGCCGCCATTTTCTGCCGGTCCCCCGTCCCAGTCCGTCACGACGCCGCCGGCCTGCTCGATGATCGGAATGAGGGCAACGATGTCGTAGGGATAGAGGCCCGCTTCCACGACGCAGTCGATCTGCCCTGCCGCAAGCATGCAATAGGCATAGCAATCGGTCCCGTAACGCGCGAGCCGCACTTGTTTTTCGAGCCGGTCGTAGCTTGCTCTCCGGTCGGCTTCGAAGATCGCCGGCGTCGTTGTGAAGAGCGTCGCGTCGGCAAGGTTCTTCGTCGCGCTGGTTGCGAGCCGCGTTTGTCCGTGCTGGCCCTCGTAGTATGCGCCGTTGCCCGTCGCATAAAACAATTCCCCGATAAAAGGCTGCGCCATCATGCCGGCCACCGCATCACCATCCCTGGTCAGCCCGACAAGCGTGCCCCAGAGCGGGATACCTGATATGAACGACCTGGTTCCGTCGATCGGATCGATGACCCAGACCAGGCCCGCATCCGCGCCTTCATTGCCGAACTCTTCGCCCAGGATGCCGTGATCGGGATATTCCGAACGGATAAGCGCTCGAAGCGCTTTCTCCGTTTCGCGGTCGGCTTCGGTGACCGGATCGAACCCGCCGGCAATCTTGTTGACGACGGCTCCCGGCAACCGGAACCGGGGCAATGTCTCGCGGGCGGCAACTGCCGCGAGGCGGCGAAGAAAATCGGGAGAGATCACCTCTTCAGTGCTTTGCATGTGTCAGACCGCCTTCAGCCATTGCGGCCACAGCGAATTGCTCATTGCGAAACGCGCGCGCATATGTTTCCAGAACCCATATTTGAAGAAGTCGAAGTCAAGACGCGAGACTTCGTTCTGCACCATCGCCCAGGTCGACCATTTGAGGTCGACGAGAGCCTTGAACAAAGCGATCCGCGCCAGAACGCCCGGATCCGCCCGGCCATAATATTCCTCGATCAGTTCCTTTTCGGTCTCCGGCGAGAAGCACATCTCGCAGAACCAAAGCGCGAGTTCCGCCGCCCGATCATTGGTGGAGGCGTATTCGAAATCGACAAGCATGACCCGGCGATCGGAATGAAGGAGGAAATTGCCGGCCAGTGTGTCGTTCATGCAGGGCGCGAGATCGAGACCCGATGCCTCGAGCGCAGCTCGCGCCTCGCGATAGCGCGCATTCATCCAGCCGAAGTCGCTCGGGAAATCGCCGCCAAGCTCCAGGACCTGCTGGAAATGTTCGTCGATCATGTCGAAGGTGGTCTTTCGCTGCGAAAGCGGTGCGGTGTCGTTGAAGGCCTTCAGCGCACGAAGACCGTTGAGGCGGATGACAGGATCAAGAAAATCGGCGTTTGTCGATGTTCTGAGCCCCTCGACGAATTCACTCACCTCGACCCCCGTTTCGGGGAAGAACTCGATGATCCGGGCGCCGACGCCCGCCTCGTGCGCCCTGCGGCCGGCTTCGTTGGCAGTTCTCCGGTCGATGAACATTTCGGTCCCAGCGCCGGGTATCTTCACGAAGAAGCTGTGCGGCGCACCTTCGACGTAAACCCGCCAGTTGGGATTGCTGATGCCCCCGGGTACTGGTTCGTAGGAAACCTCGAGGCCTCGCCAGTCCGCCACGGCTATGATGGCCTGCTCGATCGCCTGCTCGGCCTGCGATGCGCCTTCACCCAATCTCAGTCTCATCGCTCTCTCCATCAGACCTGTTTCAGCCATGTTTCAAAGCGTGGTCCTTCGATGACCGTGCGGGCTCTCAGAAGCCGCCATTCGGCGTATTTGAAGAATTCAACATGCTTGCGCGGCGAGCGTGCGGCATTGATGAAGCCCCAAAGCGCCCACATGAGATCGTCGGCCGCTCCATAAAGGCGTGCCCGCGCGAGCACGCTCGCATCCGGCTTTCCGGTTGCGATTTCAATGGCCAGCAGCGCCTCGCCATCGAATGGGAGGAGTTCGGCCAGCACGGTTCCGATATCGTACGCGGGGTCCGCCTGGCGCGCCCACTCGAAATCGACCAGCCGAACTCCGTCGTCCGGTCCGACCATGACGTTCGACGAGATGCCGTCCGCGTGGCACGGGACCGTATCGACACCTGCGGCGCCGATGGCGCCGGCAATGCGCTCGACGGCAGCAGAGACGGTGAATACCGGTGCTGGCAAGATCACATCCGCTCCTTCGGCAAGCTGCCGGTAGGCGGCAACGAGCTCGAAAACGCTGCGCGTTTCGCCAAGCCTCTCAGCCTGATGGAAGCTGCGTTTTGCCGTCAGAAGATTTTCGAGAACCCGCGGGCGGCGAAGGACATCGGCATGCCCCCACGCCCATTCCTCGCCAAGCGCTTCGAATACCAGGACGCCGCCCTCGGGAGCGGCATGGATGAGCCGCGGGGCAATGCCCAGTTCGCCTGCCTTGCGGCTGGCCTCCGCCACATGGTTCAGGGCAACAAACCGAGACATGTCATCGTGGAGACGTTTGACGAAAACCCGCGGCTGATCCGCCTTGCTTGCGAAAAAGCAGAGATTTTCGACGCCGCGGTGAATGGGCGACACCACTCCGCCAATCGGAGCTGAGAGGGTGGCGCCGGAAAGGCCGACCGCGTCGAGCGCAGCCTGAACTGCAGCATCATCCTGCATGGAACTCTCCCTCAATGATGTTGCGAAGCGTGGCGGTCAGCACCGCCAGCCCCGCCTGCACGTCCTGTGGCTCGGTCAGTTCGTCGGGATGATGGGCGATGCCATCGACGCTCGGAATGAAGATCAGCGCCGACGGGATACCACTGTTTTGCAAGGCGACAGCATCGTGGCCTGCAACCGAACGCATGGTCAATGGCTCGAAACCGCAAGAACGTGCCGTGCGATCGACGAGTGCCATTAACCGCCTGTCCATGCTGGCGGGATCGCGCAAAGTATCGGCGACGATTTCCAGCTGCGTGCCGGTTTCGGCTGCCGCCTTTTCGAGCGCGGCAAGGGCGAGCTCACCTGCCATGTCGAGTTCGGCCACGTCAGGCCCCCTGAGCTCGAACCACACAGTCGCCCGGTCGACGACAACGTTCGGCGAGTTGGGCTCGACCACGAGGCGCGCAGCGGAGCGGTGGAGGAGGGGATGGCTGGCCGCGACGACTGCTTCGAAGGCGGCAATTCCTCTTGCTGCGGCGAGAAGCGCATCTCGGCGATCGGCCATCGGCGTCGGACCCGTATGCGCTGCCCGGCCGATCCAGCGGACGGTCTTCTTGCGCGCCGCCCAGGTTCCTTCGACGACGCCGATCTTTCGGCCCGCTTCGAGAAGTTTCCGTCCCTGCTCGACATGCAGCTCGACATAGGCTTTCGGGGGAGGGGGAACAATTCCCGAACTGCCGCTGACGCCTATGGCCTCGAGCGCGCGCTTGAGGGATACGCCGTCTCCGTCGCGTAGTTCCAATGCATCGCCAAGCGCCAATGCGCCGGAGAAGACCGTGCTGCCGGTCAGGCTCGGCTGGTAGCGGGCGCCTTCCTCATTCGTCCAGTTGACCACCGCGAGGTTGTAGCGCGGTTTGCACAGTCCGCGTTGCACCTCGGCGTGAATAGCGAGCGCGGCCTGTCCGGCAGTCAGGACACCCAAGGTGCCGTCGAAACGACCGCCTCGGGGTTGGGTGTCCAGATGCGAGCCCGCAAAAATCCAGGGCGCATCCTGACCGGCCCAATCGAAGCAGGCAAACTGATTGCCGATCGCATCATTCGCGATCTGGACGGCTGCCTGTTCCATCCACACGGCAAAAACACCTCGCGCCATGCCGTCCTCGGCGCTCGCCGCGAGGCGCGTCACTCCCGCTCCGGGATGAGCACCGATGGCAGAAATTCGGTCGAAGATCGCATCGAAATCCGTCCGCCGTGTCGTCGCCGCGTCAAGCATGGATGATCTCCAGTTCTTCTGCCCGAACGGCGCCGAGGATGTCTTCCGGCGGACGCCGGTCGGTCACAAGCGCACCGATTTGCCCGAAGGGAGCGGTGATCACATTGCCGACCCTTCCAAACTTCGAATGATCGGCCAGCATGACGCTTCGCGAGGACCGCTTTATGAGGATCTGACGGATTCGCGCCTCGTCTTCTTCATAGTCCATGAAGCCATATTCGACATTGACTGCCGCGGCACCCATGAAGACCATGTCGAAGTGGAACTGCTGGATGTAGGATAGCGTGTCATAGCCGACCAGGTCCTGCTCGACCGGTCGCAGATTTCCAGGCGTCACGTGCACGCTGACGCCGAAATGCTGGCAGGCGGCTTGTGCAATCATCAGGGAATTCGTGTAGAGCCGAAGCTTCTTGAAGCCGATCAGCCGGCGCGCGAGCGCAAGCGTCGTCGTGCCGGTATCGAGGAAGATCACACAGTCGTCATTGATCAGGTTGCGCGCCACGCCGGCAACCGCATCCTTCTCAGTCGAGTTGAGCTTGATGCGCTCGGTAATCGGCGTGTCGGCTGTGCGGCCGGCTGGAATTGCGCCGCCATGCACGCGGCGCACAGCACCTTCTGCTTCGAGGTTCTTCAGATCGCGGCGAATGGTTTCGCCCGAAACGCCGAACTCTGCTGAAAGCTCGACAACGCTGACGCGCTGATCACGGCCGAGACGCTCCAGGATGATCTCCTTGCGGATCTCACTGGACATGGACCGCCTCGTCCTCATGCCGATGCAGGCAGGCTGCGTAATTCCCGCCATCAGAACCCACAAGCATCGGATCGGTCTTTTCGCAGTCGCTCTGCGCGCGCGGGCAGCGCGAACGGAACGAGCAGCCGACCGGAAGATGAATGGGGCTCGGGGGCTCGCCATCGAGCAGATATTGCGCGCCCGGGAAACGGTTTTCCTCCAGCGTCGGCATGGCGCTCAGCAGCGCCCGCGTATACGGGTGGTGCGGATGTTCAAAAAGCGTCGTGTTGTCAGCCAGTTCGACGATGCGCCCTAGATACATGACCGCCACGCGGTGACAGATACGACGGACCAGCGCCAGGTCGTGAGATATGAAAATGTAGGAAAACCCGTGTGCCGCCTGGAGCCGTTTGAAGAGATCGAGGAGCTCGGCCTGCTCGACCTGGTCGAGCGCCGACAAGGTCTCGTCAAGGATCAAGAGGCGCGGCTTCAGCACCAGGGCTCGAGCAATGTTGATGCGCTGGCGCTGCCCGGCGCTAAGCCCCACAGGCAATCGTTCGGCGAGGTCCGCATGAAGGCCGACTTCGCGCATGGCCTCCTGCGCGCGCTGCTCGGCATCACGCCGGCCGACGCCGTGGATCAGAAGCGGCTCCTCGATCATGCGTATGATCGACATGCCCGCCGGCAGCGATCCATAGGGGTCCTGCAGCAGAAGCTGGAACGATTTGCGCATCTCCGTCAACGAACGAGCAGAGAGACTCGAGAGGTTCTTCCCGAGGAACGCAATGCGACCGGCATTTGGCTGTTCGAGCCAGGCAAGCAGGCGCGTAAGCGTGGATTTGCCGCAACCGCTTTCCCCGACGATGCCAAAATTTTCACCCGCCTTGACGGTAAAGGACACGTCCCGAACCGCCTTGACTTCGTTGAAGGCATTGAACGCATCGCGCCGGCGCACGCTATAGGTTCGGGTTGCATTTTCGACGGTCAGGACAGCCTCACCGTCTTTTGCTTCCGGCGCCGACACGTTCTTCCAGATCGATGGAATGCGCGAGAGGAGGGCGCGCGTATAGGCTTGCTGCGGGTTGGCAGCAATATCGGCAGTCTTGCCCCGTTCGACGATGCGGCCGCCTTGCATGACGAGCGTTCGCTCGGCAATCTGTGACACCACCGGTAACGACGAAGAGATAAACAGGAACGCCGTGTCGAGGCTTTGCCTGAGGCTGTCGATAAGCCGGATAATCTGGGCTGCGACCGTTACATCGAGCGGCTGCGTAATATTGTCGGCGATAACAAGCGATGGCTCGGAAACGAGCGCATCGACAATCATCACGCGCTGCATCATACCGCCGGAGAATTGGAAGGGCGCCTCGTGGAAGCGAGAGCGCGGTGAGGGAATATGCACCCGGCCAAGGAGATCGAGAACTTTTTCCTTCGCTTCCGCCTTACCGATATCAGGCCGGACAGATCGAAGCTTCTCGACGATCTGATGGCCGATCGGCAGCCTCGGATCAAGCGAACCCATGGGGTTTGCACCGATGAAGCCAATGCGGTTTCCTCTGATCGACCGAAGACCCCGCGCATCGAGGGAGAGGACGTCCTTTCCTTCAAAAATCACCTGACCGGAAGAGATTTCCAGCGGTGCTTGAATGGCGTTCACCATGGCACGCGCCAGCACCGACTTGCCCGATCCGGCTTCGCCGACGAGGCCGAGAACTTCGCCTGGCTGGAGCGCAAAGTCCACATTGTCGACGATGCGCCGTTTGCCGCCATCCCGCAGGAGATCGACCGAGAGATTGGAGACAGCTAGGATTGGATCACTCATTTACGCATCCCCTCTCAGAACCGCATTGCGCGCGCGCTCCAACGCCGAACCCATCAGATTGAGGCAGGTCAGCGATATCAGCAGGAACAGACCGGGCATCGTCGCGATCCACCATGCGTTCAGCAGATACTTTCGTGAATCCGCGATCACGTTGCCGAATGTCGGTGTCGGCGGCTGAACCCCGAGACCGAGAAAGCCGAGGATCGACTCGAAGATCATCATGCGGGCGATATCGAGCACAGCGACGAAGGCGATCGGAGGCAGAACGACAGGCGCCACAAACAACAGCATGATGCGAAGGTCCGAGGCACCGAGAACCCTCTCACCGAGAACATAGCCGCGATTGCGTTCGCCGAGCGCCACGGATCTCGCGACGCGGGCATAGAGCGGCCAGCCGGAGAGGCCAAGCACGAGGATGATCGCAGGCACGGTCGGGCGTGACACGCCGAGAATGGTGATGGCAAGAATGATCATCGGAATTGACAGCTGAGCATCGGTCAGCCGCATGATGACCGTATCGAGCCAACCACCACGAAAACCGGCAAGAAGACCGAGACTGCAGCCGACGATGAACATCAGAACCACGGTCGTCACGCCGATGAACAGCGAATAACACAGTCCGACGAGACAGCGCATCAGAACGTCACGGCCGAGTTGATCGGTACCGAGCACATAAGGCCATTGCCAGCCCTCGGAAGGGAATGGCGGAATAAACTTGTGGCTGTAGGCCATCTTGAGCGGATCAACCGAACTGACAAATGGCAGGAGAATCGCAAGTCCAAGCAGCAATCCGAAGCCGATGAGGCCAATGCGAAAGTCGAGGCGCCCCACGGCAATTTGCAACATGCGTCTGGTCGGTGTGGTGCCGCGCTTGACGACGGTGCGCTCGGTGGCGCTCAATTCTACGATATCGGTCATCTCAGTATTCCAGTCTCGGATCGATGGTCATCG
Source organism: Agrobacterium sp. ST15.13.013 (assembly GCF_027956525.1). Taxonomy (NCBI): domain Bacteria; kingdom Pseudomonadati; phylum Pseudomonadota; class Alphaproteobacteria; order Hyphomicrobiales; family Rhizobiaceae; genus Agrobacterium; species Agrobacterium sp. ST15.13.013. Next base: position 10,411 of record NZ_JAQKGP010000036.1, read on the forward strand.
CGATAAGATCGACCAGGATGTTGATCACCACGAACATCACGGAAATGAAGATCGCGACGCCCTGGATGAGCGGAAAGTCGCGCTGTTGAACGGCATTGATCGTCAGGAGCCCAAGGCCCGGATAGTCGAAGATGAACTCGACCACGAGGACGCCGCCCAGAAGCATGCCGAGTTGCACACCCAGCAAGTTGATCAACGGGACCGCGGAATTGCCCAGCACATGCGAGAAGATCGTGCGCCCGCGGCTCAGGCCTCTAACAGCAGCAAGCTGAATGAAGTCTTCGCGCAACACCTGAGCGACAGAAACGGTCAACGTACGCAGGATGAACGGCGCAATCTCCACCGCGAGCACGATCGCGGGCAGAATGGTGTATTCGAAGCCGTTGTAGCCGATCGCGGGCAGAAGCCTGAGCTTCACCGACAGAAAGAGCGTCAGCACGATGCCCAGCCAGAAGTTCGGGGTCGAGACGAAGATCGACCCCAATGCGAGCGCGAGTTTGTCGGGCCAGCGACCCTGATAGAGCCCGCCGGCAAGGCCGAGCGGAACAGCAACGAGCAACGCGATGACCAGTGCGACGGCTGCGAGCTGCAGGGTCATCGGGAGTGTATCGAGAATGAGATCTAGGACCTTCGCCCGCTCTTCGCGTGTCGGGTCGTTATAGGCCGAGCCGGCCAGGCTCGCCCCGCTCTTCGGCCTGACGAACGACGTGCCAAGATCGCCGGTCGCCAAATGGCCAAGATAGGAGACGAATTGCAGCGGGATGGCCCGATCGAGACCAAGTTCCTTTGCCTTCATCGCCACGACCGCATCAGGGGCCATGCCGCCGACGATAAGGCGCGCGGGGTCACCCGGCACCACACGCAACAGCGTGAAGATGATGAATATGACGAGAAGGATGATCAGGCCCCCCTGCAGAAGCCGTCTCATCAGGAATGATAGAAGGAACATGTACTTACCCTAGTCTGTCGGGGCCAAGGCGGCCACTGCCAGGCAGTGGCCGCAGCGCTGGATCAGGCCAATGTCGCCTTGTTGGCGTCCATCATACCATTCGGGTAGATGTAGAGACCACTCAGGCCATCACGCATGCCGTGGATGAAAACGGACGTGAAGAGAGAAAATGATGGCGTCTTCTCCGCCAGCAACGGCATCAGCTCGGTCTGAATGACCTTCTTGCGTTCCTCGGGCTTTGAGGCGTTGCGCTCTTTGTCGAGGGCAGCATCGATTTCCGGATCCTGGATGCCGCAGATGCGGTGCGTCGTCGAGTGGAAATGGGTCCTCAGCACCAGATCGGGTTCCGGCGAACCCGTCGACCAGCCGCAGTCGATCATATGACCGGGCCCGCCGCCGGGACGATCGTAGAGCGCGTCACCCCAGGCCGCGACTTCCATGACGTTGAGCTTGACGGGGAAGCCCTGTTCCTGAAGCATCGCCGTGATGGCCTCGGCATATTCCTTGGTCTTCGGGTAGAAGCCGACCGACGTGATGTATTCGAGTTCGGGCAGACCTTCGCCCTTCGGGAAGCCGGCTTCCGCCAAAAGCTTCTGGCACTGGTCCGGATCGAACTTCGGATAGTTCGGGATATCGACATAGCCGAACTTGACCGGAGACACGTAGCAGTTCGACGCGTGACCGGAAACGCCGAGAATATCGTCGATCACCGACCGGTCGATCGCGTGGCACACGGCGCGACGCAGTCTCCAGTCGTTGAAGGGCGGCTTCGAGCAACGGAACCAAAGATACTTGTTCTCGACCGAGATCGCCTTGTGAAGCTGGAAGCCGCCGGTCTTTTCGATCGTTTCGACCTGTTCGGCTTCAAGGCGTTCGATAAGGTCGGCCTCGCCATTCAGAAGCGCCAGTGTCCGGGTCGTCGCATCGCCGACGAAGCTGAAATGCAGTCCGGGAATCGTCGGCTTGCCGAGGTAGAAATTGTCGAAGGCCTCGAGAACGGTCGTGTTGCCGTCCTGCTTGACGAACTTGAAACCACCGGTGCCGTTCGGCCGGGCAGAGAGCGTCTTCGGGTCGGCGACGTCCTTTGCCGACATGATCGGCAGGAAGGAGGACAGGAACCAGAAAAGGCTTGCGGGGTAGCCGGCCTTGTCGGTCTTGACGCGCGCGACGTAATCGCTGACGACTTCGACTTCACAGGGACCGGGATACCAGGCGGCCGGTCGGTCGGGGCGACTTGCATACTCGAATGTCGCCTTGACGTCTTCGGCCCTGAACGGCTTGCCGTCGTGGAAGGTGACGCCTTCGCGCAGCTTGAATTCGAGCGTGTGCTCGTCGATCAGCTTCATCTCGGTCGCCAGTTCCATGACGAGCTCGTCAGGCTTTTCCGGCGTCATCGGTGCGCGGGTTAGATAACCGAACACAAAGCTCTCAAGGTTGATCTGCGCCAGCGTCGTGTGAGAAGACGGATCCCAGTTGCCGGTCAGAGTTTCGGCCGAGAGAAATTTAAGGACCTTGTTTTCCGCGGCATTGGCCGGGTTGACCAGGAACTTAGTATTGAGGATAGGCATGCCAAGTGCGATGCCCGCAAGCGCCGAACTCTTTAAGAGCGATCTTCTATTGAACTCCATGACGACATCTCCACAGTTGATTTGCTGGGCGTTCCCCACCCCATCTTGTCGCCAGCAACGACAAGTGGAGGATTGTTGTTTTTGAAAAGATGGTCCTCGGCCTGCTGGCAGAATGCCATGACAAGCGCATCGGCGTGGCGACGGCCGACGACCTGCAGGCCAACGGGCAACCCGTTGACGGTCAGGCCGCAAGGCAACGAGGCTGCCGGGTTGCCGGAAAGATTGAAGGGATATGTAAAGGGCGTCCAGCCCGTCCACGCGAGGACTTCCGAGGGCGATTGGAACCCTTCGGGCGCCTCCCGATCCGCCGCAAACGGCTCGACCGGGATGGTTGGCAAGAGGAGCAGGTCGACGTCCTCAAAGAGTGCGTGCACGCGACCAGCAAATTCCGCGCGCGCTTTCGCAGCCGAGAGATAATCCTTAAGATCGTAGCGTGCCGACGCTTCGACGAGCGCACGGAAACCGCTGCCAAAATCGGAAAGATCCGACTGGGACCCATAGGCGACGCCCCGGCCGGCAACCCAGAGTGTCTCGAAGATACGGATCGGATCTTCCCAGTCCGGGGAAACCGAACGAACATCGATAGTGAGCGCCTTGGTGAGCGCATCGACCGCTTCGCGCACGACCCGGTCGATTTCCGGCGCGACTTTGAACCCGAAGAGGCTTGGTGCAAAACCAATCCGGAGGGACTTTGTCGATCGCGTTTCAGTGTAATCTGCTCCGTCGTCCGGCAGCGCCTGATGGTCTCGCGGATCGGGCCCCTTGGCAATATTGAACAAGAAAGCGCTATCCTTTGCCGTGACGCTCATCGGACCGGCGTGGGACAGCATCTCCGTCGCGCTCCAGGGCCAAGCCGGAACGCGCCCCAGCGAGCCCTTCATGGCAAACACACCGCAGAAAGCTGCCGGGATGCGCACGGAACCGCCACCATCGGACCCCAATGTGAAGGGAACCATTCGGGCCGCGAGCGCAGCACCCGAACCCGAGCTCGAACCACCACTTGTGAGCTTGGGGTCCCATGGATTGCGCGTCGGGCCATAGAATTCGGAAAAGCCGGAACCGGACCACCCCATTTCGGTAGTTGTCGTCTTGCCGATGATGATAGATCCGGCGTCAATCATCCTCTGGACGATCGGCGCCGTCATCTTGGGAGCGAAATCCTTATAGGCACGAGATCCGCGCTGGCATAGCTGCCCTTCCACGAAGAAGAGGTCCTTCACGCCCATCGGGATACCATGAAGAGGACCACGGAACCGACCTTCGGCTGCCTCGCGATCGCAGGCCCTCGCTTCTTTGAGGGCCTGTTCTTCAAACACCTGGCTGAAGGCATTGACGATGGGGTTCAGCCGCGCAATGCGCGCCAGGCATTCCTGAACGAGCGCTTCGGATGTGAGCTTGCCGGAAACAATTGCTGAGCTGAGCGAAAGAACTGAAAAATCCACGATTGCGATCTCCTTGGAATGTGGATTTATGTGGATATTTTGCGTTTGTCAACACACCCGATGAGGGTTTTTCAATTTCCGTAGCTAAGAAAATCGCCATGAGAGTGATCGCGGCTGACAGCACAAGCGTCGGCACAGGATGGGAATTGGATAAAATGCTCTGAGGATCTGCCTTACAAAAAGGCATATTTTGCAGGCATTTTGCCCATGTTTTCGGCAACAGTTAGAAATCGGCGTAGCGAACGAGGGGCCGTGACGTGGCGAAACCTCCACCGCGACAGAGGGCTACTTTATGCAATGTTGATATCATGTTGCTTTTATTGTTTTCGTTGTTATTGTGTGGATATCAACGGAGACTGTTATGGGTAAATTGTCGTTGCTCGCCCCTGGCGAGTCTGCAATCGCGATCGAAAACAAGGCCGCGCTCGGCAAGTTTGTAATCGTATGCGAGCATGCTTCACACCTGATCCCGCCTTCACTCGGCGACCTCGGCCTTGATGCGTCTGCGCGTTCAAGTCATATCGCCTGGGATCCGGGCGCCCTGGAACTCGCACGATATCTTTCGTCATCTCTCGATGCGGTCCTCTATTACCAGCGCTTTTCGCGGCTCGTTTACGACTGCAATCGCCCGCCGGAGGCAGTGTCTGCAATTGTTGGCAAAAGCGAGATCTATGACGTTCCGGGAAATCAGAGCATGCCGGAAGCAGATCGCCTGACGCGGATCAACGAGATTTATCTACCCTTTCGTGATGGACTGTCCGAAATTCTCGCCTCTCGCAAGGCCCAGGGGCGCGGGACGATGCTCGTCACAGTCCATAGTTTCACCCCCGTCTATTTCGGCAAGAAGCGCGAGGTCGAGATCGGGATATTGCACGACAGCGACACGACGCTCGCAGATGCAATTCTCGCGGAATTCGAAGGGGCCGATCGCAAGTATGTCGTCATGCGCAACCAGCCATACGGTCCAGCCGATGGGGTCACGCACACGCTCGTCGAGCACGGCATCGCGAACGGTATTCCAAATGTCATGATAGAGGTGAGAAATGACCTCCTGGTGGCCGCGGATGACCAAGCTGCGGTTGGCAGCTATCTCTCCAGGCTCATTGGAAAGGCAGCCTCGACAGTGAAGGCCGGGCAAACGGTCAGTTGAAGCCGCCTCGGGCAATCGAGTTCCGAACGCCTCATGATCCATGGCGGATCCGAAATGCTTCGGTCACGGCTTGCATCGTCCGGAGGCACCTTAGGAGCACAAGCCCTTCGATGAATGGACCGCGCGCGCCCAAGCCAGGAGTGGCATGGATCGTGCATAGCTTTCAGGAGGCATGGCGCCCGCACTGCCCAGTTCGGGCTGGACTTACAATCTTGAAGGTAGCTTCGCCCTTGCGCAAGAAATGGGCTGCCTGATACCCACGAGCGGAGATAAAATGTATTCGATCATACTTGGACGCGAGCGCCATGTCTTCGCCGACCTGAAATCGGTCATGGCCTGTGCCTCGCCACTCAAGTCAGGCGATGTGCTTGCGGGGGTTGCAGCGTCAAGCAACGAGCGGCGGGTCGCTGCCCGCTGCCTGCTTGCCGACATGCCGCTCAAGACATTCCTGGAGGATCTGTTGATCCCCTACGAAGTCGACGAGGTCAGCCGGTTGATCATCGATCGCCACGACCCAATTGCCTTCGCGCCAGTTTCACATATGACGGTCGGCGAGTTTCGCAATTGGCTTCTCTCCTACGACGCGACAACCGAAAGGCTGGCAGCACTTGCGACGGGCCTCACGCCGGAAATGGTCGCGGCGGTCTCCAAGATCATGCGCAATCACGATCTGATCACCGTTGCCGGTAAATGTAACGTGGTCACTGCCTTCCGCTCCACCATCGGCCTGCCGGGCAGGCTGTCGAGCCGGCTCCAGCCCAACCACCCGACCGACGATCCAGAAGGCGTCGCCGGTTCGACACTCGACGGCCTTCTCTACGGAATCGGCGATGCGGTGATCGGCATAAATCCCGCCACCGACAACCTCGATGCCTGCACCAGGTTGATGGTCCTTTTCGACCGGCTGCGCGAGCGGTTCGAGATTCCCACCCAATCCTGCGTGCTGACTCATGTCACCACTTCCATCAAGGCGATCGAGGCCGGGGCGCCGCTCGATCTTGTGTTCCAGTCGATTGCCGGCACTGAGGCTGCCAACAATGGTTTCGGCGTCGATCTCGCCGTTCTCAGGGAAGGCAATGACGCCGCGCTGTCGATGAAGCGCGGCAGCGTCGGAAACAACGTGATGTATCTGGAGACCGGTCAGGGCAGCGCTCTTTCGGCAGATGCACATCACGGCGTGGATGAACAGACGGTCGAGGTGCGGGCTTACGCAGTCGCACGTGAACTCCGCCCGCTGCTCGTCAACACCGTGGTCGGTTTCATCGGACCGGAATATCTGTTCGACGCCAAACAGATCATTCGCGCCGGGCTAGAGGATCATTTCTGCGGAAAACTGCTCGGTGTGCCGATGGGGGTCGATGTCTGCTATACCAACCATGCCGAGGCAGACCAGGACGACATGGACAATCTGATGGTGCTATTGACTGTCGCGGGCGTCAGTTTCATGATTGCCGTGCCCGGCGCTGATGACGTCATGCTTAACTACCAGAGCCTGTCTTATCACGATATTGTCGGCCTCAGGCATCAGTTCAATCGTCCGCCGGCGCCCGAATTTGAGGCTTGGCTCAATCGCATGGGCATGCTTGATCACTCGGGCCGGCTGGCGCCCGCCAGCGCCTCGGGCCAATTCTCTCGCAATCTCTTGAGCTACGGGGTGTCCGCATGAGTTGGGGTCGAGACCCGTTTGAGCGCTTCCGCCATTCGACACGCGCCCGGATTGGACTCGGTAGAGCGGGCGACGCGTTGCCGACCTCGGCAATTCTGGATTTCCAGCTGGCCCATGCGAAGGCCAGGGACGCCGTGCACGGTCAAGTGGATTTTGTCGCCCTCGCCAAGCAGCTTGCACCGGTATCAACGATCCGGATCAGGTCCTGCGCCACGGATCGTACCATCTACTTGTCGCGCCCGGATCTGGGTCGCCAGCCGCTTGCAGCCGATCTTCCAATGCCAGGGGATAGCCATGACATCGCGTTCGTCATCGCGGACGGGCTTTCCGCCTCGGCGGTCGAGCGTCATGCCGTTCCGCTTTTCAAGGCATGCATGAAGCGTCTTGGCGGCTTCAGTGTCGCCCCGGTGATTTTGGGCGAACAGGCGCGGGTAGCATTCGGCGACGAGGCGGCGGCGGCGTTCGGTGCGGAGGTTGCAATCGTCCTGATCGGCGAGAGACCGGGGTTAAGCGTGCCTGACAGTCTGGGTGCCTACATCACCTTCCGCCCCCAGGCAGGACGGCGCGACAGCGAGCGTAACTGCATTTCGAATATTCACGCCGACGGGCTCGGCTACGAGATTGCCGCGGATAAGATCGCCTGGATCGTCCGGGAGGCGCTGCGCTTGCAGTTGAGCGGTGTGGCGCTTAAGGAGGGTGCCGAGAGTTCGGCAAAAATCTCTTCGAACCCTGGGCAAGAATGAAGCCTGAGGCGCGATCACCGAGGGCTGTCCTGACGCTCCCCTCTCGTTCGGTGGGCGAGCCTCTTGGAATCACCCCGAGTGCGAAAGGTTCACCGTTCGGATCGGGGAGGGCAACTCGGAACTCTTGCCTAGCCACCTGCTTGACGGCAGCTTTGTCGGCAATGGCCTTGGTCACACCCGACGCCATCCGCGGTGCTGGGGAGGCAAACCGGGCGAGAGGTCCGACCGGCCGACGAGATCGCAAAGCCGTGCGGCCTCACCCCGCGCGCGAGGCGCTCGCCGCGTTGCTCGCTTTGCCATCGCTGCATTCTGCTGATGATTTGGTCTATCAGGTTGACTGCCGTATTGACCTCGGCAAGGCGGACCGACTGTTCGCGTGCCGACGTCGCGCTCGAGTCCGCGTCATGATTTACCGTGACGATATAGCCTTCGATGGTCTTCAGCACCTGACCGGTTTCGCTCGCCAGCTTGACGCCACTCTGGACTTCCGCAGGCGTGAACTGCGCCCAGCGCTCTGCGAGAGTGTGGTCGCACGGGGTGCAATCAAGCTCCAGGAGACGATCATGAAGCTTCCCAGAGTCATTACGACAATAAGACCGAAATCCGCACAGAGGTGCAATATTCGTGTTCCTTGAGTTAAGCCGAGCGACATGGTTGGTCACATCATTGTCGGTAGGTGGCGGTGAGAAGATCTCGAAGCATACGGTTCAGCACGCAGACGTCGGCGGACTGTTGTCGCGCTTCGCCTAAAGGCATGAAAGTCGCGTTTCAACGAACAGGCTCGATCGAACCAGCGACCCAACGTTAATGATTACAAACTGCAAACCGTAACCCTTAAAGGTAAACATTTCCAAAGTTTCATTTGTAGCGATTTTGAATTTTTCATGTGTAGAAGCGTTCCTGATATCAAGTTATAGTCCTCGCAATCGATCCACCATAGAAAGATTGCTCATCTGAGCTTAAGGAATTCAATTCTTCCTCAGATATACTTGGAGCCACGCGGGCCATCTAACTGACTTCTAGGTTTTGATGAACACCATGTCCCCTCAATGGCTTTGAGACCGCACCGGATGCTCATTGAGTTTTGAAATCAGCACCGTTACCGAACTTTCCATCCTGGCTGGCTGATCACACACGATTGGAAAGCGAGGGGAATAGGAGTGGCAAGCATGCCAACCGACGACATTGTAATGTCCGATCCCGGAATGGCTGCTGTTGACACGTCTGTCCCTACGCGCTTCCAGACAGATCTTCGCCAGTTCAGTAACCTGCTGGACGAGAGCAATATTGTGGAATGGGTCGTAAACCACGCCGCAAATCGCAATGCGTGCTTCGGACAAGACCAACTTAAGATTTCGGCGGCTCGGGCACTCACGCACTACAAACGGCCGGTACAAGAAATCGACCTGCTATTCCAACAGGTCGTCGCAAGCGACAAACTGACCCGGCTTGATTCTCCAGATGGCCAACCTCTCTACACCTCTACAGAGCTGAGAGCTGCGGAACAGAATACTGTACGTCATGTCACCAATCTTTCCGCAGAAGAAAGCTTCGGCGTTCCGGGAACCATTGTTGATATGGTCGCCGATAGAGGCATTTTCACACCGGAGCTCAGAGGAGCATTACATTATCTGTCTAGGCGAAATCGAGCTTCCACTATGGTGGGCGTAGCGGGTTCCGCAAAAACAAGTGTACTTGGAGCCCTGAACGAAGCGGTGGACAGGTTCAACGAGGAAGCGCTCCCGACCGAGAAAATAAAGTTGATTGCCTTCGTACCCACCAACCGGGCGGCCCAGGAGCTTCGTGAGAAAGGTCTTCGCGACGTCGCGACGACTTTCAAGGCGAAAGACCGCACCATCGGAAAAAATACCATCGTCGTGATCGACGAAATGTCGATGGCCAAGACGCAGGAGATCGCGCAACTAATCGAGACAGTTGCAAATGCCACTTCCTATCACCCAACCGAAAGGCCGAAACTGATATGTGTGGGAGACGATCGGCAACTGCCCCCTGTTGGACCTGGTGATCTGCTTCCGATTATTATGGAGCAAGCCGGCTGCTATGAACTCGTCCAGCCGCTTCGACAGCTCGACGCGCGGTCGCGAATAGAAACAGAAAAGCTCGGACGTGACATACGACGCGATGCCAAGAGCGCCGTCGGGCACTATCTCACAGCGCTCGAACAAATGGGCCTCGTCCATTTCGTATATGCTCCTCCTAGCGGCTCAAACGTCAGGGCGTCAGACCAGATCACTGACCGCATGCTGGAGGAGATGAATAGAGTTTGCGACCGATATCCGGTGTATGATCGTCTTGTGATGGCACACTCCAACAGGAGCGTTAATCGCGCCAATATCGCTCTTCATCAGAGGTTTGTTGACAAATCCGGATTGCAAGACCAGCAAATGAGTGTGTGGTCAAGCGTAATAGATAGTGGAAGTTCGGAATCTGGAATAGATGAGGGTTCGTCGAGACGCGTTCAGCAAAGGATTAATCTCGTCTTGGGAGACAGGATTATATTCAGCGAAAACCGTCTGCAAGCGGACATCCGCAATGGTACTTTTGCAACTGTAGTCGGACTTAATAGCACAGAAGCTTCCCGAGCTGAGAATGGCACATCTGCTGGGGTTCGCATTACTGCAAGGTTAGACGGATCTGGACGAACCGTCACTTGGACCGATAGCGAGTTTAAGGGTTTTACCTACGGCTATGCTGCTACAATTTATAAGAGTCAGGGGGCCACAGTTGATCACGCCATTCTCCTCTGTGATGGTGCTCTTTCAGATAAGCTGACCTATGTCGGCCTGACGAGGCATCGCAGTCGTCTCGACGTCATTGCTTCTCCCCTCGTGGCAAACAATGTTGAGGCTCTCAGTGCAAAGCTCACTCAGCAAAGCGCGCCAAATAATTCCATTCAATTCCCAGCGCTCGAACCTGCTGCCTTCCAAGAGCGCTCGTCGGTTTCGAACGCGCACTTGCTAAGGCCGCTCGACCAGATGGAAATCTCTCCAACGACGCCGCTTTCCTTCCAAGGCAGACAAGAAAGCTCCTTCGGGGAGAACCAGCTGCACGAACCATCCACATCGGATGTGGAAATGCCGGAAAGCGCGGACCTTTACCCGAGCGCCATTGACTTCGAAGTTTTCCAGTCTTCTGTCATCACGACTGAAGAGCAAATGCAACCGGAATTCTGCGGGTCGGAATCGACGGCTAACACCTCAGCCCACGAAAGCCACCAAGTCACGATCGCAACGGTAACAAACCTGGGGATAGCGATCGAGAAACGGAAACGAGCGGCGGCAAAGGAAGAAATCGATTCTCGCAAAAAAATGGCCCGTCACTCAGTTAGTTCTGCCGAGGAAGTTGAAGATATCACTTCCCTGTTCGAACGATTGAAACTGGCAACCTCGGTCACCAACACAGTTCAACCGACGTATGCGGACGTCGATCATATCATCGGTACTGATGGCCGAGTGGGTCCAATACCGCACCGGGAAGATGATCCGGGATCAAATTGGGAATTGTCGTCAACGAACGCCCCCTCAAACGTCTCAGAGAAACGATCGACCAAAGACTCAGGAGAAAAAAATATGGCTTCGAATGACCAGAAAATGCAAGGCGCTGACTCTGCAGGCAGCGAGCGTCATTTTTCGCAGACTTCCATTGTGGAAGCCCTGCAGGCTGGCGATCACAAGAAGCTCGTGGAAACGCTCGCCGCAACCGGCTCCCTTGTCGAGAAGGCGGACGCCGGGTCGGCGCTGAAAGCAATGGCGGATGCTTACGAAAGGGATATCAAGGCAGATCCCGAAAAGGTCCGCATGCTCTATGCCAATCGGCGCGTTGATGTAGATGCGCTGGCCAAGGAGATCGAAAAACAGGGCCTTGCATCCGGTCGCCTGAGTGGCGACCCTGTCAGCTTCAAGGCGTTCAACAACAAGGATATCCGTTTCAGGGTCGGCGACAGGCTCAGCGTCACCAGCAGCTACAGGAATCTCATTGCCGGTGAAGCCGGCCGGATCGAAAAGATCGAAGGCAAATCCGTTACCTTCAAACCCGATGGCAGCAGTCAGAGCAAGACCTTCGAGGCCAGCACCGGCGAGCCGGGTGACAGGGGCGTCAAGGGCTACAAAATCGAAGGCCCGATGACGGTCATCGGCTCCGCCTATGAACTTACGCGACATGATGACGGCAAACGTGTTGACCAAATCTATCTCTTGAACGACGCTGCCCATGGCATCAACGCCAATAGCGCTTTGCTGAGCAAGGCCGACGAGCGGACGCAGCTTTTCACTTCGCTCAAGGACACCGCCGACAGGGACATCTTGGCCAGGCAACTGGGAAAGCCGGGCAGCGAGCTCTACCAGGACAAATTCCCAGCCTTGCCGGACTACACAGCCGCCATCGATCGGATTGCAAAACGCCAGGAAGTTGTCGCGGCACGTGGCGAGGTCAAGCCGATTGAGCGCACCGAAGCGCCCGAAATACCCCAGGTTCAAGCTACTATCGTTGGCGAGACCTCGATCATTCGGTTGCCCGATCGGATAAAAACCAATCGCGAGAAGCCCCAAGAACTTGATGTAGTCTCGAAAGAAGGGCACGAAACTACAGGTAGTCTGAGGCAGAGTGTCCAAGAGAGTAATGCAGCACCAAAACAGACTTCGCCGAAGGCGGCAAATGACGTGGATCGGCTGACACGGGATTTTGACGAGCGCATCCGCGTCCGCGGGGATGGACGTGGACTCTAAGTAAAAGAGGGTGCGTAACGCGCACCCTCTTCCACTCGCTGTCCCTGTATCCGTTCTCTGTCGCGAGAACGTCGATCACCTTTTCGGAACTCTTTCCAGATCTGCTTGAGGTTCCGTTGCCGGAGAAAGCATTGGCGAGGATTGCTGGGATCCGGCGGACGGCGATGCGATGTGCCGGTTCGGTGACCAATTCCATCAGAGACCGGCCGACGTATGGCCTGCCGAAGTGGAAACGGCTGATCAGCTTGCGAGGCCGAGCTACTTCCCCGGCAAGCGTCGGGTTCGGGGCATTGTTTTCCTCGACCATGGCGGTATTTTGCTGAGTTGCCCGGCTAAACTAGGCTTTGGCAGCCTGTTCTTTGAGGTCATGCCGTCACTGGCGATGTCATCGCGCGATCCGCACGCTCGGCGACACGAAACGGAAAGCGACCAGGCAGGGATGCTGCTGTCGTCGCCGAAGCACTCGTCAATATCCGAACTCCCTTATGCCGAAGGCGGCAAAGCAGGAGTTCTAAAAGAAAGTGCTATAACGATCCCGTCAACATCGAAAGCAGTAGGCCGTTCGTCGCGCAGACGGCCGATTTGCATCTGTTTGCCTGGCGCCGCCTCAAAGCGGACTATCGCCCGCCAATGTGCTTTTAGCTCTCCCCGTCAATCCTGAACTTGACGCTAAACTGAACTCAGGCCGGTGCTGGTTCCATGCTCATTCGCCAGCTCCTGGCCAATCACAACCGCGCTGCCGTCATTCCGGAAAAAGCACACGTGTACCTATTCATCAAGCGCGGCTCTGCCGCCAGGAGCCGTAGCACGCGAATTGATGTCAAATGAAACCAAACTGTCAAAGGCGGGAATTTGAATTTCGACATAAATATCAGTACTCATAAATTATTAAAGCACAAATTTAATGTTTTCCCTCATATTGCAAATTCTGAATGCGGTTTGATAAAGTTATTCTACGAACCAATACTATCATACGTCGAAAGCGTTAGCACTTTTACTTCGACGTTTGTTCTTTTTGCAATGCGCGCGGCGCAGCCAATGCCGAATGAAGCGTCTTGATCATGAGACCGTGTCGCGTCACCCCCGCTGGTTTTGAAAGAAGCGAGATGCACATGCTTATCTATCTTATCTATGGACCCACCTGTAGCGGAAAAACCGACTTGGCAGTACAAGTGGCCCGAGAAACGGGTTGGCCGGTAATAGCGCTCGATCGGGTACAATGCTGCCCCCAAATCGCTACCGGCAGTGGACGTCCTTTGGAATCGGAACTGCAATCCACCGAGCGAATCTACCTGGATTCGCGCCCACTCGCTGAGGGTGTGATCGATGCAGAGGCGGCTCATCGTCAGCTCATCTCAGAAGTAGAGAATCGCCGGACCTCTCCTGGTCTCATCCTCGAAGGCGGTTCGATTTCCCTTCTGAACTGTATGGCCACGGACACTTATTGGGAAGCCGATTTTAGATGGCATGTAAGGCGACTTCGTCTTGCGGCTCCAGATGTTTTCCTGCCGCGAGCAAGACGCCGGGTGACGGAAATGTTTGCTGTCAAGGACGAGCGCCGATCTCTGCTGCAGGAACTGACGGATCTCTGGAAGCAGGAGGCGCTCCGGCCGATACTGGAGGACATCGACGGGTATCGCTGCGCAATCCGGTTCGCCAAGGAACATGATATCGGGATTCGCGATTTGTTGCGTCTCGATTTGACGCGACAGCAGGCGCTGATCTCGGCCATCGCCGACGAATATTTTGATCATGCGCAGTGGCAGGAGCGCGACTTCCCTGATTGGCAGGAGGGCGGAAACGTTCGCCTCACTCCTCGGGTGGCATCAAACGCTAACTGAGTGTCGGAAGTTAACGTCGCGAAACGAAGAGATTTGTGATGACCCTACCGGCCAATCAATCGCCTGAATGGTCATATTGTGCAACGAACTCGGGGAGGCCACCGGCACTGCTCCAAAATCCGAGATTCATCATTCCGATACCCCACTGCATTTGGCCTTTTCGGTCTACATTTTCAACGGTGACAACAAGCTGCTAGTGACGCGCCGGGCATCTGATAAGATCACCTGGCCCGGTGTTCTTTCCAACAGTTGCTGTGGACACCCGCAACCTGGCGAACCGTTGACCGAGGCTATCGAGCGCCGGGGTCACGAGGAATTGCGGATACGTGCAGACGACATTCGTCTTGTGCTGCCGGAATTTTCCTATCGCGCTTCAATGACGAATGGGATCACCGAAAACGAGTTGTGCCCCGTATTCGCTGCACATTGCAAAACCTCCGGCGTCAACCCCGATTTGAATGAGGTGTCAGCGTGGGAATGGGTGCATTGGCAATGGTTTTTCGAAAGCGTACAGGCTGAGCGCTTGTTGGTGTCACCATGGTGTCGTGCACAAGTCGACCTGCTCGCACCACTTGGTGCGAACCCATCGCAATGGCCCGTAGCGGAGGAGCGGCGGCTACCAAAAGCTGCCAGAACGAAGATTGACGTTCAACTTAAGGTTTCTTAGCTAAGCCGCTCCCGGGCGTGGAGCTCGTAGGGAGTTTCTCAATTCGGGAAATAGCTGGCCTTCAAGAAGTTCGTTTTCTCAATTGGAGGAGCGTTTGAGATATTGCGTCTTTGCGGGTTCAAGCAACGGCCAAAATCCGGCCTATGTGAGCGCAGCAAACCAACTTGGCAAAGCTCTGGCGAGATCGGGCATCGGATTGGTGTACGGCGGCGCTTCGATTGGTTTAATGGGTGCTATTGCGGACGCGGCCCGAAGCGATGGCGGAGAGGTTATCGGCGTCATTCCCCGCGCGCTGGCCGAGAAGGAGATCGCACACACCGATCTTGCTGATCTACGCGTTGTCGAGACCATGCACGAGCGCAAAGCGCTGATGACGACGCTGCCGGATGGTTTTATCGCTTTACCAGGAGGATTGGGAACCCTCGAAGAGCTGTTCGAAGTATGGACATGGGCTCAGTTGGGTTACCACAATAAGCCCTGTGCACTGCTGGACGTAGCGGGCTTTTACAAAAGGCTAGATTCCTTTCTTGATCATATTGTTGGCGAAGCATTCTTGACAGCAAGTCATCGCAACATCCTCCTCGTCGAAGAGGACGCCGAGGTGCTCATTTCTGCCATGGCAAAAGATAGTGCCACTTGAAAGTTACGTTCAGAAGAGAGCGATTTTAGGCTACTCCGACGCTAACTGCGCGCTTTGCAGGTTACCTGAAACGTGTTGTCCAAAAAGCGAGATGGCACTACGAGCGCTGGTCCCCCCTGTGTTGGCTCTGTTTATTTTGTAACGAAATTGCTGTGGCAAACCGTAGCCGATTTCATATTTCTTGTTTCTCGCGGAATGTCGGGCTGAAAAACGTTCATCAAGAGGACTGATGCGATAGGCCACAGGGGGGCGATGCATGAGAAGGACGTCGGATGAGGCTGCAGCTACCCGGAGGCGGATTTTACGCTCTGCCGAGGCTGTGTTTATCGAAAAAGGATACGATGAAGCCTCCTTGCAGGAAATTGCCGCCGAAGCGGCCGTAACAACCGGCGCCATCCAGTGGCATTTCGGACAAAAAATGCACATTCTACTGGCCTTGCGCGATGAGTTATGCTGGCAGGCAAGAAAGCTCGGCAGCCTTCACGACGCAGGGATGGTTGAGGAGCCATTAAAGGCAGTCGCCGAGTTTGCCACATCAGCCATTAACCACTTTGCTGACAATGAAAACTGCAGGCGGATTTTCCAGATCTATGATAAGAAAGTCTCCGATACAGTGGCCTTCCATAATGAAGACCGCAAGTTTCAGCAGGAAGTGCGGGCTACGTTAGGGAGCGTTTTCGGATCCGCAGAGACGAGAAAGGAATTACTAGCTCCTTGGACCTCCGACACTGCGGCATATACCTTTTGGTTTGCAATGCGAGGAACGTTTCAGACCTGGCTGGAGGATGATTCGAGGTTTGACCTGAAGTCCGATGGCATGCGTATCGTTCAAACGATGCTTTCCTCGTACCAGCGCGCCGATTTGGTCACTGGATAAAACAATCGGAGTTCGCTCGCTTTTCCTCATCGCCCAAGCGTTTTCCGATACCGCGGTTCAGCACCGGTGACCTTTAATATTTCCAGCTTTGGACGTCGTGGTTGATATGTCTCACGGATGAAGGCTCGTATACGGCCGGGCCAGGTGTCACTAAACATCCTGGACCAGTTTAACCAGATGCAAAATCACGGATTGTTTTGGAAAAGCTAACCCAAGTGCATCATGCCGGCGTCTAGGGTAGGGGATCACCCCTCTTCCTGCAAATGTGCCATGAACACTTCTGCTGGGGTTTTTTATCCGAGGCATTTTCGCGGTTGATCCTTGAGATGGCGGGCAAGGTGGGTCAGGTCGCGCTGAGAGACGGCTGCAAGATCGGTATCACCTGGCATGAAGCGGCGAATGCGCTTGTTGGCATTTTCCACCGCACCTTTCTGTAGGCGTTCAGGTCCTTGTTGAAGAGAAGGACGCGGCTCGTTTGGTCCGGCTGAACGCGGAAATCCGAACACACCTGCGCCGCACCGCCGCCGATCGACGACGCTGCGGTATCGCGAAACCCGAGACTCGACAGCACAGGCCCGAGTTCCTTTGGGGCAGTACCCAGTATCAGGATGCCGATCCGACAGATAAGCTGCGGCGAGCTTATGTCCACTAAAGCCGCGATTTCGGAAAGGCTGAGACTGGAAGTGGGCCAGGACGCCGCCTCCTCGCTGATTTTCGACACGCGCGTACGGTGACGAATTCCGTATGATGTTCCACCTGCGTGCGCAAATTCTCACTGTGACACGGGTCGGTGGATATGCCGCGCGCACCATCCTGCGTAATCGGACCGGAGCGCATGACCGCAACATGCTCAACGAAGGCCGGACCGGTGAAGTAGATAGACGGCCGGGCATGGAGCTCAGCATTGAAATCCGTCGACATGTAGTTTCGCCCTACGAGGGGAAAACACTCCTGATGCAGGCCAACCGAACGAGCCTCTGTTTCAGATCAGTTGCCGTTCGAAAGGTGAGCTTTTGCGAGTGCTTCCTGTGCCGATTTTGCGTTAAGCGCGGCAAGCGCGCGTTCGACATGATGCGCAATTTCAGAGACGGTTTTGCCTTGAAGCAGAGCGATTTCGGCGAGCGTTTTGCCGCGAGACAGCCACCGAAGGCATGCTAGTTCTAATGGACCGGGCAACACAAACTCCATGACCACATCGCCGACCTTCAAACTCAATCATCCCCGTCACCGAGCCAGCGGGCGCGCACCGCTGGAAACTCGATTGACGACGACTCATCCAGTTCTTTTTGAGGAGGCCTCGCTGCACATGCGGCAGCGACAGAACGAATGCCAATCGGCCCGTAGTTCTCAACCAGGTTGACCGCCTCGGCTTGCCTGTTCTCGATATTTTGCCTGTTCAACTTGGTATCCTCAGGGTGTTCATTTTCCCGTTCAAAGTGGCAGCAACTCGACGACGAACGCCGTCGTCGGGCCGTTTGCCCGAAGAACGACTTTTTCGGCGCGATCCAGGTGAAGGGCATCGAGGCTTTCCAGTCGCTCCCCGGAATTCTTTAGCGCGCAGCCGGACATCACGATGACGAACACCACCGCGACATCCGATCCGACCTCCAATTCGCCATCAAGCCTGCACCTCGCAACGCGATGACCGAAGCGTCCCCTCCGGCTCATGACATTGAGGTCGCTGATAGGGCCATCCACCAGTCGAGCGGTGGTCGGGACGTCCGCTCGAAAGGTAAAAGGCGGACTATTCTGAGAGCAGACGGTGGCGGGCTCCCCGGCAATCGCGAGTTCTATCCCCTCCCCCGTCAGCACGCTCAACGTCCGATCGACTTCATCGAATGTCGAGAAAGGCCCATCGAGAGCGACCGTCGCGGTGCTGATGCGCCAGTCGAAATCGTCGACCGACGCATCCGGAGGGGAGACGGCGATCTCCACCGTCTCTCCCTTGCCGTTCTTCCACATCGTGCGCTTGTACTGCGCGGAACGCAGAACGCGCATTTGCTTCAGTTCCCGAGAATGCCCGGCAGACGCAGGCCTTTGTCCTTGGCGCAGTCGATGGCGATCTCGTAGCCCGCATCGGCGTGGCGCATGACTCCGGTCGCCGGGTCGTTCCAGAGAACGCGCTCCAGCCGCTTGGCGGCATCGTCGGAGCCGTCGGCGCAGATGACAACGCCCGAATGCTGGCTAAAGCCCATGCCAACGCCGCCGCCATGGTGTAGCGACACCCAGGTAGCCCCCGATGCGGTGTTGAGCAGTGCGTTGAGCAGCGGCCAGTCGGAGACGGCGTCAGAGCCGTCCTTCATCGCTTCGGTCTCGCGGTTGGGCGAGGCGACCGATCCGGAGTCGAGATGGTCGCGACCGATGACCACGGGTGCCGAAAGCTCGCCGTTCTTGACCATCTCATTGAAGGCCAGCGCCAGGCGATGACGGTCGGCGAGGCCGACCCAGCAGATGCGAGCCGGCAGGCCCTGGAAGGCGATGCGTTCGCGGGCCATGTCAAGCCAGTTGTGCAGGTGCCTGTTGTCGGGCAGCAGGTCCTTGACCTTGGCGTCGGTCTTGTAGATGTCCTCCGGATCGCCGGAAAGGGCGGCCCAGCGGAACGGACCGATGCCGCGGCAGAAGAGCGGGCGGATATAGGCCGGAACGAAACCCGGGAAGGCGAAGGCGTTCTCAAGACCTTCCTCCTTTGCGACCTGGCGGATGTTGTTGCCGTAGTCGAGCGTCGGCACCCCGGCATCCCAGAAGGCAACCATGGCTTCGACATGGACTTTCATCGAGGCGCGGGCGGCAGCCTCGACGGTCTTCGGGTCGCTTTCGCGCTTGGCCTTGTGCTGGGCAACGGTCCAGCCGATTGGCAGATAACCGTTGAGCGGATCATGGGCCGAGGTCTGATCGGTGACGATGTCGGGGCGTGGACCACCGGCCTCCATACGCCGCACGAGCTCGGGGAAAATTTCCGCGGCATTGCCCAGCAGGCCGACGGATTTTGCCTCGCCGGCTTTGGTCCAGCGCTGGATCATCTCGAGGGCCTCGTCGAGCGTCCTTGCCTTCTCGTCGACATAGCGGGTGCGAAGACGGAAATCGATGCGGGTCTCATCGCTTTCGACGGCCAGGCAGCAGGCACCTGCCATGACGGCGGCGAGCGGCTGGGCGCCGCCCATGCCGCCGAGACCGCCGGTCAGGATCCATTTGCCTTTGAGATTGCCGCCGTAATGCTGGCGGCCGGCCTCGACGAAGGTTTCGTAGGTGCCCTGCACGATGCCCTGCGTGCCGATATAGATCCACGAGCCGGCCGTCATCTGGCCGTACATGGCAAGGCCCTTCTTATCCAGCTCGTTGAAATGGTCCCAGGTTGCCCAGTGCGGCACGAGGTTCGAGTTGGCGATCAGGACGCGCGGCGCATCCTTGTGGGTCCGGAAGACACCGACCGGCTTGCCCGACTGAACGAGCAGGGTCTCATCCGCATTGAGCGTCTTCAGCGTCGCCGCAATCGTTTCGAAGTCGTTCCAGGTGCGTGCCGCCCGGCCGATGCCGCCATAAACCACCAGCTCGTGGGGGTTTTCAGCCACATCAGGATCGAGGTTGTTCATCAGCATGCGCAGCGGCGCTTCGGTCATCCAGCTCTTGGTGTTGAGCTCCGAGCCGCGTGGCGCGCGAACTTCGCGGATATTGTGTCGAGGATTGGTCATGGTCAGTGGCTCCCAATATTCACTTCTTGAGTTCGGATGCGGCGCGCTCGAGGTTGGTCAGAATGTCCCTGAGACGGGCGCGGATGCGCTCGGCTTTTGCGGTGTCATAGGAAAATGGCGGTTCCTCTGCCGAAAGATGAGTCGATTGCGCCAGTTCCATTTGGATCGCGTGGACGCCGCTTTCGAGCGTGCCGTAATGCCTTGTGGTCCACCCTCCCTTGAACCGACCGTTCAACGTGCGTGTGTAGCCATCAGCATTGCGAACGACGTTAACGACGGCCGCCGCGACTGCGGGATGACACGACTGCCCGTCATTGGTCCCGATATTGAAGTCGGGCAACGTTCCCTCGAACAGGAAGGGAATGTGCGAGCGGATTGAGTGACAGTCATAGACAATGGCCAAGCCGTGAATTGCCTTCACCCGCTCGATCTCTGATTGGAGGGCGGTATGGTAGGGTGAGTGGAAAGTAGCGACTCGTTGAGCGATATCGTCGTCTGTCGGTTCCGCACCGGATTTCCAGATGGCTTCACCATCAAAGTCCGTTTTGGGGATAAGGCCAGTGGTGTTCTGCCCAGGGTACAAACTCGCCCCTTCCGGATCCCGGTTGGCATCAATGACGTAGCGATGAAACATCGCTCGAACGACTGTGGCTTTCTCTAAAAGACCATCGTACAGATTATGTATATACCAATCGGTATCGATCAGCTGCCGGCCATTGTCGTTCAACCGCTCCCAGATCTCGCTCGGAACATCGGTACCGGTATGGGGCATTGCTAGAATAACCGGAGAGGTGCCGTGGCGAACTTCAAAAACACTCATGATTTCTTCTCTTCTACGACTAGCGAATGGAGGTGAAAGAACCAGCCAGGTTCGAAACGCCAGGGACATGACTTAAAGTCACGGCCGCAGTCCTCGTCCCTTAAATATTCGCGCATGCAGGGGATTGAAGCCCATCCGCTAGACCAGCTCAGCTGGCCGTCCGATATTCCAGATCGCGAAATCAGCGGACCTTCCGACCTCGAGGGTTCCAGTTTCATGCAAGAGACCAAGGGCACGTGCAGCCTCTCTTGTCGCGCCAGCGACGCACTCGTCGACCGTCAAGCCGAACAACGTGGCTGCCATATTCATAGTCAGCAGCAACGAGGTCCGTGGTGAAGTGCCCGGATTGCAGTCTGTTGCGATAGCGATAGGCGTGCCGGCATTGCGAAGCGCTTGCACTGGCGGCAGCTGCTTTTCTCGGAGTGTATAGAATGCTCCTGGCAGAAGAACAGCCACCGTACCAGCCATAGCGAGCGCTTGGGCACCTTCTTCATCGAGGCACTCAAGATGATCTGCCGAGAGCGCTCGATAGGACGCGGCTAGCTTTGCTCCTCCAAGATCGGATAGCTGCTCCGCGTGCAACTTTACCGGAAGGCCTATCGCAGTCGCCTTGTCGAATACCTTGGATATCTCCGCTGGCGAAAATGCGATATTTTCACAAAAACCATCCACCGCATCGATGAGACCTTCCCTCCTGCCCCGCTCGAGTCCAGGGATGACGACATCCTTGATGTAGTCGCCATTCCTGCCTCTGTAACTTGACGGGATCGCATGGGCGGCGAGATAAGTGGTCACGACGCGCACCGGTCTCAGCGTCTCCAATCCCCTTGCCACACGCAGCATTTTCAATTCAGCTTCGACGTTGAGGCCGTAGCCAGACTTTATCTCGACCGTCGACAGTCTCTCTTCCATGAGGGCGTCAAGTCGAGGCAGATCTTGCAAAACGAGTTCATCCTCGGAAAATTTGTTCGTGGCGTTTACAGAAGAAGCAATTCCCCCACCGGCCAGTGCGATCTCCTCACACGACGCACCGGCGAGTCGCATTTCGAATTCGTGTGCGCGGTCGCCACCGAATACCAAGTGCGTATGGCAGTCGATCAATGCCGGCGTCACCCACCGGCCCTCCAAATCGACTTGAACCGCGCCTCTCGCCAACGCCGGGAGATTTGCGTCGGTTCCGACGTATGCGATGCGGTCACCTCTGACCACTATCGCGCCACCCTCTACGACACCCAGGCCGTCTCGATCTCCCGCGACAGTCGCCAGATGCGCGTTCCTCCAAACGACGATTTCCTCATCGGATGCGGGCGTTGCCACTGACATCTCGATCCCCGTTGCTCTATATTTGTCTTTCATTACTGATATTTTGTATATACCAATACACGGAATTGCAAGCACCAAAGTTGCCTGCGTTTCGCAAAAAATCAGAGGGAAGCTATGAAGGAATTGAACAGTTCAGCACTTTTCGCACGGAAGGCCCTTCTTCCGAGCGGCTGGCACGACAATGTCAGGGTGTTGGTCGAGAGCGGAACCATCGCGTCGGTATCGACCGATGCTGATCCTGCACCATCCGACGAACACCATCAAATCATTCTGCCTGCGATGGGCAATCTCCATAGCCACGCCTTTCAGCGCGCAATGGCAGGTCTGGCCGAGACCCGCGGGCCGTCAGATGACAGCTTCTGGAGCTGGCGAAATGTAATGTACCGGTTCGCCTTGACGATGAGCCCCGACGATGTCGAGGCTGTTGCGTCCCAGCTCTACATGGAAATGCTTGAAGCAGGTTTCAGCCGTGTCGGCGAGTTTCACTACCTGCATCATAGCCCGGATGGAAACCATTACTCCAACATTGCGGAAATGGCGGAACGAGTCGCAGCGGCCGCGAGTGCCACCGGAATAAACTTGACCCTGCTACCTGTCTTTTACGCCCACTCGGATTTCGGCGGACTCGAACCGGTGGAGGGGCAACGACGATTTATCAATTCGCTCGACAGCTTCGAACGACTAATGGTTGCGTGCCGATCTCTAGTCGCGAAAATCGACGGCGCCGAGCTTGGTGTCGCACCACACAGCCTGAGAGCCGTCATACCGCAGGAACTGCTTGCGGTCACCTCAATGTCTGGCGGAGGGCCAATCCATATCCATATCGCCGAGCAGATGAAGGAAGTTTCGGATTGTATTGCCTGGTCCTCTGCTCGTCCTGTTGAATGGTTGTTGGACAATGCACCTGTGGACCAGCGCTGGTGCCTAATTCACGCAACTCATATGACCGAAATCGAAACGGCAAGAATGGCGCGGACTGGCGCTATCGCTGGGCTTTGCCCGATTACCGAGGCCAATCTTGGCGACGGTATTTTTCCAGGCCAAATTTTCTGCGAACAAGGAGGCCGTGTCGGCATTGGTTCCGACTCGAACGTTCTCATTTCCCTGAACGGAGAGCTGCGGCAACTTGAATATTCACAACGACTGCGACTCCAAGCACGTAACGTCCTGGCAGCGCCGGGCGGCTCAACGGGTCGCAATCTTATCGTCTCTGCCGTCCGCGGCGGCGCCATGGCGCTGAACGCGGAGAGTGGCATTGAGGTACACAATTCTGCCGACATGCTTTCACTCAATCTCACAGAAGTTCCCTATCTCGAAGATGACGAGATCCTGGATCATTGGATCTTTGCAGATGGGGTTGCGATCGACAACGTTTGGGTTCAAGGCCGCAGACAAGTGGTAGCCGGTCGCCACGTCGCCCGAGACAAGATCAATCGACGCTTCCTCACCACAATGCAGAAGTTGGTTCGCCGCTGATCGACACGCGGAGGCGAGTTGGCGGTCTTGTCCTTGCAAGGTCGCCTGTTTTGCGTTGGCGTAATTTCGAGGCGTCGGGGAATAAACTGGCATGCAAAAAGGGGCGCCGAGCGCCCCTTCTTAAAATTAAATTTCAGATGTGATCATATCTACTGTACTAGCCGCGACGACCGGTAAAGACGTTCAGCCCCACCAGACGGTCGATTATGAGAACGACGATGGCCGAACCAATCACCGACCAGGTGGCAACTGCGGCTATCAATGGCCTGTATTGGTAGAGGAGATACTCATAGATTTTGATCGGCAGTGGCTGCAGTTCGCGCGGCGTGAGGAAGACCGAGATGGAGAAGTCATTCCACGAGGTTATGAAAGCAAAGAGAAAGCCAGCGATCACACCAGGTTTGATCAACGGCAACGTTACTGACACAAACGTACGCCACGGATTTGCGCCGACACTGCTTGCAGCATCCTCCAGCGCGGGGTCGAGGTTCTCGGTAACGGCTGTGATCGTTCGTACCGGGTATGGCATGGTGATCATCACGTGGCCGATGACGAGCGCAAATAGGTTCGTCACCCCGAAAGCGTAGATCATCACCGAATACAACGACAGAGCAAAGATCACCGAGGGTACGAGCAACGGCCCCATGAACGACAAAGTCAGGACCTTCGCCACCGTGGGCGGTGCTTTCCGCAATTGGAGCGCGACCGGAAGTGCGAAGATCGTTGAGACCGTGGCTGCTACTGCTGCGACGGCAAAGCTGATGAGGGCGCCATTCACGAAGCTTCTGTCCGTGAGAGCCGCAATCATCCAATGCAACGTCAATTGCTTGGGCGGAAAGAACATGGCTTCCGCGTTCAAAGCTGCGCCGGCGACCACAAACAGTGGCGCCACGACGGTGACGAACGCGCAGAAAGCGGCAATACCTAATCCTGTGGGGAGTGGCAACCACACCTTCCTGGCCGAAACGCCCTTCCCCGTCGAGACAGTTGTGGTAGCGCTCATGCTGCTCTCCTCGCCGTGCGGAATGTTTGATTGATGGCAAACAAATAGATTGCAGTAATCAGGATGCTCAGAATCGTCAGGCTTATGCCGATCGCCGCTGCGAAGGGGAAGTTCCCCTGCACGGTGGCTTGTTCGTAGGCCATCATGCCCATCATTTTGACCCGACCGCCGCCCATGAGGGACGGAATCGCAAAAGCTGCGGCGTTCAAAGTGAACGCAATCAGTGTGCCCGCCACGACTCCGGGCAGCGACAGCGGGAAGGTTACGGCCCAAAAGGTCTTGTACTTGTTGGCGCCCACGCTTGCCGCCGCCTCTTTGAGGGCCGGGTCGATCGCGGCTATGACACCGATAAGAGGCAAAACGACATACGGGATGGCGATCTGAACCAACCCTATCAAAACCCCAAGCTCGGTATACATGATGCGGACCTTCGGCATCCCCATGAAGGTCAGGGCGCTATCAATAAGTCCGCCGCTCATTAGAAGAACATTCAATCCAAAGATCCGGATAACGATGTTCACAGAGAGGGACACAACCACCATGCTGGTGAGAAACCCTCTGCGGTCAGCAGGGAGCTCGGCAATGTAGTAGGCCAGCACATACCCGATAATCAGAGCAAGCACCGTGGACAAAACCGACAGCTTAACGGTCGTCCAGAGCGCTGTTTCGAGATAGAAGGGGTCCGTCCAGAACCTCGCGTAGTGCTCTAGCGTGCCTGTAAATACAGGCGCGCTGCCAACCTCATGGGAGGACATGCTCGTCGCAACGAGCCAGCACATGGGAACGAAAAAGAACAAGATGACGAAGGCGAACGGCAGGAACAGCGGCGCTTGGGTAGACCACGCAACCACACGCTCCCAAAGTCCTCTGCGTTCATCACTCTGCGGCAACGACGGCGTTAGTGACATTGATCCTGACCTTGTCTCCGGGTTTCAAAACATCGGCGTTAGACCGTTCCTGCAGGAAAACGGGCGCCTCAGGTTCGTGAGTGAGTTTGATCCCATATCGAATTGCAGAGCCTTCATAGATCACATCGCCGACCGTGCCCTCGAGCTGATTTGCAGGCGGATTGCTGCCCTGCCGTTCAAGTACCAGCCACTCGGGCCGAACAATAACGGTGACCTTCTCTCCGACCGCCCTGGCCGACGGCGCATGCGCAGTCACGACGGCGCCATTGCTGAGCTTGATTTCGGCCCTGCTCTCCTTGGAATTCTGCACCAGTTCTCCGGGCAGGAAATTTGCGCTACCAAGAAAGCCGGCAACAAAACGGTTCGCCGGGCGCTCATAGACTGTCCTCGGGTCGGCGATTTGCTGAATCCTTCCGGATTGCATGACCACCACTTGGTCGGACATGGAGAGCGCCTCCTCCTGATCGTGCGTGACGAATAGCATCGTCACCCCAAGAGACCGCTGCAGTCGCTTCAATTCAATACGGAGTTCTTCCCGCAAGCGCCGATCCAGATTGGACAGCGGCTCATCAAGAATGATCACCTCAGGATCGATCGCAAGCGCTCGTGCCATGGCGACGCGTTGCTGCTGCCCGCCACTGAGTTCACGAGGATATCGATCCTTCAAGCCGGTCAATTGCACCATGCTGAGGGCACGGTCTACACGACGCGCGATCTCTTCCCGGGGCAGCTTGCGTATGCGAAGACCGAACGAGAGGATTTCTGCCACAGTCATGTGGGGCCACAGGGCGTAGTTTTGGAAGACCACGCCGATGTTGCGTTTGTAGGGAGGCAGGTTGGTAACCTCCCTGCCTCTGATCGAAACACGCCCGCTGTCGGGAATGATGAAGCCCCCGATCACACGCAATGTCGTTGTCTTGCCGCAACCACTTGGGCCGAGAACGGTGATGAACTCACCGTTCTTGACCTGAAGGGAGACGTCGTCCAGAACGTTGATGTCGCCGTACGTCTTGCGGCAGTGCGACAGTTCAATGTCGAAACTTTGGGTCATTATCGTTGAATTTCCCGTTCCCAGCGCTGCTGCCATTGATCATAGACCGAAACGATGTACTTCCAGTCGGCGCTTTTCAGATCCTTGACGTTGTCTGGCGTGATCATGATCTTTGCCTGGACTTCCTGCGGCAGCTTAGCTTCGCGGTTCGTCGGGAAATAACCAAGGCGAGTGGCCATATTGAGTCCCGAGGCGGGGCTCAGTAAGTGGTTGACCAGCTTCTCGGCCAACTCGGTGTTCGGACGTCCGGCAACGACGCTAAGCGTCGAGGCGAGCGGGAAAAATCCTTCCTTCGGAATGACGCCCTGGATTTTTACGCCTTCAGTGTCACGCGCCCAGCCGATGCGGCCATCGGTCCACATGCTCATGGAGATCTGGTCGTTGCGATACAGTTCGAGATGGTTGGCGTGCGAGTCCACCCAGACGTCGATGTTCTGAGCGATCTTGGCCATTTCGGCGAAGCCGGCGTCGGGATGACGCTCGTCGCCGCCGGCCTCTTTCGCAAAGAGAGTGATTAGATCGATATTTTCAGGCCGGAATCCGCGCAGCGCGATGCGGCCCTTGTATTCCGGCTTCGCGAGATCATGCCACGATTGCGGCGGCTTCACCTCCGCAGGATTGTAAGCGAGCACATATGCGCCGAAATTCGCTGCGACGACCGCGTCGGAGTAGATCGCATTCGGGTGAATGTCCTTCAGGTTGGTAACCAGCTTCGGATCGAGCGGCGCAAACGCCTTCTCGGCTTCCATGCGAAGCGCGAAAACCGGATCAGAAACGATAACGTCGACTTCCTTGTTGCGGACACGGGCTATGTTGTTCGCGCCGGACCCGGCAACAATGGTGACCTTGACGTCGTTTTCCTGTTCGAAGGATTTCACGCTCGCAGCCATTGCTTCGTCATAGGCACCGCCAAAACCGCTGACGATCAGCTCCTTTTGTTGCGCCTGAGCTCCTGAACTCAGCGCGCAAGCTGCGACCAACATTGCGCCACCGACGATGGCTTTCCCAAATTGCCATTTCATGGTTAGTTCCCCTTGGTTGGGGTTTGGCTCGCAGCAACGCGAGACAAACCGTTCTGCGTCGGACACCGTGCCCTACCGCAAACATTGAGTTGACTTCAGGTTTGAGATTTGCCTCCGTTGCTTGAGGCTCATCATCTCATATACAAATGCCGCTTCTTTTCCGCTGGGATCTGTCCTCGGAGGAGCTAAGGCTCAGCGTCATCGGGGCGATATGTTTGGCAGTTGCATGCCAGATAGCCACGCCAATCCGCCCCTAAAGAAACGCGTCGTCAAGTCGGTTACATGGCTGAAACAGAACGAACTTCCGTCATCCAGGACGCTGTGTCCCGCATTGTTCGGAAGGTCACTGATTTTGTCGAATTCAAACCAGAATGCCATTTCGCCGTTCTCCTGTTACCGCATGTTTCCTGCGGTTTGGTCTATACATATTAACAGAAAGGCTTAGCCAATCAAGTCAATTTTTTGTCGCCAAAGGGAGGCGGCTCGCGTTAGAAACCGCCCCGGCTGAACGCTTGTTATGCGAGTTCGATCGTGAGCATGATCGGCTTCTTGTCGCCAAAGTTGCTTTCCAGAACAGCGCGACCAACCTTATAGATATCGTCGGCATACTCCGGCAGGATCTCACCGAGAACCGGTGTCGCAATATCTTCGGTGACTTCACCATA